>CAYQQI010000032.1:0-10060 GCA_964419595.1 uncultured Candidatus Saccharibacteria bacterium
AGATGCTTGGGTAGCTCAGTTGGTAGAGCATTCCCCTGAAGAGGGAAGGGTCACCGGTTCGACCCCGGTCCCAAGCACAAACAAAATGATTTCGACCCGGTCTCGTAAGAGACCGGGTCGTGTCATTGCCATACAGAACATCAGATGGTTCGAAGCACGAATCGCACGAGGGGCATTTGCGCCCACTGCGTTGCTCGCGGGTCCTTCGAGAGAGCAAAGTATTTTCGCGTCGACTCCGCGGTCATTCGAAGCGCTTGCCAAAGTGTGAGCATTCCGCCGAACAGGAACATGCTGTACGTGGCGTGCATGCTCCAGACGGCGGTCGCATCCGCAAACCAGGTTGTTGCTTGCTCGAATGACATTGCGAACAGAAAGAGGCACAGGCCGGAAAAAAGTATCGCCTGTTTGTGTTTCGCGGCGTCGCTGGTCTTCATTTCTTCATCGGTCGCTCGCATCGACATCGTTGCGTAGTCGTAGAGCCCGATGAGTGCGAACGGCGGGATCGCAAGCAACATGAACGCGAATGTGAACCAGTTCGTGTGGAATGCAGCGTAATGTGCCAGAACGAATGCCATATTCCAGCAGCACACCTTGTCGACCAGCGGATCGAGCAGTTTCCCGCTGAAGCTTTCCTGTTTCAGCAAGCGCGCGAAATAGCCGTCAACGCCGTCGAGGATCGCGCTAACGATGCAGCACATAACAACCACCGGCGGCAAGAACACGACCCAATAGAACATGTGCAAGCCCCAGAGGCAGAGCACAAGACGAAAGATAGTAATGAAGTTCGGAACTGTCGGTTCCCAGCGTTCATAAACCAGCCGCACTGCTTTCATGTCGCCCTCGCGTAAATGCGGAAAAGTCCGCCTACTCCTACACTATCGCTTCAGAGGAGCAAGTTCAAGTTTTATTAAAATCCGAGGCCGTAGGTCATCGCTTCCGAGGCGGGTGCGAGCCAATTCTTTGTGTTGAGTTTTATTTCATACAACTTCCCGAGCTCTTTGTATTTGACCGAGCTTTTTTCGAGAGCGTAATCCAACACGCCTTTTGTTATTTCCACGTCTTTGAGGCAGTACTGTCGCACTTTATCGACTTCGCCCGCACGCCACCATCGCAGCGACTGCGTACCATGTGCGCTTTTCTTTTCACCGAGTGTGCCTTCGGCAACGGAATCCAGCTTGAGGCGGCGCCCTGCCACCGCATGAATTTCTTTCATCAAGTCGAGACTCTTTATTTTCGTGAGGTCGCCCGGGTAGTACTTGTTCAGGAGGGGAATATCGAAATGGTCGGAGTTGTAGCCCACAAGGATGTCGGTGCGCTCCAGTATCGGCCAAAGCTTCGGGAGCTCGGGCACCAGGTAGCTTGAGTACTCATCTGTTTCGGAATCGTGTATGCACACAATAGCGATATCGAGCGAGGTAATATCGCTCGAACCGGTTTCGTCGAGCCAATTCGCTGTTTCAATGTCGAACGTAACGATTCTCATAGTTCGTAGATTGTAGTACGTAGAACGTAGTTAGTCTCTATTGTTCATTGCGTTCAACATTCGCATAACTTCACTTAACAACGACTCTGCTGCATCGCACTGTTTCAAATCCCCAAGCTTTAGTCGTCGCGCAAGTTCCAGCTGCGTTTCAACTTCAGCGCCAGACCCATATGCGATCGTAAGCATGTGCTTACCGTCTTTACCTCGACGTCGACTACCTTCGGCGATATTTGAGGGGATCGATACAGCTGCGCGCCGTAGTTGCGATACGAGTCCGAATCTTTCATCTGGTGGAAACGCTGCGGTAAAAGAATAAACCACCTCGACGAGCTCCATGCTTTTTTGCCACACGACGAGATCTCGATAGTGCATGTGCTACGTTCTACGAGCTACGAACTACGTTCTACCCTAAAGAGGAAAACAAATGTTCAGAAATACGATCGGCAGGGAGAATGGTTTCGTTGCCGGTTTCGAGGTTCTTGATGGTGTAGCGACCTGAGTCACGCTCCTTTGCGCCCACAGCGATCACAAAGGGGATCTTCATTTTGTCGGCCATTCGTATCTGGTCGCCGACACGTTTCCCGGAATAGTTCACCGCTACTGTTACGTCTTCGCGGCGCAGGTCCTGTGCAAGGCGAATAGCGTGTACGGTCGCCTCAGGTTCCACAATGGCAATCATTATTTCGGTTGCGGGCGCATATGCCGGGAGCAGGTTGTGCAACTCAAGGAATTCCCGAATGGTCGCGTCTCCCATGGCAAAACCTACCGTGGGAATGGCATCTCCGCCGAAAAGCTCGAGCAAGCGGTCGTAGCGGCCGCCGCCGGCAAGTGAGCGTTTATTTTCCTGATTGGTGTCGAACACTTCGAAGACCATGCCGGTGTAGTAGTCGAAGCCGCGAGTGATGGTGGTATCTACCACCATATTCTTTACTCCCATGGTTTCGAGCATCACACGCAGCTCTTCCAGGTATGCGCTCGATGTAGTGCGGGAAATATGGTCCACAAGCGTGGTTGCTGCGTCTTTTCCTACGAGGGCAACAAGCTGTGCGTCGAAGTCTTCGAGCTTTGAGCGCCTATCGAGCAGTCGTGTTACATCGGAACGTTTATCAGCGTCGATCCCGGCTTCGTTAAAAAAGGCATCCAGTATGCGGCGATCGGAAACGCGAATCTCGAAATCATTGTCTTCGGCGCCAAGGCTGCGCAGGGTGGCGTAGGCCAGTGTGATAATCTCGGCATCGGCTTCGATGCCGTCGAGCCCGACGACGTCGGCATTCAGCTGCCAGAACTCGCGCAAGCGGCCTTTTTGCGGGCGCTCGTAACGAAAAAAGTTGGCGATGGAATACCAGCGGGCGGGCATCGGTATCTCACGGGAGTGCGCGGCTATCATGCGGGCAAACGTGGGGGTCATCTCCGGGCGCAGCGTTACTTCGCGCTCACCGCGATCTGTAAAGCTATAGGTTTGGTCATTCACAATCTCGTCGGAGGTTTTGCTGCGGTAGAGCTCGGAAGGTTCGAAGATGCTCGCGTTGTATTCCTCGTAACCGTAGAGTTCGCACACGCGTTCCATGTGCTCAAAAATGTAGCGCTGCACGAACTGGTCCTCCGGGTAGAAGTCGCGAACGCCTTTATATGGTTCGGTGGAGAGTTTTTCCTTTTTTGACATCCTGCACATTATGCCTTCTGTGACGATTTCAGCAATTGGCGTTCCGCAGACCATGATATTTTTTGGTACGAGTATTTCTTTGCTAAGAAATCTCTCCATTTCGCCTCGCCAGGCTCCAAAGCCCAAAAAATATCACGGTCTGCTCCACAATCGCGCAGGTAATTCCGAAAAAGAGAGCAGTGTTGCTCGCTTGGGTCGTTCGGGCGGGCAATAGGTATATTTTAGAGCGTTCGCAAGTCCGACGGGACGAGACAGAGGAAATTTTCAGCAGGAAATTATCCGGCTCTAAAATATACCTATTGCTCAGCCACGTCGCGATTTAAGCATCATGGTACACTCGTTCGGTTATGGCGTACGACACATCAAAATTTGAAATACGGGAAATAGGCGGGGCCAAAGGCACCGGGCTGTTCGCCAAGGTTGGCTTCGAATTCGGAGAGTATCTGCTGGATTACACCGGGCGCAAGATAACCACAAAGCTTGCAGACACACTCACCACAAAATACCTTTTTGAGATCGATTCCGAGTGGACCATCGACGGGGAAGACGAATCGAATACCGCGCGCTACATCAATCATTCCTGCGACCCCAACGTTGAGGCCGATGTGGTGGGCGAAAGGATCATGATCCATGCCGCCCGAGACATCGAAGCGGAAGAGGAGCTCACCATCGACTACGGCGACGAGTATTTCGACGAATTTATAAAGCCGTACGGGTGTATGTGCGGGAGCGAGATATGCAGACAGACCACGAAGTCCGCAGGAAATGAAGGCGTGCTCAAAAGCGACTGAAATGGTAGTATTCCCGCTATGAAATCCGTCACTATCTTTTGGCTCGCCATTCTTTTACTTATTGTTGTGGGTGTTGCGTCCAGCTTTTACGTAAGTGCAAAACCCGGGAAATACGACACGGTCGCCCAGTGTCTGACCGACAAGGGCGTTATCTTTTACGGCGCCTTCTGGTGCCCGCACTGCCAGGCAACCAAGCGCATGTTCGGCTCATCCGCGCGGTTGCTCCCGTACCACGAATGCTCCACACCGGATGCCAAGGGCCAGCTCAAAGAGTGCACCGATGTGGGCGTGCAGAGCTACCCGACCTGGGTTTTCCCCGACGGTACTCGTTTGACGGGAGAGCACACAGTTAAGGAAATTGCCGACGCCGCACAGTGCCCCCTGGAAGTGTAATTGCACATCAAATGTCTACCGACACGTTGAATCAGTTGCTCGGAACCGGAACACTTGCCTTGCAGGTGGTTACCGTCGGATTGCTCGCGGCACTCCTTCTTCGTAATCGCATTCCGGGGCTCAATGATGTGGTCAAACAAGTCGGCGGCATGGCGCTGCCGCTCGCGTTCGTGTTCGCGCTCGCAAGTTCCGCACTCACACTCTACTATTCCGAGATCTTAGGATTTGAACCGTGCCCGCTCTGTTGGTGGCAGCGCGTCTTTATGTATCCCCAAGTGATTCTTTTTGCGCTCGCGCTCTGGAAGGGAATACCGTTCCGTTTTTATTCCATCGTGCTCTCCGTACTCGGACTCGGAGTGGCCGCGTATCACCACGCACTGCAGATGCTCCCGGCAGGCTCATTGCCTTGTCCGGCGTCGGGTCCGAGCTGCTCGCAGATAACCTTGCTTGAATACGGTTACATTACGTATCCCTTGATGGCCGGAACATTGTTCGCATTTCTCATCGTGCTCATGCTCGCGCATAAAGCACGAGCGCAGCAACTATAAGACAGGTTCGCTTTCTCTGCGCTTGAAGAATCTCCCTTCGAGCGAGTATTTGTCGTACCCGTGGCAAAACAGTGCGAGTCCGAGTGTGAACAATATGAGATGCGGCCACACTGCCTCGGTGAAATAGAGCTGAGAGAGCGTGAGCCAGAAGATAAAGAAAACACCCGTCCATCGTATGGCGATACCGAAGAAAAGCATGGCACCTGCCAGAAATTCTATGATGAGTGCACCAAGCACCACAAAGAGCGGATCGAACGGAAAGAAGTTCGTCAGTTCGAATCGGTTCACAACTTCGAGCGCGAGCGCGGAGTGAATGTATTTTGCGTACACAGCTGCGAACATCGCACCGAATCCCAACATCATGCGCATCAAGGGGAATGCATAGGGGTGCAATTTTGCTACGAGTGCGTGCCGCGGACCGCGAATTCCTATCAGGTGGTCAATTGACCACATGCCGCCGCCGAGCACGTAGAGCAGGATGAATGCTCCGAGAAAATCGGTGTAATCCAAAATGGTGACCCCGACGACCGCCCCCGTATAAAACCAAAGCGCGATCAGCGCGAGCGCGACGTAGCGGACGAATAGGCCGGCGAGGATAGCGATACCTGAAACGAAGGTAAGGAGCACTGCGGCATCGTTCAGATATCCGCTTCCGAAGAGGTGCAGGAATGAATATTCGGGTCCGAAGAGCGCATCGTGATACGAAAACGAAATAAGACAGGCGCCTACGCCAAGGCGTACAAATCCCAGGGCGTAGCGCTTGATCGCATGAAAGAAGGGTGCACTCGCGACCTCGAAGACACGAAATATCGTTGCGCAGAATACTGTCGACACAACCACGAGCGAAACGAAACCCCAAAAGTAAAAATGATACTCGTTGCCGAAATACGCACTGAACGGGTTCGGTGAATCCATTGCAAGCAACCCGGGAATGATCGAGGGTGGAAGAACATACATTTCGTGTGCGGAGACAAAATCAAAGAGCAAAACGAAAAATGCAAAGAAAGCGGTCATTGTCGCAAACCATCCGTTTGCCCTTTGCCCTTTGCCCTTTGCTTTTCTACACATGAGTGATCATAGAATCCTTGATGTCTTCCACGGTTCCGCCGGTTTTCTTGCCGGGGTTGAGTACGCCTAATGGATCGAATATTTTTTTTACTTCTGCAAAGAGCCCCACCATTTTCTCTCCGTACATGATGGAAAGGTAGGGGGTTCGAATGATACCGTCGTTGTGCTCTCCGGTAATAGAACCCTTGTATTTAGCCACTATCTCGTACACCTTCGGCTGTAATTCGATTATTTCTTTGCGATGCTCGGGGTTTTTCATATCCATGAGCGGAATGATATGAAAATTCGCATCTCCGATATGACCGGCGATTGTGTAGAGCAGGTGGTGCTGATCGAGAAGGGCATAGAGCTCAGGAATGAACTTCGGGTAGTTATCGGGATGCACGACCAGGTCGTCAATAAAGGGTGCGGCGTAGAGCCCTTTGAGGTTCTTTCGCAAGAGTGCAAAGGATTCGCGGCGGATGGTCCAGTATTTGGCGGCCTGCGCCTCGGATTTTGCGAGTTTAGTGGAAACGGCGAGCCCGTGCAGCGCGTGGCGGGCGGCACGCGCTTTTTCTATGGCCAGTTCGTCGCTGTCTTCGGCGAATTCCGCCATCAAGACGAGCTTCGGTACACCGCCGGTAAGTACCATCCACATTTCCGGAATGAACGCGAAGCCGAGTTTGATCATCTGTCCGAATCCGAAGTGTCCGATGATCTGAGGAATGAACCTGACCGCAAGCTTGAACGTCTGGTCGTCGTAGGACTCGAATGATTCGGGGTTGAACTCGAGTACGCGTCGAACGATTTCCGGGAGAATGTTCATGTCGGAGATGAACATAATGAGCATCGCCTTATGCTCCTGCATCTTTACGATTCCCACTTCTCCCTCGGTCACCACCGCGAGCGTGCCTTGAGAGCCGCACACGAGTTGCGTGAGGTCGAACGTGCGTTTTTCTTTATCGACGACATTCCACAGCGCGTAGCCCGCGGAATTCTTAGTGACCGTCGGCTTTGCGGCAATAATATCCGCTTCGTGCTCGCGAATGAGTTCGTGGATGCCTTTGTATATACTTCCTTCGAGCGTTTGTTCCCTCATTTTTTCCTCGAGTTGTGAAAATGAGATAGGTCCGAGGGTAGCATGCGAGCCGTCGGAGAGCACCACGTTCAAGGAGCGAACGTAGTGATTCGTTTTTCCGTAGCGGAGCGTCAATTCTCCGCCGGAATTATTCGATATCATACCGCCGAATGCACACAACTGACGCGAAGCGGGGTAGGAGGGGATTATTTTTCCGACGCGTGCGAGCGTTTCTTTCTCCAGGTCTCGGTAATACACCCCTGGCTCCGCGGTAACGGAATCTTCCGTCACTTTTTTAATAGCGTTCATGTATTTGGTGAACACGAGAGAGATGGAGCGGGTCAAGGGCCCCCCTGTCATATCCGTGCCGGCGGAGCGCGGCGCCACGGAGACAGATTCCCCGCGCTCGCGCGCATCATGGGCGTATTTCACGACCGCGGAAACGTCGTCTGCGTTTTTGGGGAATACCACCACCTCGGGCGTGCGTTCAAATACGCTCGTATCACGACTGTATTTCTTGAGCGTCTCGTTGTCGTCCAAAACATCGCCTTTTATAAGACGTTGCAGTCTCTCTTTGAGAGGGTTCATTCATTAAATTATACCAACAAATACGAAAGGGCCGTCTTGAGAGACGGCCCCATTGTTGATGGAGATCACGCGTTGGTCATAACGCGCTCCGAAAGATCCATGTATCCGTATCCGTCACCCGACCCGCGCACGATATTGAATGGAACACCGAGCCTGTTCTTCAGAATGATTTCCTCGAAGATATGGAACATGGCGTCGTGATCGTCCTTGTCCAGGGCTCCTCGCTCGTCGCCACCAAAGAACCGCATGTGGCGGATGCCGCTGTTGTGCGCTTCTTGAATGAAGGTGCGCGCAAGTATCGTGCCAATACCGCGTTTCTTGAAGTCAGGAAGAGTGCGATAGCTGAACGAGTGCCACGTGGGTTTCGAGTTACCGCGAAAACCGGCATCGTGCCGCTGGTAGGCGACGTAGCCGGCGAATTCACCGTTTACTTGCGCGACGATACATTCGTAGTTGCGCGCGACAAGTTGGGCGAGAAACGCGTCATCCGAGAGGCTCGCCATATCGCGTATTTCTTCTTCGAAGTAGCTGCCAGGATCGGGCTTTCGAGCGAACAGGAGCAAAAGCTGCTCCATGACACGCTGAAACGCCACGTCCTTACACGTGCGACGCATTACAAAGTGGATGCAGGTGCTCATTGTGTCCCCGTGGAGGTGGTTGACGTACTCCTCAAATTATTGCATAGAAACATCCAGTAGTCAATCCGTTTCTTCATGCCTCGGTGGACAGAGTCCCGCGGGTTCATCTTTGCTTCACGGGCTGTTGCGCATAATGCGTGGCCATGAAAAACACACTCGGCCTGTTACAGGACGTGTTCTTTTGCCGTTCATTCCTAGTCCTTTGCGCAGCATTCGCGCTATTCGGATTGATATCGCTCGGGCTCTAACGGACCCATGCTGCGTATAGCTGCGCTACAATGAGCGCATGTTTTTTCTAGCGATATCGTTCATTGCGGGTGTGCTCACCGCGCTCGCTCCCTGCATCATTTCGCTGCTTCCGGTGATCATAGGCGGATCACTCACGGGTGAACGCTCGAACAAGCGGGCACTTGTTGTTACCGCATCGCTGGGGATTTCTGTCATTGCCTTCACGTTGTTACTGAAAGCATCTACCGTTTTCATCAATGTGCCGCCGGAAGTGTGGAAACTGATATCAGGAACCATCATAGTCGTCTTGGGCGTAGCGATGGTGTTTCCAAAACTCTGGGACAGTCTGCCGTTGCTCAATCGGATAAATCAGGACTCCAACAAGTTACTCGCAACCGGCTACAAGAAACAGAACTTTTTCGGCGACGTGCTCGTCGGTGCTGCGCTCGGACCGGTATTTGCCAGCTGTTCGCCCACGTATTTTCTCATTCTGGCGACCGTCCTTCCCGCGAGTTTTGCGCTCGGCATACTTTACCTGGTTGTGTATGCGCTCGGTCTGAGCCTCATGCTCTTGGTCATTACGATCGGCGGGCAGAAGCTGCTCGACAAGCTCGGCGTTGCGTCGGATTCATACGGATGGTTCAAACGCTCGATCGGCGCACTCTTTATACTCGTCGGGCTCGGTATTGCATTCGGTATCGATCAAAAGATCCAAGTGGCACTCAGCGGCGGACTCTTTGATACATCCCGTATCGAACAGATACTGCTCGCTAAGCGGGGGGATTCCGGGCTTATGCCGGAAGGCGCCGATACACTCAATGAGGCGTCGAATATCTCCGACGACGCAACCTCTCGGGAGCGCGTGGTCATCAAATCGGTGAAATATCCGAAAGCGCCGGAGATAGCGCGACCGAGCGGATTTCTCAATACCGACGGCGCTCCCGTGACACTCGGACAATTCAAGGGAGAGAAAGTCGTCCTCGTTGATTTCTGGACCTACAGCTGCATCAACTGTATCCGCACCACCCCGTACTTGAATGCGTGGTACGAAAAGTATAAAGATCAGGGACTCGAAATAGTCAGCATCCACACCCCGGAATTCGCATTCGAGCGTGTGCTCAATAACGTGCAGAAAGCAACCGCGAGCATGGGTATCAAATACCCGGTTGTCCTTGATAACGATTACGCAACGTGGAGTGCATTCAAAAATCAATACTGGCCGCGTAAATACCTCATCGATATCGACGGCTTCATTGTGTACGACCATGCGGGCGAAGGCGAGTACGACGTAACGGAAAGGGAAATTCAAAAGGCGCTTGATGAGCGCGCGCGCGTACGGGGAGAGCAGGCGACGGTCTCAAGTGATGTTGTTACGCCCAACGATGTCGTAGAAGTGGATTTCCGCAAAGTGGGTTCGCCGGAAACCTATTTCGGAAGTGCCCGCAACGAAGATCTGGGCAACGGCGTGCCGGGGCGCGCGGGGGTGCAGCAACTCGAGGTGCCGGAAAATATAACCCGTAACAAACTATACCTTGCCGGAACGTGGGATATTCAAGAGGAATATGCCGAGACCCGAGGTAAGGGATCGATACTCTATAAATAC
>CAYQQI010000033.1:0-9987 GCA_964419595.1 uncultured Candidatus Saccharibacteria bacterium
ACTCACTGCGGAGCAGGAGAAACGATTTTTGGCTTCTCAGGAGATAGATTTCGCGTACGAAGCAGACGACGGGGTGAGATTCCGCGGGAATGCGTTCTTTCAAAAGGGCACTGTTTCAATTGCCTTGCGTCTGATTCCGAAAACCATCCGACCCCTATCGGAGTTGAATGTGCCCGACATCATTGCGTCATTTGCGCGTCGCTCGCAGGGGTTCTTTTTGGTGGTGGGACCGGTCGGACAGGGGAAAACGACCACGCTTGCCGCGCTCATCGAACTCATCAACACCGAGCGCATGGAACACATCGTAACGATCGAAGACCCGATCGAATATCTCTTCGAGCCGAAACAATCGCTCATTGATCAACGCGAAGTACATATCGACACCAAAGACTTCACCACCGCCCTTACCGCCGCCTTCCGTCAGGATATCGATGTACTCTTGGTAGGGGAAATGCGCGACGCCGCAACGATGGCAGCCGCGGTCACTGCGGCGGAAACCGGCCACTTAGTCTTCTCCACACTGCACACCAACAACGCGGCGCAGACCATCGACCGAATCATCGATGTATTCCCCGAAGGCCAGCAGGATCAGATCAGACTGCAACTTGCGGCGTCATTGGCCGGCATATTCTCGCAGCGTCTGGTACCGCGCATTTCAGGCGGCCTCATACCGGCGTGCGAATTGCTCATCAATACAAAAGCGGTCTCAAACCTGATCCGTGAAAAGCGTACGCACGAGATAAATACCGTCATTGAAACGTCCTCGACCGAAGGCATGATCGACATGAACCGCTCTCTCGCGGAACTTGTGGCACGCGGAGAAATAACGACGGAAACCGCGTATCAGTACTCACTGAATCCGAACGTGCTCGATAAACTTCTCTAATCATGGCCGTATTTGAATACAAGGCCCTCGACCAGCAAGGAAACCAGCGTGACGGCACGGTGGATGCGGTGAATATGGATGTTGCGATCGCCGCGCTCCAGCGCCGCGGCCTCATCATTTCATCGATAGACGAACAGGGTAAAAAGCTCGGCATGTCGACGAACATTCCGTTCTTCTCCGGTGTGAAGCACGGGGATATCGTCATGGTTTCCCGCCAGATCACCACGCTTTTCGAGGCGCAGGTTTCCGCGCTTCGTGCGTTCCGGCTCCTCGCGGCAGAAGCGCGCACCCCGCAACTCGGAGAGATATTGAGTGAGATCGGTAACGACATTCAGAGCGGTGCCACCATATCCGCTGCGCTCGCCAAACATCCCAATGTGTTCTCCTCGTTCTATGTGAACATGGTTCGCGCTGGGGAGGAAAGCGGTAAACTCGACGAAACATTTCAATTTCTCGCCGATTACCTTGATCGCAACTACGAAATAACGCAAAAAGCCCGTAACGCGCTCATTTACCCTGCGTTCATTCTCACGACCTTTGCGGTCGTGATGACGCTCATGATGACGCTTGTTATCCCGAAGCTCGCCCTCATGCTCTCCGACGTGGGCCAGGAAGTACCGATCTACACGAAGGTCGTCATCGGAGCATCCGTATTCATACGCAAATACATATTCCTCCTCCTGATGCTCTTCGGGGTGGGAGCGGTGTTCCTTGTCCGCTATGCCCAGACCGAGAACGGGCGAGACCTGGTTTCGCGAGCGCGATTGGAAATACCGATCATCGGCAGTATCTATCAAAAGATCTACCTCTCACGGCTCTCGGACAACCTCTCAACAATGCTCCGCAGCGGCATTCAGATACTTCGCGGATTAGAGATCACGGCGAACGTGGTTGAGGACGCGACGTACGAAAAAATACTCGGACTGGCTGCGGCGGACGTGAAGGCGGGACTCCCGGTTTCCGAAGCACTGCGTAAACACAAAGAAATTCCGGGAATCGTCGTTGCGATGATCAAAATAGGTGAAGAAACTGGGAATATGGGCGAGATCTTGGAGACGATGGCCCGCTTCTACCGGCGAGAGGTCAATAATGCGGTTGATACCATGGTCGACCTCATAGAACCCTTGATGATCGTGGTCCTCGCCGTGGGCGTGGCCGGGCTCTTGGCTGCAATTCTCGTTCCTATCTACAACCTCGCATCGAGTTTTTAGAAAAATACAGAGCGCAGCGACCTACTTTTCAAACCCGCCTAAATCTGTGGCTAGGCCAAGATTAGGGCGGGTAAGGCGTACACAGGGGTACAGCCTTATCCACATCATGTCGAATGTGTGAAGGAAAGGGGGGTACAATGAACGGACACGTGAACCGTGTCTCGCATCATTATTATTTAATATTTAACGCATGAAAAAGAATTATTCAGGAGGGTTTACCCTCATCGAACTCCTCGTTGTGATCGCGATCATCGGCATTCTCTCTGCCGTTGTGCTCACCTCGCTCGGCACTGCTCGCGGTAAAGCCCGCGTTGCATCGGTTCAGCAAACTCTCCACGGCTTGCAGGCAGGCGGCAACATCTGTCTCGGCGAGAGCGCCGGAACGGTTGCAATGCCGACAGAACTTAATGCCGGAGGCGGCGGGTACCTCTGCGGTACCACCGGTGCCAACTACGTAGCCCTTCCTTCGGGCTGGATATACTGCGATGCCACCCCGGGTGGTACCGACAGTGCGTCTGTGTGCGGTCTTGATGTTTCCACGACGTCACCCTCGACTTCGTTCACCATCACGGCGCAAGGCTATGCCGACGGTATGAAGGTATCCTGCACCGACTCTACGTGCACCACAGCCGCGAACACGAACTAACTAAACTCGTTCATGTTTCCGAAACCGTCTGCGTACGCAGACGGTTTCGCATATGGTCCATGTATACACACCTGCGTAGCGAGTTACCGGGCTCAACGCACGCACGTGATAATATTAAGTATCTATGAAAACTCGCTCGGAAGTATCTAGGGTGTCTTCGGGGCCTTCCACGGGCTTCACCATTATCGAATTACTGGTGGTGATCACCATCATCGGTCTTTTTTCCGCGGTACTATTCGGCGGAATTACCGCAGCTCGAGGAAAAGGCCGGCTCGCGAGCGCGATGCAAAGTATGAAAAGTATGCACGATATCGCCATGGTGTGCCTCAGTACCAACCCGACGGCCTACACGTTCTGCCTCCCGGGGCAGGGCACCGCTCCGTGCAATGCATCACCGCTTAACGATACGAACAACGGCGGCGGTCCCGCATTGTGTGCAAACAATCCGAGCGGCAGATACGAACCGTTGCCGGCCGGTTGGATCTATTGCAACGCCACAGCGAATGCCGGCCAAAATAGTGCAACCAATTGCGGGAGCGACGCATCGAGCCTGCCGGCGAACCAAACGACCTACTTCATCATCAAGGCACAAAGTTATTCCGACGGGTGGGTCATTACGTGCAATGAATCCGGCTGCTCATCGGCGGCGGATACGAACTAATTGAATTGTGAGGCAACGTACACATGTCATGAATTACCGATCAGGGTACACACTCGTTGAGCTACTCGTTGTTATCGCCATCATCGGCATTCTCTCTGCGGTGGTCCTCACATCGGTGGCAAGTGCGCGCGCAAAAAGCCGCGTTGCCGCCGTTCAGGAACAACTCCACGGCGTACAGACCACAGGAAACCAGTGTTTGAATGAAAACTCCGCGTTGAATATTCCGTCCGAAGCGATCGATGGCGGCGGAGGCCCGGTGTGCGCAGCGATCGCTGCTACTTTTTCACGGCTTCCGGCGGGTTGGATCTACTGCGATGCAAATCCCGGGGTGCAAAGTGTGTCAGACTGCGGCAATGATGTGTCCGATCAAAACGGAGTTGCGTTCACCGTCACAGCGGAGAGTAACGACGATGGAACTGTTGTTAGCTGCACAGAAACCACGTGTACCACGGTTGCAGACACTGATTAATATGACCGTATGAATACCGCACCGAAACAAAACAACGGGTTCACCCTGATTGAATTACTGGTGGTGATGGCTATCATCGGCATCCTTTCCGCGGTCGTGCTCACATCGCTCAATGGTGCGAGACAAAAGGGCCGTGACGCTCGACGTATCTCGGACGTGAAACAGATACAGCTTGCACTTGAGCTCTACTACGATTCTACCGGCGCGTATCCGCTCACGATCGGCACGGCTGCTTCGAGCTTACTCGTATCGAACGGCTACATTGCGTCGCTGCCGCTCGACCCGTCCAACAATGCAGTCTACTCATACTCGCCCTACTCGTCATCGCTCAACGGCGGTGCTCAGGCGGCCATTTGCAGCGGGTATCACATCGGCGCATCACTGGAAAGCGGAATCACCCACACGGTGCTGCAGACCGACGCGGATGTTACGACACTCACGCCTATAGCCGGAACGCCTCCGACGGGCGGAGAGGCTGATCAGAAAGTGGTCGGTATATCTATGCAGGTCTGTACCGGCGGCACCGCTGATTTCCACGGCGCAGATACTCAAAAGTGCAACCCTGCCGGGGACATCGGTACCGCGTGCTACGATGTGCGCTCGTAAGCATGCTCGTCCCGCTCATCTTCGCAGGATTTGGCCTCATCATCGGGAGTTTTCTCAACGTACTCATACTACGTAAAAACATATTTTCGCTCGACGGCCGAAGTGAATGTATGTCGTGCCAAGCTCAACTGCGCTGGTTTGACATGGTACCGGTGGTCTCATGGCTGTTGCTTCGGGGGCGATGTCGGTCCTGCGGAAGTTCTATTTCGGTGCAATATCCGCTCGTAGAGGGGATGAGCGCATTTTTTTTCGCGCTTATCGGTGCATCATCAATCGCGCATCAGCCCGTTTCGGTGCTCCTATCACTCACCATTATTTCTATTCTGATCGCGATTGCGGTGTACGACATCCGCCACACCATCATTCCCGACAACTGGGCGTATTGCTTCGCCGCAGCAGCGCTCGCCCTCACACTCTACATGGGTATCCCCCCGGGGGCCGCCATGTGGAGCTACCTCATTGCGGGACCGCTTGCGGCACTTCCGATCGGAACGTTGTGGTTTGTTTCAGGCGGCCGATGGATCGGACTGGGTGATGCAAAATTATCGCTCGGTATCGGATGGCTCTTGGGACCGGTGTATGGCATTACGGGAGTATTTTTTGCATTCGTGATCGGTGCGCTCGTGAGTGTGTGTATACTCATGCCGCTGCCGTTTTTGATGAGAGCGCTCAAACGGCGGGGGATAGCACGCTTTCGAAGCCGAGCGGCGCAGCTTACAATGAAGAGCGAAGTTCCGTTCGGACCGTTTCTTATCGCAAGCTGTCTCATTGTATGGTTCTCCCTACTTTTCAACATCCCACTCCCATTTTGAGACGGTATCGAGCGAACACGAGGACTCTACGTTCACACGCCGGCGTTACGCTCATAGAATTGCTCGTCGTGATAGCCATTATCAGCATTCTCACCGCAGTGGTTACGGCATCGCTCGGCGGCGCACGGCAAAAAGGGCGGGATGCACAGCGCATATCCGACATCAAGGCAATACAAATTGCCCTGCAACACTATTACGACGCGAATGACCAGTACCCGGTAGCTATCGGTCCCGCGGGATCAAGCCCGTTGGTAACAAAAGGATTCCTGCCGAGTCTGCCGACGGACCCAGTGACAGGGGGCCTCTACAGTTATGCTGCATATGTGTCTTCGACAACCGCGGCCACGGCCTTGTGCAGCTCCTACCACCTGGGAGCCGATATTGAAGGCGGTTCGGGGCATATTGCGCTTACAAGTGATGCCGATGTATACGTCGGTTCCTCCGCAGATGACGGAGAAAGACTGTTGAGTAGAGTGCTTTGCTCCGGTTCGGCCGCCGACTTCCACGGAACAGACGGCGGGAAATGCAGTGTTTCCGGTGTCGCCGGGAGCGCATGTTTCGATGTCCTGCCGTAGGCGCTTTAGCAAAAGCGGGGGATAGCTCGCTTTCGAAGCGAAGGTGAGCAGCTTACAATGAAGAGCGAGCCCCGCACCACTTTTCTCTCTCGCGATGTCGTAGGAATGTCTCTTTTTTTGACTCAAACATATGAATGGAATTACCCGAAAAAAGTCTACAAGTGGTGCAGGATTCACCCTCATTGAGATGCTGGTGGTCATCGGCATCATTGTGGTCATCAGCGGTATCATCTTTGCCAACAACGTACGTTTTGGCGGAATGGTACAGCTGCAGAATCTTGCATACGACATCGCGCTTACGGTGCGACAGGCACAGGTGTACGGAATATCGGTGCAGCGTTTCCAGACGAGCTCCACATTTGCTGCGGCGTACGGCATGCATTTCCAAACCTCACCGTCGAATGTGTACTACCTGTTCGGTGATGTGACCACGGTCAACGGTGTATTCGAAGTCTCCGAGATCGTACAAACCACCTCCATCCAATCCGGTTACTCGGTCGCATACCTGTTCGTAACACCACCCGGGCAATCGGAAACGGCAACGGGAACCGTGACTGCCCTCGACATAACGTATCGCAGGCCGAATCCGGACGCGTTCATTTCTATGAACGGTGAAATATTCACATTCACTCCACAGGGAAAATATTTGACCGGTACGAGGAATGAGCAGGCGCGTATCGTGGTACGTTCCCCACGCGGAGATCTGAAGAGTATTGTTATCTCTACCAACGGTCAGATATCGGTCCGATAACATATGAAAAGGTCCCCACAAGCCGGTTTCACGCTCGTAGAGATGATAGTTGCGGTCGGTCTCTTCGGGGTGGTCATGCTCGTTTCCGTGACCGCACTCGTTGCCTTGGTGGATGCAAATCGTAAAGCCCAGGCGCTTCAGTCGGTGATCAACAACCTGAATATTGCGGTTGACGGCATGTCGCGCGCGATTCGCGAAGGAAGTAACTACCGATGCAACGTCGCAGTTGCACCGCCTACCGGTGCGGACTGCATACTCGGAGACGACCTGTTGTATTTTGAATCGCACGACGGACTTGCGAGCAACCCGAATGATGACTGGGTATATGAATTTCGAAACGGTCGTATTTACAAATCAACGAACGGCTCATCGAACCCGAGCGGACAAGTTGCCATCACCGCTGCGGAGGTGACCATCGAATCGGTCCAGTTCTATGTGTTCGGTAGTTCGCGATCGGATATCGTGCAGCCGAAGGTCATGATGGTCATCAAAGGCACCGCAGGAACAACGAAGGCGAACGTGAAGACAACATTCCATGTACAAACGACCGCGGTGCAACGCGTACTCGATATATGAGATATACAGATAAAATAGCAAATATCAAATCGCAAATATTTGCCCTTTGCCCTTTGCCCTTTGCGTTGCGCGAGGGACGAGCGTTCACGCTCATCGAAACACTCGTGGCGGTTTCGCTTATGGTTGTAGCGATCGTGGCCCCGATGTCACTCGTTTCTCAGAGTCTCACCACTGCGTACTACGCTCGCGATCAGGTCGCTGCATATTCACTTGCGCAGGAGGGAATTGAGGCGGTACGGGCCGTTCGTGACGGCAATATTCTGGAGAATGCAACGACAGGCACGAACAAAGACCTGCTGACCGGTATTTACACGAATCAGTACTTTACGGTCGACGCGAGAAAACCGGGTGTGACCGGACTTGCTCC
Organism: uncultured Candidatus Saccharibacteria bacterium; assembly: GCA_964419595.1. Lineage (GTDB taxonomy): Bacteria > Patescibacteriota > Minisyncoccia > Phycocordibacterales > UBA2100 > UBA10103. The sequence goes on from CAYQQI010000033.1 coordinate 7,561, forward strand.
GTGCGGCTTGCAGCCCTGTCAGCAGCTCCAGGTTGATCCGTACGGAAATCTGTACGGGTATGAGAGCGGTTGGGCGGTCACGAAATTCCTGCGCACCGTGAACGCCAAGTTCGTCGGAAATCCAACGATCAACGACGGCGAAGATGAGATACGCGTTACGGTGAGAGTCCAATGGGAGACGGCGACCGGACGCGTGCGATCATTTAAAATGTATTCGAATATGTACCGTTGGGTAGAAGACGGAGCCGCCAACTGATATGTTCACCCTCTTCTTTCAGGATAAAGTGCGGAAAAATCGCGGCGTGCCTGCGCAGGCAGGATTCACGCTGCTTTTAGCGGCGCTTGTCGCCTCTATTGTGCTTTCTCTCGGGAGTTCCATTTTTACCATCGCACGCAAACAAGTAACGCTTTCCTCGCTCGGTCGCGATTCACAATATGCGTTCTATGCGGCAGATACCATCGCAGAATGTGCACTCTACCACGACGTCCGTTTCGGTTGGTTCGCAACTTCCACTCTCTCGCCGCAGCCTACTCCTGCAGTCCAGTGCGACAATATGACCGCAGTTCCCGTAGTTTCGGCGACGGCGAATTCGGCCGTCTCGAGCTTTTCTATGACAATATTCAGACGCGACGAAAACGGTGTTCTGTTATCAACTCCCGGCAATTGCGCGCAGGCAACAATAACAAAAAACCCGACTCCTCCGTACACGGTCATACACGCCGACGGTTATAGCACCGATTGCTCTACCATTACCACGAGCGGTCGCGCACTGCAGCGTTCCATTGAGATCACGTATTAGAACCCTGGAGTAGGGCACTACGCTAGGGTAGTCTGTGTGCATGATCCCTCAGGAGGTTCGCCAACGATACGAAAAATTGAAAAATTCCGTCAACCGGTATCGCCGGGCGTACCACGTGTATGACCGGGAGGAGATACCGGAGAGCGCGAGAGACTCCCTTATGAAGGAGCTTTCAGAAATAGAGTGCGCCTATCCGCAGATCATTGCTCCCGATTCTCCGACACAGAAAGTAGCCGGCGCCCCGCTTTCGAAGTTCAAGAAGGTGCCGCACAAAATAGCACAGTGGTCGTTCAATGATGCGTTCTCCGAAGCGGACATCCGTGCATTTGATACTCGCGTGAAGCGTGCGCTCGCGGCTACGTTCGGCGATGTGGAGCCGAGCTACACGGTGGAGCTCAAGATTGACGGACTGAAAGTGGTGCTCGAATACGAGCGAGGACTGCTCAAGACCGCAGCAACGCGCGGCGATGGTTCGGTCGGCGAAGATGTGACACACAATGTACGTACCATCGAATCAGTGCCGCTCTCCCTCACGAGACCCATCGATGTGATCGCGGAAGGCGAAGTGTGGATGAGCGCAAAACAACTGGAGAAGATCAACAAAGACCGTGCGAAGTCAGGGGAGGAGTTGTATGCGAATCCTCGAAATGTAGCGGCGGGCGCGGTGCGGCAACTTGATCCGAAAATTGCCGCCTCAAGAAAGCTCGACGTTTTTATCTATGACGTTGCGCAGTCCTCCGAGGGAGAACCCAAGACGCAGGTAGAGGAACTGGAGTATCTGCGTGAACTTGGGTTCAAAGTGAATACGCATTATGCACATGCCGCAAATATCGACGAGGTCATTCGGTACTGGGAGAGCTGGAAAGAAAAGGGCAGAAAACAAGACTACTGGATAGACGGCGTTGTCGTGAAAGTGAATGAGCGTGAATACCAGGAAGCACTGGGATTCACGGGGAAAGCTCCTCGTTTTGCAATTGCGTTCAAATTCCCTGCAGAGCAAGTGACAACCATTGTTGAAAACATAGTTCTTCAGGTGGGTCGAACGGGAGTACTCACGCCTGTGGCGCATCTGAAACCGGTATCCGTTGCAGGTACAACGGTCTCTCGTGCGACGCTGCACAACGAGGACGAGATACTGCGGCTCGACGTGCGCATCGGTGATACGGTCATACTCCAAAAAGCGGGGGATGTGATACCCGATATCGTCCGAACACTCACGGAGCTTCGCACCGGAAAAGAAAAGAAATTCAAATGGCCCACCCACGTTCCGGAGTGCGGGGGCGACGGACGCATCGAGCGCGTTCCGGGGACTTCGGCATGGCGATGTGTAGACCTTCACTCCTTTGCGGTTACTCGTCGTCGGTTTTACAATTTCGCCGCAAAACATGCACTCAACATTGAAGGGTTCGGTCCGAGCACTATTGATCAGTTACTCGAAAAGGGATTGGTACAGCATTATGACGAGCTTTTTACGTTGACCGAAGGAGATCTTCTGACGCTGGAGGGTTTCGCGGAGATTTCGGCAAAGAAAACAGTCGCCGCCATCAAGCATGCATCCCGCGTGGAGCTCGCTCGACTTATCGTCGGCCTTTCCATTCCGCAGGTAGGGCAAGAGTCCGCAATACTG
>CAYQQI010000034.1:0-9957 GCA_964419595.1 uncultured Candidatus Saccharibacteria bacterium
AAGAACGGTCTTGCGCTCGCCTCGCAGGGAAGCGCCATGTGGGCATTCGAAAAAGATATCGATGGCGGGTTCACCGCAAAGACAACGGTACCTCTCAACGAAGCTGACAACGAGGCGCTGATGAAAGTGCTCGAGGAGATAGACGCCAATGACGACGTCGAGGATGTGTTCACCAACGCCGAGTAGCGAGCGCGTGTATTTTTAGAGAATCGCGTGCGCGATGGCACCCATCACAGAACCCGCGGCGGCCACATAGGCCAGGTGCCACGCACTCTTCCATATTGTCGATCCCTGGTGACCGCTCCACAAACCGATGATGAAGGCGAGCGCAAATGAACACACGATAGAACTCGTGTATGCACTGCTGACCGGGAGCACCATGTACGGCAAGAGCGGTACGATGCCGGCAAGTATATAGAGGAGTCCGAGCAAAATGCAGGCCTGTGTGGAGGAATCCGCATACTGTGGAAGCTTCATGTGTGCGAGTTTGTAGCGCGAGGCCGCGGCAATACCGCCCGTAAATACGAAGATCATGCCGATGAGCACGATGGTTGTGTGTGAAATGCCGGCGATGGCGATGCCCGAAAGCAGACCGACCGTGAGCACGAGCCCCTCTTCGATATTCGAGACGACGGCTCGCACAAAGTGCGGATCGCGCGGGTTAAATGACATGCGCGGCACACTACCCTATTGCGCAGCTTCGTCAAGTGTGGTGTCGTTTTCGCGCAATTGGATACCGGAACGTCTTCATTTTTGCGCTATACTAGCCTCCATATGGAAGGAACGTGCGATCGTTGCAAAACGAATTTGTCCGATAGCGGCATACTTTTTACTCCCCCGGGCATCGATCAGTCGTCAAAGCATTTGTGTATGTCGTGCTTTGAGAGCATGAGCACCACCGAGATCAAGCCTGAGCAGGCGGTTTAAGATTGCGACGCAGGTACAACACTGTTATTGTCGCGGCAGTGACCCCGAGGAGGCTTTGATGGCCATTGAACCGTCTGCGAGCGCCGAACCTATCCCGCTGCGTCCGCTCAACATCCCGGCATGGCTCATGCCGAAATTGAGCTTTCTCACATCCGGTGCGGAAACGAGCGAGTCATTCTTCCGGCGCATCGGCCAGCTCTATCCGAAAAACGACGCGCGATACAAGCTGATCGAAAAAGCGTACGATGTCGCGCGCAAAGAGTTCCGCGACATACTGCGTGATTCCGGTGAGCGGTACTTCGAGCACCTGCGCGCGACCGCGCTCATTCTCATTCTCTACCTGCGTGTGTGGGACGCGAATGTGATAGCGGCAATGCTGCTTCACGACATCATCGAAGATATCGAGGGATGGACGTACGAGCGAGTTGCGCTCGACTTCAATATTGAAGTCGCCGAGATGGTGTTTTGGGTTTCAAAACCCGCTCCCGACGGCGAGATCGTGACCGAAGAAAATCTGGATCGCATATTTTTTCAACGCTTGTGGCACGCCCCGCGCATAGCCGTCGTGAAAAAAGCGGTCGATCGGCTCCATAACCTCATAACATCGTGGGACGAGACAAAGGTAAAGGAGAAGATCAGGGAAACCCGCGACTTCCTGATCCCCATCTTCGGACACCATCAGATCCTCGTTCACGAGATCGAGGGAGTGATCGACGTCATCGAGGGACGTCTCTCGAAATGAATCCCGACCGTTCCTGGCCGCCCGATGGGCGGTCATTTTTTTTGTATACTTACGGTATGAAAGTACTCGCAATTGATCCGGGATACGGGCGATGCGGCATGGCGGTACTCGAGCGTATCGGCACGAAAGACGTACTCATTTTCTCCACGTGCGTGGAAACCGATGCGAAGACAGAGTTTGCTGAGCGTCTCCACAAAGTCGTCTCGGTGTGCGAATCACTGCTCTTTGCTCACAAGCCCGATCACGTGGCGATGGAAAAATTGTTCTTTAAAGCAAACCGCACGACTGCAATGAAAGTCGCCGAGGTCCGCGGTGCGCTCATCAATGCCGCCGCTGCAACTAAAATCCCGGTACACGAGTATTCCCCGGCCGAAATAAAGAGCGCGACCGCAGGATACGGGAAGGCAGATAAAAAACAGATCGCGACCATGCTCCACGTACTCGTAAGGATAGAGACACACATAAAACACGACGACGAATACGACGCCATCGCCGTTGGTGTCACACATCTTGCACACACTCGTCCCTCGCTGCATCGCGGAGAAACACGAAAAACGGTACAATAGTCGCAATGGGTATGTTTCGTGAGGCTCGAAGGCGGACCAGTCGCCATTTCAACCGGTTGCCTGAATGGGTTCGTTTGTCATTGACGGGCCTCGCCGCACTCACTTTTTTCGGGCTCGGCGGCATTATCGCGTGGGCAACGTTCATGCCGATTCCTGCCATCAATAGTTTCGAGAATCGCCAGGTAGCCGAGAGCACGAAGATCTACGATCGCACCGGCAACATCGTCCTCTACGACGTACACGGGTCGGTGCGTCGCACATCGGTCCCGCTCGAAGAGATATCGCCCTACATCCAAAAAGCGACCATCGCTATCGAAGACGCATCTTTTTATACACATCACGGATTCCGCCCGCTCGCGTTCGGTCGTGCGGCACTCGCCGACATTACGACCGGTTCATTCGGTCAAGGAGGTTCCACCATCACTCAGCAGGTCGTAAAGAATGCACTCTTGACCCGCAAAAAAACCATCACTCGCAAAGTACAGGAGATCATCCTCGCAATCCGTCTGGAACGTGTATTTTCAAAAGACGAAATTCTCAGCGTTTACCTCAATGAGAACCCGTACGGCGGGACTATCTACGGAGTCGAAGAGGCGGCGGAATATTTCTTCGGGGTGGATTCAAAAGATGTGACTCTCGCACAAGCCGCATACCTTGCCGCTCTTCCGCAGGCGCCAACGTACTACTCGCCGCATGGTAACCACCGCGACGCGCTCGACTCACGAAAGAACCGGGTACTCTTCGAGATGCTTGATCACAAAATGATAACCCAAGAGGAGTACGACGCCGCAAAAGCGGAACAAGTGCAATTCCTTGACGTTGCAGAGGCCGGTATCAAAGCGCCGCACTTTGTTTTTTACATCCGTGAATATCTCGAGAGTAAGTACGGAGTGGACTCTGTACAAAAAGAGGGCCTCAAAGTCGTCACCTCACTCGATTACGATCTCCAGAAAAAAGCCGAAGACACCGTGACCGAATACGCACCGGGGATGGAACGCAATTTCGACGCATCGAATGAGGGGATGGTCGCCATTGAGCCGAAGACCGGACAAATTCTTGCTATGGTCGGCTCTCGCGGATATTTTGATGACACTATCGACGGCAAGGTAAACGTTGCCATCGCTCATCGCCAGCCGGGCTCGTCATTCAAACCCATCGTGTACGCGACGGCGTTCCAGGAGGGATACACGCCGGATACGATGGTGTTCGACCTCAAAACGCAGTTCTCTACCGCCTGCCAGCCGAATGATTTCAGTAGTGAGGCGCCGTGCTACAGCCCCGAGAATTTCGATCTTAAGTTTTCCGGACCGGTCACGCTTCGTGACGCACTTGCGCAATCAAAGAATATTCCTGCGGTAAAAACACTCTACTTGGCGGGAGTGAACGATGCCCTCGCGATGGCACAAAAACTCGGCATCACCACACTCACCGATGCCTCCCGCTACGGCCTCACACTTGTTCTTGGCGGCGGTGAAGTAACACTCCTGGAACTTACAGGTGCCTACAGTGTCTTTGCCAACGACGGAGTGCGTAACCCACCCACCGGCATCTTGCGCGTTGAAGACCGCGACGGAGCGATACTTGAAGAATACTCCGACAAGAGTGAGCGCGTCCTCGAACCTGAAATTGCACGACAGATGAACGATGTCCTCTCGGACAATGTCGCGCGAACACCTGAGTTCGGTGCGGACTCTCCCTTGAACTTTCCCGGACATAAAGTGGCCGATAAAACAGGCACCACGAACGACTACCGTGACGTGTGGATAATCGGTTACACCCCCGGTGTTTCGGTTGGCGCGTGGGCCGGCAACAACAACAACTCCCCGATGCAGAAAAAGATAGCTGCATTCATTATTGCGCCGATGTGGCACGAGTTCATGGAATACGCTATGGAGAAATACCCGGCGGAACCGTTCATCGCACCTGCACCGGAGCCGGATCGTGATTCGTTTCCGCCGGTCCTTCGGGGTGAGTGGAACACGAACCCGTCTCAGGGTATCCACGAAATTCTGTACTGGATCGATAAAGATAATCCACGCGCAACCGGATTAAACAGCACCGGCGATTCACAGTTCCGTTACTGGGATTACCCGGTGCAGCTCTGGGCAGCCGGACAACCGACGCCGGGCGGTACCGATGTGATCATTCCTCCCGACGCCGTCTCTGCATTCAAGGTACTCACCCCCGAAGCAGGCTCATTCGTGCAAGTAAGTCGTGCAATGACAATCAGTGCGTACTACCCGAATCCGGCGAACGTGCTGCAGATTACCTACCTCATTAACGGCATTCCCATAGGAACCGCCACGCAGCCTCCCTATGCCGTCACACACGTGCCCACCATCTCCGGTCCTTCCAGCCTGCAGGCAGTCGTACAAACAACGACCGGTACCGAAACGTCCCAAATACCCTTCACGGTTCAATAAAAAAACTCCCTACGGGGAGTTTTTGTTATAACGGCTCTACAGGTCTTAGCGATTAAGCGGCATTACGAGGTACATAAATGAACCGTCGGAAGAACCTCGTATCACCAAGGGCTTTCCGGGACCGGCAAACGAGAGCGTTACACTGTCGCTCTCCACGCTCGGTAAACATTCAGATAGGTAGCCGATATGAAAATTGATATCGAGGTCATCTCCCGAGAGTGCTCCGTCGATGGAATCAGACATCTCCCCCACATCTGACGAACGTGCGGTCGCCGTGAATATCTTTTTCTTCGGATAAATATGTAGCCCTACATGCTGGTCATTTCCTGAAAACACACGCGCCTTGCGAAGCATTTCCGATAGGTCGGCTTTCAAAACCGTTGCCTCCGTCGCGGTGTTTTTCGGGATGATCTCCTTGTAATTCGGAAATGTGGCATCCACAACACGTGATACGAAACGTACCCCCGCTCCAAAAAGGACGAGCTGCGCATCTTCGGTCGCTATCGTGACACTCTCACTGTCTATCTTCTCCAAAATATGTGAAAGTTCGAGTGCGTGCTTGAGCGGAACGAGCAACTCACTACTATCTTTCGCCCCGGTGCCGGTGATCGTCTTCTCTGCAAGACGGAACGAGTCCGTGGCAACCGATATCATAGAGCCGTCTTTGATGACTATATAAATACTTCCGAGGTCCGGTCGTATCATTGACGGCGATGCCGCATAGCTCACTGCCTGTAATCCGCGCATAACACGCTCTCTACTCAACGTAATACCCTTTTTAGTGGTCGTGGTAGGGAGTACCGGGAATTCCGCTTGTGGAGTGGCCTTTATGAGCGTTTTTGTTCCCCGGGATTCTATCAACAGATTTCCTTCTTCACTGGTGAAGGTTACCGTGTCTCCGTTAATGGATCGGATCGTTTGGGAAAGAATGGTCGCCGGTACTGCAATAATACCTTTCTCTTGAATATCGGCCGGGACTACAACTTCAACTCCCGCTTCAAGATTCGTCGCACGGATCACGAGTTCTTTTTGCGCATCGATAAGAATGCACGATAGGATCGGGAGTGATTCTTTTTTACCGACAACTCGTTCGGCTATAAGAATTGCATTCAGTATCTTTTCCTTCGTCGTTGCTATCTTCATAGTTATTTAATTAATACTTATTACTACTACTAGTCGCGGGGATAACGGGATAACTCAGAACGAGCTTGGAAATACGCGGTAATTTCGGAACTCTGTGCTGGTGGATAACTGCTGTGCGAGTGATGTGTAGTGAGTGGATTCCCGCACAACAACGTACGTCACCATGTTGTTCATGGTGACTTCATAGTGCTGTACCCCGCGCTCTTCCCCCCGGTATGCACGCGATATCCACATAGGTTAGGCGTGAATCAGTGCGCGAATGTGGTCGAGCTCCTGTTCGAGCGAACTGGAATTCTTCATTTCCTCTTTTATCTTTTCGCATGAGTGGATCACGGTAGTGTGGTCGCGGCCGCCGAGCTTCTCTCCGATGGACGGATAGGAAACCGCAAATTCTTCACGTAGTACGTACATGATTATTTGACGAGGTTTTACGACTTCTTTCTTTCGGGTCTTTTCGTAAATACTCTTCTCCGGAACTTCGTAGTACTGCGCGATGCGCCGTACGACTTCATCGATGGATACGCCGCGGTTCGGCTTCACATTATGCTTAATGAGTGCACGAACATCGGCGTGTGATATCGCCTTACCCTTCAACTGCGACTTACACACGATCATATTCAAAACACCCTCAAGTTCGCGGATATTTCCGCGCACGTTTTCCGCGATGTACTGAATGATGTCGTCAGGAATGGAGAAGCCGTGCTGCTCGATCTTCGCGGAAATGATAGCCGTCCGCGATTCAACGTCCGGTTCGGGGATTTCCGCTATCATGCCTCCGGAAAAGCGGCCCTTAAGTCTGTCTTCAAAGCCAGGAAGCAACGCCGGATGTTTATCCGAGGAAAATACGATCTGTTTATTGTTATCCCGGAGTGCATTAAAGAGATGGAAGAGTTCTTCCTGAGTCTTCTCTGTATTTGCGATGAATTGCACGTCGTCCATGATAAGAACGTCGTACTGTCGGTACTGATCCTTGAAGTTATTCGCGTGTCCGGCGCGGACAGCATTGATGTAATCGATAGCAAAACGCTCGGAGGTGACGTAGAGCACCTTCTTATTTGCGTGGGACTTCTTGAAATAGTTGCCGATAGCTTGGATGAGGTGTGTTTTACCGTGACCGGTAGAGCCATAGATGAATAGCGGGTTGTACGCGAGGCCCGGTCGCTCAAGAACGGCCTTTGCAGCGGCGTGAGCGAGTTGATTGAACGGCCCCACCACGAATGTCTCGAAAGTGTAGCGCGGATTCAGGTTGTCTCGCTTATCAATATAGAGTGACTGCAGGTCGAACGAGGCATTCTGCTGTGGTTCCTGCTTCTGCGGTTTTCGATCAGCTGTCGGTGTGGAGCGGTGCACTACATATTCAACCGTTCGAATAGAACTGTCGAGACTGCGGAGCGCTTTAAGGATGAGTTTATGATGTTTATCGGAGAGCCACTCTTTGACGATCTTCGAGGGCACCGCCACCTGTACCGTTCCTCCGTCACGATGCGAAACGTCGGTATTTCGGAACCATGTGCGGAACGATGCTTCTGTTGTACCCAACTCGATCTGGACGAGTGCGTTCTGCCATAGTTCTCTGTTTGTCATCATAATGAGGTACGGGATGTGAGTGAGAACAATGCTGAGCATTATACGCACTCTCGGCGGCGATGGAATCTTGACCGACCTCCACACAGATGTTCACAACTATGTGGATAACGCGGGGATATCATTTTTCATAAAACAAAGATATTTTTTCCGGCCTGATGAGTCGTTGCGTTTTTCCTCACGTGAAGGCATACTATGGCGCATGTCGACCAAGCGAACATACCAGCCCAAAAAGCGTAAGCGATTGAAGACGCACGGATTTCGCATCCGCTCCAAGAGCGTGAAGGGTGTATCTGTTCTGACGCGCCGCCGCCGCAAGGGGCGCGCGAAGCTCACGGTATAATTTTAGGGTGCACCCTGCCGTATGCCAAAAAAGAATCGGCTTACCGGCGCGGAAATTCGACGGCAGAAACCTGCAAAAAGGCTTATTTCAAGCCTTTTTTCGCTATCTGTGACGATGAATGAGGCCGGTACTGCGAAAGCCGCCTGTGTCGTTTCTAAGAAAGTATCCCCCAAAGCAGTTGTACGGAATACGCTCAAGCGACGCATGCGATCCGCGCTCAACAGTTGCGGTGTCCCAACGGGCGCATCGCTTATTTTGACGGCTAAGAAACAGGCAGTTGATGTGCCGTATACGGCGCTTCGCGACGATGTAGCAGAGCTCCTCACGCGTCTGCGTAGCGGGAAGTAACCGAAGCAGGTACAATGCACTCGCTATGATAGGTTCCGCCTTCCACGCAGTGATCTACCTCCCCATCTACAACGCTCTCGTGTATTTCGTCGATATTGTACCGACGCACGATATCGGTATTGCGGTCATTCTCGTTACAATCATTGTGCGCTTTATCCTGTTTCCCCTCTCGAAAAAGGCGATCAAGTCGCAGATGGCGATGAAAGCGGTTGCACCTGAAATAGAGGAGCTGAAGAAAAAATATAAAGACAAACCCGAAGAGCAGGGCCGCGCGATGTTTGCACTCTACCGGGAGCGCAAGGTGAATCCGTTCTCGGGATTCCTGCTTCTTCTCCTACAGTTGCCGATACTTCTCGGGCTCTACTGGGTTTTTGCCCAGGGCGGATTCCCGACTGTTGACCCCTCAATGTTGTATTCCTTTGTGGGCATCCCTGAGAGCGTGAATATGCACTTTTTGGGACTCATCGATATGAGCAGTCACAGTGTCGTTCTTGCGGTGCTCGTAGCGGTAACGCAGGCTATTTACACCCGACTTTCAATGGGCCCCAAAGGGACGGTCACACAAACCGAGGCATCGTTCTCCGATGAAATGGCAAAAAGCTTTGATGTACAAGCGCGCTACGTACTCCCGCTCGTTATCGGAGTCGTTTCCTATTTCGTGGCCGCCGCAGCCCCGCTCTACTGGGTCACGAGTAATGTATTCATGATCGCGCAGGAATTCTATGTGGGACGACGCTTTCACGGGCGCCATATCCAATAGAAGCATCTATTTTGAGCGACTGCGTCAAGTCGCGCGCATTGTGAAAAAAGCGTATAGTGCCCTCCATGCACGACACGGTTGAGACCATTCTTTCAGAGTTGCTTACCGCCATGGGAGTCACCGACGCGGTAGTTTCGCGATCCTCTGTTGCCGGACAGACCATTTTTTCCATTCAGACGCAAGATGCACGTTCACTGATCGGCGGACACGGCGACACCATTCACGCACTCGATATGTTGGTGAAGAAAATCGCAGAAAAACGCACTCCCCCCGAGGCAGCGCAGGACCTACATTTTCTCGTGGACGTGAACGACTACCGCGTAAAGCAGATAAAAGACCTCCAGACAAAGGCGCTTATGATGGCGGACCGTGCGCGCAGTTTTCAGTACGACGTTGAACTCACACCGATGAGCGCGTACGAGCGCCTCATTGTGCACACAACGCTTCAGGACGCCCCCAATATCAAAACGGAGTCACAGGGTGAAGCACGTAACCGAAGGGTGGTTATAAAATACGTAGCGTAGAGTCACAGGGTGAGACGAGGCGGGGCCTCGTCGCAAGGCCGGAGCGCGTCGGCGGAAAAACAGGACCCCCGTCCTATTTTTCGGGTCTTACAAATTTGCAGCAGCAAATTATGCGTGACAGGCACGTAACCGAAGGGTTGTTATAAAATACGTGGCCTAAAACCGGCGTCGATCACTTCGGTGTAACGCCGTGCACCTGGAGTGACGTAATATTCGGATTGATCTGGTAGAGGATGAGATACACGCTCAAAAGTAACAGAATCCCGATGGTTACATCACCCAATATTTCTTTTGCATGCGATTTTTCTCCCCACGCGTCCGACGTCATGTATTGATACCCCGCCCACGCGATGCGGAGCACCGCGAGTATCGCTCCGATTGAGAGTGTGAGTTTGAACGCCGAGTTTATGAACGACGTAAGATTTTTTGCGTCACCTCCCACTTTGGTACCGAATATCTTTTCGAAGTCCGCATCTTTCGTGAGCGGTACGAATCCCCCCGCAGCAAGGACAAGCGCCGGGAGTGTGCACGAAAGTACAAATGCGCTGCCCGAAAGTATGAGATGACGTTGACGTGCGGTCATATACTCTATTATTC
>CAYQQI010000035.1:0-9846 GCA_964419595.1 uncultured Candidatus Saccharibacteria bacterium
AAACCCTCGGCCTCATTGAGGTTGATCTGCGCGAGCCGCGCGACCAGGTCCGGATTGTCCTTGCACATCACCATGGCGAGGGCAGGAAGACAGACTGCATGGCCGAAAATGGCCACATCGTCATCGCCGGAGCTGATCTCGTTCGCGATCACGGGCCAGACGTTTTCGGCCCATACCATCACGCACTCGCCGCCGGCCTCGTTGAGGTACGTGGCGACCGACTTGTAGTCGAGCAGATTGAACAGCCGGTCGAACTCGATGGTGATCTCGTCGACAGGTTCCGGATACAGTTCATCCAACTTGACGATGTCGTCGACGCTGAATCCGGTCACGAGGTGTGCCGTCATGAACGCGCGAGGCGCCGATGACGAGATGACCAGGTTGACCTTCGAGAAGTTGCTCACCGAGCGACGGTTCATTGCCTGCTCGATGCCGACGTCGTTGAGCTGACGGTCCTGATCCTTTTGACCCGTTTCCGCCTTCTTCGCTTTTCCGTGACGGACAAACTTCCTTCTGCGCATTTTGCTCCTCCGAGCTTGTTGGTGTTACTCCGCCGATCCACAGAATTGTGGCTGAGACGGTACTGCATATATTATAACACCAGAGACACATCATGTCAATTATGAAAGTGCCCGAAAAATGGCTTTAATAAGGGTATATGCAGCATCCGCTGAATCCCGACGCCGAACTGGTTATATGGGGCCCTGCACAGTCCTATCCACTCGTACGGGTGGAAACCTGTGCCCGAGCACTTTTTTCGGTGTATCAAACGCTTTACCCCGGCTACGGCTGGTCTGACGTTCTCGTACTTACGGGCAGCGATCGGTTCGCTTGGATCTGCGAGAAAGAGGCCATTGAAAAAAGGGGAGAGAAACTCTTTGTGGACATGATGTTGCCTCGTGAGAAGCGCGAAGCGGTTCGATCCGTTTGGCGTTCGTCTCTACTGGATCTGCAGAGTATTCAGAAAGAAATTGAAACCACGCAGCTTCAGGACATTTCCAATGATGAACTCGTCCGTCTTTGGAAAGAATTTCATTTGTGCACCGATGCATTTTGGGCGCATGCAACATTGCCCGAACTTTCAAACTATGGGTCTGTCGAGTATATGAGGAAAGCGCTCGTTGAGTTCGTTCCCGGATCCGAAATGGCGTCCGTGCTGGAAGTTCTTACCGCTCCGACCGAGCTGTCGTTCTATCAGGAAGAAGAGATCGATCTCGCAGAAACTGAAGATGTTGATGCGCATCAAGGCAAGTACTTTTGGTTGAAAAACAGCTATGCCAACGTGGAGGAGCTACCAGTTTCGTTCTTTGAGGAGCGAAAGCGAACGCTTCCACAGAATGTGCGCGGAGAAACCGAGCGACACATCGATGATGCAAAGCGCATGAAGCTTGATGTGCAGGCGAAATACGGGTTACCGCAAAGCATTATGGATATCGCCGAGGCCATCGCCGACGGCATCGTTTGGCAGGATACTCGCAAAAAAGATATATGGATCTACTTGCACTACGAGGATCTATTGCTCGACGAGATCGTGCGCCGATACTCCGTTCAGAAGAATGACCTGTGGCACCTTACCGTGGACGAGGTAGAGCAGTTCATGCGTGGAGAGCTCGAGATCACCGACCACGCATGGAGAAAGAACGGACTTGCGTACGTTGCTACGGCAGACGGCAAGATTAGGATCGAGAATTCCGATACCGCGCACTCGTATTGGAAAAAGTACGTCGACACCGCCACTGAGGCGGATGTGACAGAATTCAAAGGGATTGTAGCGAGTCGAGGAAGCGGAGTTGTTCGCGGACGGGTATGCGTGGTTCGCGATGCATATAAATCCGACCACTTTCGTGATGGCGATGTGCTCGTGACCACGATGACTACACCGGAATTCGTATTTCTTATGAAAAAGGCTTCAGCGATCGTAACGGATACGGGCGGGCTTACATCGCATGCGGCCATCGTGTCGCGTGAATTGAGGGTGCCGTGCATCGTCGGCACGAAAGTCGCGACACAAGTCTTTAAAGACGGTGACATGGTGGAGGTGGATGCGACGAATGGAATTGTGCGGAAACTCTAAAAACGTTAGGATGGGCGACACAGAAGGGCCTATAGTATAGCGGTAGAACGGTTCCATGGCATGGAACAGGTCGGGGTTCGACTCCCCGTAGGTCCACAAAAATAACGAGGGCGTCGCGAAGCGACGAGCGACTATATTTTTGTAGGAGCTACGGGGAGTCGAAGGCGAGTGACGCGGGTCCCGCCAGAAGGTGGGACGGCACGAGCAGGGCCGAGCGGAGAAATTTGTGCGACGGCACAATTTCGAGCGCTTGGCCGACTCCCTGTGTACCGAATGAATTTTTGCTACCATGTCCACATGAAAGAATATCCAAAACAGCCACGACAACCCTCAAATCTCGAGATCGAAGATCGAGATGATCTTGCGGTGCTCGGACACCGTATCGAGATATGGAACGAGGCGCGGACAGGAGGGCAGCCACTACCCGAACGCATAGAGACACTCGAACAGGAACTTGTCGGCGAGATCGAAAGGGTACCCGGTAATGCATCAGGAGCGGAGCGACTCCTGCTTGAGGAAGAACTTCGTGATGTACTCGATTATGCGGGCACGGAGGCCGAATTCAATGAATACTGCCTGGAGAAGGAGAACTACTACACCGAAGTCCGGGCCCAAACCATCAATCTGATCAATGATCCTGACGCCACACTACCCGAAGCATGAACAAAGCCCGGGTGGCGAAATGCACTTGAGCGCATGTTCGGATCTGAGCTGAAATAGCACTTGACTCGAATAGCCCGGGAGAGCAAGCTGTGCACTGCGTAACGAGGACAGGGAGTTTCCGATGAACTCGGCAATGCTGAAACAATGGGGTCGTGGGATCGGCTTCACGAGTGTCGCGCTCGGCGTCTATATCGCACTGCTGTACGGCTCGAACGTCGTGATCATTACGGTCGATCAGCTCGGACGCGCCGGAGCAGTTCATCCCGCATGGGTGTTCGTTGCAATTCTCTGCGGCATCGTGATGGTCTTCCTCGGTCTTTGGATCTCCGTAATGGCCGGCAAACTACTGTTCGGCCATCCGATGGAGTACGAAGAGATCGAGATCGATGCGCATATCGAACTCACGCCGGAGCAGGATCGTCGGCTGATGCATGGCTACGTGCTGTTCATGGCTTTGATCATGATGCCGTGCACGCTCTACGCGAACAAAGCGTGGGAGACGTTCGTGAAGTCCGAAACGGGATCACAATACCTCTACGAGGTGTTCAAGCACGTCGGCTTCCCGGTCGTGATGGTCGTCTCGATGTCGCTCTCATTCTTCCTGATCCATCTTCTGATGATCCGCTACCGTCGGCGCCTTGCCGTCGGGTTGGCGTAAAAGTCTTCGGATCAGGTCGTTCCTCCTTCAAACCCCGCGCTGATATGTCGCGGGGTTTCGATTTTAAGCCCCCGTTCAGGGCCATGTTGGTGTGTGGATAACTGTGTTGCGGTGGGGTATAGTGGTTTATACTCTCTATTAGTGGGAAAAAGTGGGAAATCCGCACATTTGTATGTTTATTGGTGAATACGAGCACAACCTGGATGAAAAGAAGCGAATATCGCTTCCGAAACCGTTTCGGGTGGCACTCGGAAAGAAAGTGGTAATGACCCGTGGCCTCGATAACTGCCTCTTCGTCTATTCGACGAAGGCGTGGGAAAAGGTTGCCGGGAAGTTGCAGGAGCTTTCATTCGCCCAAGCTGATACGCGCGGATTCAACCGATTCATTCTTTCCGGTGCAGCCGAAGTCGAGGTCGACGCCGCAGGGCGCGTACTCATTCCGGACCATCAGAAAGAATTCGCCGGTCTGAAGAAAGCGGTCGTATTTGCCGGGGTCTCCGATCGAGTCGAGATCTGGGACAAGGACCGTTGGAATACCTACAAAGCCCGCATAGAGAAGCAGGCCGATGCACTTGCCGAAAAACTCGGCGAGATCGGTGCTCTCTAAATTGGTGGCTTTGAGCTGCTGGAGGACTTTTGATACGTCATGCGCACGCGACAATCACAATCCTCCAGCAACTCGATGCCGTCAGCATCGGTCTCGAACACCGATGGGCATCGAACAGTTCTTTTACACGAAGCAGTGGAAACACTGGCGTTGAAAAAGAATGATGTCGTCGTGGACGGCACGCTGGGGGGCGCGGGACATGCGCTCGCAATCGTAAAGCAGTTAGGTACTGGCGGCACCCTGATCGGGGTCGACGCCGATCAAGATGCAGTCAGCCGTGCTCGCGATATGTTGGCGGATACCCTGCCTGCCGGCGAAGGCGCTCGGCCCGCTTCTCTTACCGGGAACGGGCCGACCGTACTTCTCATCAATGACAACTTCCGGAATCTCAAGCAGGCTCTCGCGCGCGAACACGTCGAGTATATCGACAAAGCCTTGTTTGATCTCGGATGGAGTCAGTTTCAGCTCAGTGCCGGTCGTGGCTTCTCGTTCCAGACCGATGAGCCGCTCTCGATGAGCTACGCCAAGGAGCAGTCCTTCAATGCGGCCACCATCGTGAATGAATGGGAGGCTCAGTCTATCGAAGATGTGCTCAGGGGATTCGGCGAAGAGCGTTACGCAAAGCGCATAGCGGAGCGCATCGTACGTGAGAGGGCCGGGGTGAGGATACAAACCGCACGACAGCTTGCAGAAATCGTTCGTGCGGCCGTGCCCGCCGCATATCGTCACGGAAAAATTCATCCGGCCACGAAAACGTTCCAAGCGCTGCGTATCGCAGTGAACGACGAATTCGGCGCGCTGCAGGAGGGGCTACGAGCAGCATGGAGTCTGCTTGGCAAGGGTGGTCGTATCGCAGTCATCTCATTCCACAGCAGCGAAGACAGGATTGTAAAGCATCGTTTTGCCGCATGGGTTCGCGAGGGTGAGGGAGAACTCATCAATCGTAAGCCCATTGTGCCAAGCGACGAAGAGTTGAAGGCGAACCCAAGGGCAAGAAGTGCAAAACTTCGGGTCATACAGAAGATATGAATAAACACATAGCATTATTGTCGGTTGAATACTCACTGGAAAGGGTCACATTCCGTGTGCTTTTTGCATTGCTCGGTATCGTTCTGTGCGGTTACCTCTATTTTGTCGGGGCGTCGGTGTTCAATATCATTGCGCGAAAAGAGGCGGCGCGCTCAAGCTCTGTGCTGCAGAGTTCCATCGCACTTCTTGAGAAACAGTATTTTCTTCTCAGCGAAGCAGTGACACCTGAAGGGGGTACTGTGCTCGGGCTTGCACCCGTTGCGGCGACAGATTACGTCTACCGTCCGGGTGCAACGGCGGTGGCAGCAGAGGCTGATACAATAGAGCGCAATGCAATCTAGCAGCGCGCTATGAGACCCGCTCTCGCATTCCGTACGCGCCTCATCGGCGTTTTTTTCATCATTGTTGCATTTTTGCTCGTGGTTCGGCTCTATATTGTGCAGGTAGTGCACGGGGCTGAGTACTCTAAAAATGCGACCGCGCAGTATATGGAGCAGACCCCGGACATGCTCAATCGCGGCAATATTTACTTCACGACCAAAGACGGCGCGCTCGTTGCCGCGGCGGTCATGCAATCGGGATATCGGATATTCATCGTTCCCGCCGACGTTGCTGAGCCGTCGGCAACATACGAAAAACTCAATGCTATTACTCCGGTAGACAGTGAGCGTTATTTCGCGAGCGTTAAAAAAATCGAAGACCCGTACGAGGAGGTGGCATTTCGCGTGAGCGAGGATGCGGCAAAGAAAATACGGGCACTCAAAATAAAAGGAGTCCGCTTGGTACAGGACCAATGGCGAACCTATCCGGGAGAAGACCTAGCGGCGCAAGCGATCGGATTCGTCGGTTACAAAGGCAATAAAAGAGTCGGAGTATACGGGCTGGAGCGTCAGTATGAATCAACACTCATCGAAACGACAAGCGGACTGTATGTGAATCCGTTCGCGGAGATATTTACCAATGTCGGCGCTCTGCTTTCCCGCGACCCCGCATCTGCGCAGGGAGACATTATTACTTCCATCGAACCCTTTGCGCAGGCAGAACTGGAAAAGGTACTCGATAACGTGATGCGAACATACTCACCGAAGATGGCCGGGGGCATCGTCATGGATCCGCACACGGGAGAAATTCGAGCGCTTGGGATGCGTCCGGGCTTTAATCCCAACACCTACAACACCGTAACAAATACTGCACTCTTCGCAGACCCGCTCGTTGAGGGTCGCTACGAGCTCGGCTCTATTATGAAGCCGCTTACGGTGGCCGCCGGGATAGATAGCCAAGCTATAACGCCTAAGACCACCTATTACGATGCCGGCTGTATTCTGCGCAGCACAAAGACAATTTGTAACTTCGACCACAAGGCTCGCAACACGGTCCCGATGCAGGAGATCTTGAATCAATCGCTCAACCTTGGCGTTACGTTCATCGCGGACAAAATGGGACATCCCGTTTTTACCGATTACATGAAGCGATTCGGCTTCGGCGAAAAAACGAATATTGATCTTCCGAACGAAGTGAGCGGAGATATCTCAACATTGGGCAGCGGACGCGGCCCGGATGTGAACTATGCGGCGGCATCCTTCGGGCAGGGTGTATCGGTCTCGCCGATAGCCATGATTCGCGCACTCTCGGCACTCGCCAACGACGGGATGCTCCCGAATCCTCACGTTGTAACGGGTGTGCGATATGAAAGCGGTATAACGCGCGACATCGTAGCCTCTTCCGGTGTGCAGGTGCTGAAGCCCGAAACGGCGCGTACAGTAAGCGCAATGCTCACGACCGTGTTTGACGAGGCGCTCCTGAAGGGAAAATTCAAAATGGAGCACTATTCTATCGCCGCGAAAACCGGTACCGCACAAATTGCAATACCGGGGCAGGGTTACTACGAGGACCGATTTCTGCACTCATTCTTCGGATATTTCCCGGCGCAGGATCCGAAGCTCATCGTGTTCCTCTTTGCGGTGGAGCCGCATGGTGCGGAGTTTGCCTCCGCCACGCTTGCTGAACCCTTCGACGACCTCGCAAAATTCCTCATAAACTATTACGACATCCCACCGGATCGTTAGGGCAGCGGCCCGAACGCCGTTGAAATTTGGTAGGATAGACACCTATATGGTCGCGTTTCTCAGGGCATGCGTCGTATTCGTACTTACGTGGGAGGCGCGCGTTGTCCTCGTGCGCCACCGTCCCAAGATAATCGCCGTAACCGGTTCGGTCGGCAAAACAACGACGAAGGACGCGATATATGCAGCACTTGCTGCTTCGCACCACATTCGCAAGAGCGCGAAGAGTTTTAACAGTGAGATCGGAGTGCCGCTCACCATTCTCGGACTCGAAACCGGTTGGAATGACCCCTGGAAATGGTTGATTAATATTGTGAGCGGACTATCGCCGATATTCTCAAAAACGTATCCGCAGTGGCTTGTGCTCGAAGTGGGAGCTGATAGGCCGGGCGACATCCGCAGCATAGCGAAGTGGCTTCGCCCGGATATCTCGGTTATCACCGGTGTTCCCGATATTCCGGTACATGTGGAGTATTTCAATTCGCCGGGAGAAGTATTGAAAGAAAAACGCGAGCTCGCCGATCACTTGAAACCGGGGGGAACGCTCATACTCAACGGCGATGAAGCGCGCATGCGTATGCTTCAAAATTCGTTCCGCGGTAACACCGTTACATACGGTTTTGAACCCGAGAATTCATATGCCGCGTATCAGGAGGAGATACTGTACGAAAACGCAATGCCGGTTGGCATGTCCTGTAAAGTCACACGCAAAGGCAACTCTCTTCCGCTTGCCGTGTACGGTGCGCTCGGTCGCCCTCGTGTGTACGCCGCCGTTGCAGCTCTTGCGGTCGCAGAAACAATCGGAGCGGACACCGTGGCCGCCTCGACCGGTATTGCACAGTGGGACCCGCCGCCCGGCCGTATGCGGATCATCCCGGGACTATTCGGAACTGTCATAATCGACGATACATACAATTCCTCGCCCGTCGCGGTACTCGCCGCGCTCGATACATTGAAGCTTGTTCAGGGAAAGCGCAAAATTGCAGTGCTCGGCGACATGTTGGAGCTCGGTCGCTATTCCGCCGAAGCACACAAGCATGTGGGGGGGAGAGTGTCGGAAACCGCGACCATACTGAAAACCGTCGGATTTCGTGCTCGTGCAATCGCGCAGAGCGCGCTGGATTCCGGAATGAAAGACACGAAAATAATGCAATACGAAATGAACGAAGCAGAACGAGCGGGGAGAGAATTGAAAACCGAGCTCAAAGCAGGGGATGTGATACTGGTAAAAGGTTCACAGAGTATGCGAATGGAGAGAACGGTGCTGGAGATCATGGCGGAACCGAACCGCGCAGAAGAGTTGCTCGTGCGAATGGATAGCGAGTGGAGGCTGCGCTAGCGTAGTAATGCCGGGTCGACTCGTAAGATGCGGTCGTCGCTCGCGCGTGGACTGCCGCGCCCATCGGTGTTGCTCGTTGTTACATAAAACATTGCGTCGGGTCCGAGCCGAATGGTGCGGATGCGCCCGTACGAATCGAGATATTTCGTTACACCAGTAACTGCGCCGTTCTCTATAGGCGCCTTGTACACACCTTCACCTTTCAGTGCGCCGAAGTAGAGCGCTCCTTGGTAGTATGCAAGACTTGCCGGTGCCCACGTGGAATCTCCGGAGTGCACAGATGGACTTGTGAACCCCTCATTTTTCTCATCGCCGATAACAATCGGCCAGCCGAAATTGGCGCCCTTTTCTATGCGATTCAGCTCATCGTGGCAGCAGTTCCCGCTCTCGCCCGAGGGACCGTGTTCTGTTTCCCAGAGATTACCGCTTTCGTCCCATGCGAGTCCTTGCGGATTGCGATGTCCCAACGAATATACGGCATTTCCGAGCGGGTTGTCTGACGGGACGGTGCCGTCATCATTGAGTCGAAGTATTTTCCCGGCGAGCGATTCCGTATCTTGTGCGAGCGCACCCTTGGTTGCGTCGCCGGTCGTAATGTAAAGCTTCCCGTCGGGACCGAACTCAATACGGCCGCCGTCGTGGTAGAGCGCGCCCGGTATGGTATCGAGTATCACAAACTCGTCCTGCAGTGATTCCCCGATGAATGAATATCGCACAACTCGGTTAATTGTCGTCCCGCCCTTTTGAATCGAGTGATACAAATACAAAAATCGATTGCGGGCGAAATCAGGGTGTATTGCGATACCCAGCAATCCTCCTTCTCCTGAGGAGGCAGACGGAACTGAAATAGTCGTTTTAAAACCGGTTGCGAGATCGATATGCAAAAGATTCCCCGGACGCTCCGTTACAAGGAGTGTCCCGTCCGGCAAGAATGCAATGTCCCACGGAATGTTCAGTTTCTCTGCTACAACAGCGGCGGTGGTAGACGTTGCAATAGTCGTTGTTGCGGTACCGCTATTCCCAGTTTGGGTAGGAGATATGACGAATAACAAGCCGTATACCGCGAATATGAGTACGAGGAGTGCAATAAATATTCGAGTCATGTCGTGTTCCGCTCCAGTATGCATGAGTCCGTGAACCGCGTCCAAACCCATACATCGAAATACATTCTCATATTCTGCAGAATGTGAGAATATGTAGCTATGGCGATCATTACACCGAAAGGGCCGAAGAAATTGGAAAGGCATTTTAAGGGTGTAGCGAATCACAGACGAATTCAAATACTTCAACTGATCGCGCACAGCCCGGGGCTTTCGCTCGCAGGCATTGCCGAGCGGGTAAAGGTCAATTTAAAGACGACGTCTGAACACACTCGAAAACTTGCGCTCGCGGGCCTCATAGAAAAGGTATACG
>CAYQQI010000036.1:0-9551 GCA_964419595.1 uncultured Candidatus Saccharibacteria bacterium
TGCTTGTGCTCTATGTCATCGTGCGCATGTACGTAGCGCGAAAGATCCGTGAAATGAGCGGCGGGCGAGGCGGCGGCGATCTGTATGCGCGGCGCAATCAGTCGCCGGTGTCAAAGCTCCTCATCATTGCCCTCGCGCTTCTGTTCCTTGCGATCGCATTCCTCGTGCTCCTGTTCCTGATGTTTGCGTAGCGGCTCATTGTCTATGGTGCGGAAAAAAAAGAAAATTTATAGCGAGGAGAAAGAGGTCGTTCGCCGAACGGCAGTCGTCATTGCTCTCGTCTTATTCATGTATGCCACCTCTGTTGATTCCCCGAGAGTGCTGACTGAAACAGCCGCCAATATGGTAGGAAGCGCGGTCATCGGCATGTCTGCCGGCGTACCGGAAAATCCGTACAATTCCGCAGCCGCACAGTTGGCGGCAAAACAGTCCGAGCTCGATGCGCGTGAGGCGACGGTGAATGCGCAAACCGGCGGATCGCTCACGAGTACCCGCGTGCTCGCAGCGGCAAGTTTTTGTATCAGCATCATCGTGCTTCTGCTCGTGGGAGCGAATTACTACATGGATTTCCGTCGTTCCCGCAGAGTGCTCGCGTAATCGCGACGTAGCCACGTTATACTAGAGTGAATGAATCCCGTTAGAGACAACGGAAGTCGAACACGGTTCAAGTCGTTCACCACGAGACTGGTGCTGCGGGGTATTATCGGCCTTAACGCGAGAACGGGAAGCATCGCTTCCTGTCTCTAACGGGATGAAAGCGCTCCTTCGATGGATCGTGGTCACTGTCTGTACGGTCGCACTCACGACCGTCGGTTTGAATGCATTCGATAACCGCGATACTCCGCAGAACTCCATGCTCGGCGCGGCATTCGGCGCGCTCGCCGGAAATGGTTCAAAGTGCGAAACAGGTATGGTGTATGTCGGTACGTCGGATGGCGGTTTTTGCATCGACGCGTACGAAGCATCGGTCGGGGATTACTGCCCGATGAAGAATCCGGCAAGTAAATCCCAGTCGAGCGACAATATCGCGATCACTGACTGCGAGCCCGTAAGTGCCGAGAAAAAAACCCCGTGGAGAAATATTTCGCGCGATCAGGCGGAACTCGCATGCGCACGCGTCGGCAAGCGCCTGCCGAGTGCACCGGAATGGTACAAGGCGGCACTGGGCACGCCTGACAGCGAAGAGGCGACGCAGAACGGCTGCAATATCGGATTACGCGGTGCGGGAGCGCTCGACAAAACAGGGGCACGTTCCGACTGTAAGTCGCCGGCCGGAGCGTATGACATGATAGGCAACGCGTGGGAATGGATGCAGGAAACAGTCACCGACGGCGAGTTAAAGGGGAAATTACTCCCTGCGGAGGGCTACATAACAGGCATTGACGGTGACGGTACGCCGGTCGCGACCGATCACGATGTACCCGATACATCATTCTTTAATGATTACTTCTGGCTCGATCCCACGGATACTCGCGGAATACTCCGCGGCGGCTACTGGAACAGTCAGTCTGATGCCGGACAGTATGCGATAAACATCACGGTGCCGCCGTCATTCTCGGGTGAAGCGGCCGGCTTTCGGTGTGTGAAGGACGTCTAAACTATGAAAAGACTCTTTCTTGTTTTGATGTTCTGTGTGCCGCTCATTCCGGCTCACGCGGCGCACGCGTCAAACATGTCACCGATATCCGACCTCATCGTCTGGTCGCAGCCGTCCACTTCGACGCCGCACATTATCACGTTCAGGGTAACGAACGCCGTTCCCGTATCGGGGACGCTCACGATCACTCCTGAGGGTGCCTTCTCCATTCCCGGGGGTTTTTCCGTATCAGACGTTGACGTTTCCGTTTCAACCGGCGGGCCGTATGTGCAGCGGGATCTCGCTGCGGTATCTTCTGCAACTGAAGACGGCGTATCCATCGTGAGCGGGAGTGCGGGATCGGTGACAATTACTCTGAACAGCACCGACGGTATCCCCGCGGGTGCGCTTGTGCGAGTCGTTCTCGGCACGGCTGCAACGCACCAGAGCAGCGGGAGCATTTCTCCGGTGAACGCCGCATCTCCCGGCTCATACCGCATCCGTGTTGATACCGCGAGCGGCGTGACCGGCATCGATAGTGCAAAAGCAATGATCGTCGTAGTGTTGCCCGTCTCACTTACCACCGAGGTCACCGTGAACGCCCCGATCATATCGTTCGCGCTACCGACCGGTACGGTACCGGCGGGCAGCAATATGATAGAGCTTTCCTTCCAGACGAATGTTGCCGCAACCTGTAAATATGCGACATCCTCCGGCATTTCGTATGGTTCCATGACAAATTCATTCTCCTCGGTTGCGGGGGTTCTCTTCTATACCGTCGTATCCGGTCACGTCGATAACACGTCCTACACGTACTACATAAAATGTCGCGACACCTTCGGCGCAACCGCAGTCGATGACTACGAGCTTACTTTCTCTCTCGGTTCCACACCGACGGTCACGAGCTCCGACGGCACAACGCCCAATACCCAGTCGGTACCGGGCGCAGGCACCGGAGGCTCGGGAGGTGCGGGTTCATTTGCCGGCGGAAGTTCGCTCTTGTTCCAATCGGGCGTTACCATTTCCGGCTACGCCCCGGCAAATTCATCGGTAACGCTTTTAAAAGACGGTGTGCTCCAGCGTGCAGTACAGGCCCAAAGCAACGGTGCATTTTCGGGAAACATCTCCGGATTGGAGCGCGGTACGTACACATTTGTAGCCTTTGCAACCGACGGCTCATCTCGGAAGACCTCGCGTTTCTCTTCCACGCTCACGTTGAATTCCGGCACGAATAACGCCATTTCCGGCGTCGTGCTCTCGCCGACCATCGCGGCGGATTCCGAATCGGTTGCTGTGGGAACCGATGTTCGCATTTCCGGAGTCGGCGTACCGAATTCAGTTGTAGGAATACTGGTTCGTGATGTGCCTGCAGCCGAGCAGGCAGGCATAGCGAAGGAATACAGCGCCTCCACCTCGCCCGAAAATGCCTCCGGTACCGGTGGGGCGTGGGAGTTCACGGTTCCTGCGCGCGATCTGAAGCGCGGTACGTATGAAATGAAGGTAAAGACCGTGATGCCCTCCGCTTCTTCGGAATACAGTGCACCGGTATTCGTCGGCTACGGCGAAGAGCCGACAAAAAAAACCGATTCCGGTAACCGCTCAGACATTAACGGGGACGGAAAAGTGAATCTCGTCGACTTCTCTATATTGCTTACACACTGGAATGAGGAGGACCCTGATGCCGACATCAACGAAGATGGCATTGTGAACCTGGCAGACTTCTCGATACTCCTCTTCAACTGGACAGGGTAATATGTCGCGTATGTGGAAATGGATACCGGCATCGCGAAATGCACGCATCGCTCTTTCTGCGATCCTGCTCATCGTTCTGGGATCCGGAGTCTTTTACTGGCGGTACCACCCACGAGCGGGCCACGAATCGTTCCATCAGGAGTACGGGCTCGTGCTGAAAGATTACGAGGGGAACGACGTGAAGCTTACTCAGTTCAAACGGGAAGTGCTGGTGATACATGCGTGGGCAACGTGGTGCGCGTATTGCGCCGACGAGCTCAGAAATCTTGCTACGCTGAAGAAGAAATACGGTGACTCCATCGAAATACTTGCGCCGAACCGTGCGGAGTCCGTGTATGCTGCCAAACCGTTCACCGACGCGCTCGCGCTCGGTGAAGGCATTCGGTTCCTTCTCGACCCGGATGATGCGTTCTATAAGTCGATCGGCGGCTACGCCATGCCCGAAACGCTGTTCATCAATGATCGTGGAGAGGTGTTCTTCCGGCAGCGTGGACCGATGAATATCGCGGAAGTGGAAGCGCAGGTCAGTGCGCTTACCCGGTAATTGCCTACTGCCGTTGATCGGAGGACTCTTTTCGAAACTTTACGAATTCGCTCTGCAGCGCATCGAGTTGTTCATCGGTGAGGTCTTCCACATCGATCAATTGATCGCGCGCTTCTTTTTGCGCTTTGATGAGTTCATCGAGCTTGAGGTGAATGGCGTGTGCATCGCGATTCTGAGTGTTTTGGATGAGGAACACCATCAGGAAGGTAAGTATGGTGGTACCGGTATTAATAACGAGCTGCCAGGAGTCAGAGAAGTTAAAGAGCGGTCCTGAAATCGCCCAGAGAATAACAACGAGCCCGGCGGCCACAAATGCCCAGGGAGAACCCATGTGTCTGCTCGTTTCCTGAGCTATTTTTCTGAATATTGCATGCATGAACACCAGTATATCCCATACAGGTGAGTGCTATGATGCCCGTGATGACAACGTGGGAGGTATACGAGAAGTACCGCATCATGCCCAAACTTCGGCTTCACCAGCTCCGTGTGGCTGCGCTTGCGCATGAGCTCTCTATTGCGCTCGGAGCGGATACTGAATTGGTGACCAAGGCCGCGCTCCTGCACGACATGGGCAATATTATGAAGGCAGACTTTACGCAGTTTCCGGAGGAGTTTTACGACCCCGAAGGAGTGGAGTACTGGGAAGGTGTGAAAAAGGAATGCGGAGAGCGATACGGGGCAGACGAACACATTGCCACCAACGCCATCGCGAAAGACATCGGAGCGTCGGAAGCGATCATACAGTTGATCGGCGCGATCGGTTTTTCAAAAGTGGATCGGATCAAGAGCGAGGGTTCGACGGAAGAAAAGATATTGGAATACGCCGATCAGCGCGTTGCACCGCTCTGTATTACCTCGCTGCACGAGCGACTGCAGGAAGGCCGCGCACGCTACAAAGCGCGGGCCCGCTCGGATTTCGGTGTGAACGACGAGGAATTTGAACGAAAGGCACAGATACTCTTCGGTATCGAGCAGGAGTTGTTTGCAGGGCTTCTTATCACTCCCGAAATGTTCACAGAAGAATCGCTCACAGCGACGATCGAATCACTTCGCGACTACGTTATTGCGTGATATTATCGGCCACGAAACGAATGAGAGGCCGACGTAGCTCAGTTGGTAGAGCACGTCCTTGGTAAGGACGAGGTCACCGGTTCAATCCCGGTCGTCGGCTCCACTTTTACTGCTCGCGATGCTAGTATCGTGCAGTAAAAGTATTCGTTTTCGCCGCCTTAGCTCAGTTGGTAGAGCGACCCCTTCGTAAGGGGTAGGTCCCCGGTTCAAATCCGGGAGGCGGCTCCGAGAATCAGTCGTATACTTCCCCCATGCCCGACAAAGCATCCATCCAAGCACGCATCACCGACATCGAAGAGGCGATGGCCGCTTCCGATTTTTGGACGAATAAAGATACAGCACAGGAAATACTCAAGGAATACCAGGAACTGAAGGCGAAGCTCGAAGGAAAGGGCGCATACGATAAGAGCGACGCGCTCGTCACCATCGTCTCAGGTGCCGGAGGAGACGACGCAGAAGACTTCTCACGAATTTTGTACGAAATGTATACCAAGTACGTCCACACGAGAGGCTGGAAAGTGCTCGCGCTTTCCTCGAATGAGAATTCCATGGGCGGGTATCGCAGTATTTCCTTCGAGGTCATGGGCACTGGAGCGTACGGCACACTCAAGCACGAAGCCGGGGTCCACAGGCTTGTGCGCATGTCGCCCTTCAACTCCGCAGGGAAGCGACAAACATCGTTCTCGCTCGTGGAAGTTTTGCCGAAGCTCCCGGATGCGGGCGACCTGCAAATTCCCGACAAAGACCTCGATGTTTCAGTTGCGCGCTCCGGCGGACCCGGCGGGCAAAACGTGAACAAGCGCGACACCGCCGTACGCATGACGCATATCCCCACAGGTCTCGCGGTTCAGGTCACGAGCGAGCGCTCCCAGGCCCAAAACCGCGAGAAGGCTATCGAGCTCTTGCGCGGCAAGCTCTTTAAGCTGCGAGAAGAGGCGCAAATTGCAGAAAGCCGCGGCCTTTCAGTTGCCGCTACCACCAAAATTGAGTGGGGGAGCCAGATCCGCTCGTACGTCCTTCATCCGTACCAGCTCGTAAAAGACCACCGTACCGAACATGAACGCAGGGATGTGGAGAAGGTTCTTGAGGGTGACATCCAGTCATTTATTGACGAAGACAAGAAGCTGGGCGAATAAAAAAGCTCACATTTGAGCCGTGGTTTGGATAGACCAAACGCTCAGGTATAATGATTCGACGTTCGGCTGTCTGCCGATTCGGTCGTTATCCTGTAGGTTTTCCGAGTTTCTTTGCGGTTGCGGTCCCTGAGGCGGACATATTACTTGCGTATTCACACTGAAAGCCAATTTCCCATGATCTATTTCGACAAAGTCACCAAGATCTATGCCGTAGGGGTACCTCCGGCAGTTTCGGAGGTCACACTCGGAATCGAACCGGGGGAGTTTGTTTCTATCGTCGGGCACTCCGGTGCAGGGAAAACCACACTTTTAAAAATGCTCTTCGCCGAAGTGTTTCCTACAGAGGGCTCGGTCTATTTCGGATCGAAACCCATCACGGAACTCTCCGACAAAGAATTGCTCCGCATGCGCCGCAATATCGGGACGATCTTCCAGGACTTCCGACTTTTGCCAACAAAGAACGTGTACGAGAATATCGCATTTGCGCTCGAAGTTGCGGGTAAGAGTGACGAGGATATTCAGGCCGATGTTCCGCACGTACTCGACCTCGTCGGTCTTGCCGACAAGATCTGGAATTTTCCCCATGAACTATCCGGCGGGGAACAGCAGCGTATTGCTATTGCGCGCGCGATCGTGAATCAGCCCGACGTGCTCATCGCGGATGAACCCACCGGCAACCTCGATCCCATCAATGCGCACGACGTTGTAGAGATACTCAAAAAGATCAACGACCTCGGTACGACCGTACTCCTCACCACGCATAATAAATCCATTGTGGATTCCGTCGGGCGACGCGTGGTCACTATGGATCAGGGGCGCGTGGTTCGCGACGATAAACAGGGTAAGTACGTTTTGTAAAATGAAAAAGCAAATCTCAAAAATAAAAAATGAGGATTGCCGCAAAGCGGCACGTCCATTTTGCCTTTTGCCTTTTAAATTTTGATATTATCTTTGTATGGCTCTCTGGCTCAGCATGAAGCGTGTTACGAGGTACGGCATTGCCGGCTTCGTTCGCAACGGTTTCATTTCATTGGCCGCTATCCTCATCATGACCATCACGCTCTTTGTGACTGCCGGACTCATGATGTCGGCGGCTGCGCTGGACTCTACACTCACACAGCTCACCAACAAAGTGGATGTGACGGTCTACTTCACACCGAACGCCTCACTCGATCAGATCACCACCATTCAGAATTCTCTCAAGGCCCTCCCCGAGGTCGCCTCGGTGAAATACATCTCCCGCGATGACGCGCTCGCGGAATTTCGTGAACGTCACAAGAATGATCAGCTCACGCTTCAGGCACTCGAAGAGCTCGGTGACAATCCGCTCGGCGCGTCACTCGAAATTCGCGCAAAGGAAACATCGCAATACGAATCCATCGCAAAATATTTGCAGGATCAGGCTTCCGCGCAGACCGGCTCTGCTGCTTTTATCGACAAAGTGAACTTTTTCCAGAATAAAGCCGCGATCGACCGACTCACGAACATCATTCAAACATCGCAAAAACTCGGCATCGCAATTACCATCATCCTCGCCATCTCCTCTACTCTCATCGCATTCAATACTATCCGACTGGCGATCTACACTGCGCGAGATGAGATCGGAGTCATGAACCTGGTGGGCGCAGGGCACTGGTATGTGCGCGGACCGTTCATGGTCGCGGGCATCCTCTACGGCATTGTTTCCGCCGTCATCGTGCTCGTGGTCTTGTATCCGGTCACGCTCTGGCTCGGGCCCGGCTCTGAGAAGTTCCTGGGCTCATTCAACGTCTTTACCTACTACACAGAAGCCTTTCCGGTGTTGTTCCTCTCTCTGATGGGGGCGGGAATAGGAATAGGCGCTCTCTCCAGTTTCCTGGCCGTTCGCCGCTACCTGAAGATGTAAACGACCGCCTGTACGGGCGCATTTTCTCCGCTCTCGGGGCCCCGGAGCCGTTTTCACCGTACGTCATTGTACGGCTCAAACGACTCCATCCCCGTGCCTCGAACTGCATCCCGTACAGGCGGTCTCGGGTTTCCGCTTTCTCCACGTCTTGAACAACATCCCACTCCGTTGGTTATGTTAGACTGCGGCCATGCAGCGTGCGCACGCAGGGCATAAGTATATTTTCGTTGTGGGCGGAGTGATGTCGGGAGTCGGCAAAGGTATCACCACGGCTTCGATCGGAAAAATTCTCGCTGCCCGCGGGCTCTCAGTGAATCTCGTAAAAATAGATCCGTACCTCAATGTGGATGCGGGCACCATGAATCCGACCGAACACGGGGAAGTGTTCGTTTTGAATTCCGGATTGGAAACCGATCAGGACATGGGCAACTACGAACGATTTTTGGGTCGCGACCTCGGTCCCGAAGACTACATGACCTCGGGCATGATCTATAAAGATGTCATCGAGCGCGAACGAAACTTGGGCTACGGCGGCAAATGCGTAGAAGCGGTTCCGCACGTGCGCGACGAAATTATTCAACGCTTCGAGCGTGCCGCGGAGCTCGCAAAATCCGACGTAACGGTCGTAGAAATCGGCGGCACTATCGGCGATTTCCAAAATGCACTCTTTATTGATGCCGCTCGCGTGATGCACCTTCGCCACTTTGGCGACGTGCTCTTTGCGATGGTTTCCTACATGCCGGTACCGGGCACCATCGGAGAAATGAAAACCAAGCCGACGCAAAATGCCATCCGACAATTGAATTCTTACGGCGTGCAGCCCGATATTCTCATCGCCCGTGCCAATATGCCGCTCGATCAGAAGCGCAAAGAGAAGCTCGCTATTTCGTGCTCCGTTCCCGCGGCGCATATCATCTCCGCACCCGACGTCGATTCCATTTACGACGTTCCGCTGAACTTTGAAGCCGACGGACTTTCCGACATTATCTTGCGTGAACTCAATATCGATGCGAAACAGGCATCCGATCTTTCCGAGTGGAAAGATTTTGCAACCCGCATGCACAACGGTTCAAAAACAGTAAAGGTCGGTATCGTGGGGAAATACTTCGACACCGGTGATTTCGTACTCTCCGACGCCTATCTCTCTGTTATCGAAGCCATTAAATACTCTGCGGCACAGCTGGGCGTAAAGGCGAAGATCGACTGGTTGAACGCAAAAACGTATCAAACCGATCCGTCTCGCGTGTCCGAGCTCAAAGAGTACAGCGGTATCATTGTGCCCGGAGGTTTCGGAGAAACGGGTATCGAGGGCAAGATCAATGCCATCAAATTCTGTCGAGAGAACAAAGTGCCGTATTTCGGACTCTGTTACGGTATGCAGCTCATGACGGTGGAATACGCTCGAAACGTCGTCGGGCTCGAGGGGGCGAACACCACCGAGATCAATAAGGAAACACCGCATCCCATCATCGCAATTTTGCCGGAACAGGCGGAAAAGCTTGCACGCAAAGATTACGGCGGCTCCATGCGCCTCGGCGGATATGAGTGCAAAGTCCAAGAGGGAACAATTGCCGCGGAGGCCTACCT
>CAYQQI010000037.1:0-9083 GCA_964419595.1 uncultured Candidatus Saccharibacteria bacterium
TGAGATAAGTCGTCGCCTTCCTCACCTGCGCGCACCATAGCGACCATCAGTTTTGAAAAGACCGACGGGTATTTCGCGAGCGCCACATGCAATGTATCGCCACGCCGCACATCCGAAGCAAGCTCTGCGATGGTGGTTTTTAGCTTGGCGTTCTTTGATTGGCGCTCAAGCACCGAGAGTGCGCGGGCTAATGAGAGGCCGGCCCCGAGCATTGCGCCGAGGTTTCTCGCGAACAGTATCTTGTCGTACTCCTTGATGGTGCTGAAAACGGAATTCCAGTATGAAAAGCTTAACTTGTTGGTGCTCGTATCTTCGTTGACCGAAATGATGCGGGCTCCTTCGCGACGAATGATCTGGTAGAGCTCGAAGCGATCGCTCGCTTCTGCAACTCCCGTATAGACTTCGCCGTCATTTTTTTCGGCGGTGTACGAAAAATGCGCCATTCAACCAAGTATACCGCGCAATGTGTGCGCATCGTGTCAGAACTATCGCGGGCGTGTATACAAAAACCCGTACGAGCTGGTATCGTTTCCCTATGAATGCGTTCTGGATAAAAGTAATTGCAATTCTGGCGATGGTGGTGGACCACTTTGCACTCTACTTCTTCCCCGATTCATTTCCCTTGCAAGTCATCGGGCGCCTCTCCTACCCGCTCATTGCCTGGCTTATCGCCAACGGTGCAATGCATTCGAGCAACATCGACAAATATCTCACGCGACTCGCCATATTCGCGCTCCTCGCTCAAATCCCGTACGAAATAGGGTTTTATCTCACCGGCCATCATGTTCTATTCCTGAATGTGCTCTTCACTCTCTTTTTGGGATTGCTCGCGATACGCATTACGAAGTTCGCTGTTCATCCGCTCATACGAGCGCTTGGCGTGATCGCGTGTGTCGTGCTTGCCGGAGTGCTGAATGTGGATTTCGGTATCGGCGGTGTGCTCTCGATCCTCGCGTTCTACGCGTATTTCGACAAGCCACGCGCGATGGTCGTTGCGCAGGTGTTCATTCTTGGTTTTCTGACGAATCTCGGGTTTTTTGTGGAGCCGGGGTACGGAGCGGCGTTAGCCATGCATCCGATGGAGGCATACGCAATTCTCGCGCTGCCTTTGATCCTTCTCTATAACAAGCAGCGCGGATATGCGACCGGATATTTCTTCTATTGGTTCTTTGTAGTGCAGAATTTCGCGATGCTTGCACTCAAATACGCACTCGGACCTACTCAGTGATCACTCGGAGTACTTCCTCAATGGTCGTCAGTCACGCATAATTTTCTACTGAAAATTTGCGCGACCCCGCCTCGCGTCGTCACGCTCCGGCCTTGCGACGGGGCCCCATCCCCGTCTCACCCTGCACAGCTTATTCAGTGATCACTCGGAGTACTTCCTCAATGGTCGTTACTCCCTGCACTGCTTTAAATATTCCGTCTTCGCTCATGGTGAGCATCCCTTCTTTTCGAGCCTGGTCGTGAATTTGGTCACCGCTCGCGCTCTTCATAATGAGCTCTTTAATAGTGGCGGTGACAGGAAGCACTTCATAGATTCCGACACGTGAAGCGTAACCCGAGGGCGATTGCCCGCCTTCGGTCGGTTTGTAGAACGGAACATTTTTCCACGTAAGGTCGTTTGCGACGACTTTTTCTTCTTTGAGCGCCTTGAGCACAGACCCTTGATCAATGATGTTCTCGAGATCAGCCTGCTGGTCCTTGGTAAGTTCGTAGGGCACTTTATCGGGCGTGAGTTTTCGCACCAATCGCTGACCGATAATAACGCGCAGCGTTGATATGAGGAGGAACGGTTCAATACCCATGTCCAGCAACCGCGCAACGGCTCCTGCGGCGGAATTCGTGTGCAGTGTTGAGAGTACGAGGTGGCCGGTGAGTGCGGCATTCACCGCAAGCGCGGCGGTTTCTTTATCGCGAATTTCTCCGACCATCACTATGTCCGGGTCTTGTCGCACAAGGCTTCTCAAACCGTTGGCGAATGTAAATCCGATCTCGGGTCGAACCTGTGTTTGATTCACGCGTGCCATCTGATACTCAATCGGGTCTTCGATGGTGGAAATATTTACGTCCGGCGTGTTCACGATATCCAAGAGCGTGTAGAGCGTCGTCGATTTTCCGGCGCCGGTTGGGCCAGTTGTGAGTATCATGCCCGTGGTTTTTCGCATTGCCTCATGCATGCGCTCGAGCCCGGTTCCGTGGAATCCGATGCCCTCGAGCGTAAAGCCCGAAATATTGTCGCGCAGGAGTCGCATCACTATCTTTTCTCCGAAATACGTCGGCAGCACCGATACACGGAACGATACGCGCTCCCCCCCGCTGTCTGTGCCAAATCGTCCGTCTTGCGGAAGACGCTTTTCGTCGAGTTTCATATTGGCGAGTACTTTGATACGCGCGGTTATCGCGGGAGCAGCGTGTTTGGGGAGCTCCATCGCGTCGTGGAGGAGTCCATCGATGCGGTATCGAATAAGCAGTGTTTCCTGGAGGGGTTCGATGTGGATGTCGGAGGCTCCTTGCGCGTTCGCATGGCGCAAAAGGGTGTCGACGATGCGCACGGCGGGGACTCCCTCGGCCATCTGCTTTTCGTCCACGTCGGTTGAAGCCCCCGCGAGTGCGGCAGTTTCTCGCTCGATGACGTCGCCGAGATTGTCTTTCAATCCCTGCTGATACTGCTTGAGAGCAAATTTAACGGATGCTGCGTCGGTGAGTCGAGCCTGCACCTTTAAATGTGTCTTTTTCTTGATGAAATCAATGGCTGCGAGGTCGTCGGTATCGAGCATTGCCACCTCGAGCTCGTCGCCGCGGTGGTTGTAGGCAATGATGTTGTTGCGGCGCGCGACCGGTTCCGGAATGAGCGAGAGTGTTTCGTATTTTATCGTCGTGCCAGTGAGCGCGACGAACGGGATGCCGAGAATGTAGGCATAGGTGCGTCGTAGCTCGTCTTCACCGATTGCATTTTTCGCCGTGAGTACTTCGCCCACCGTTTGCCCGTTGGCTTTCGCTTCATTTTCTGCGGCGTCGAAATCTTTTTGCGAAACGAGTCCCGCATCCGCGAGGAATGTTTTGAGATGTGACTCGGAAATGTACATGCTTGTTCAGTATAGCGTGTATAGCTCCCGTGTTCGGACGATGCGGGTGGAGAAACGTGAGTTTCTTGACACTAAAAGTGTCCGCGGCTATATTGAGCGCATTAGTTCCGCCGCTGGCGGACCCTTTTTTTGAAAGGGTCGCCTGTAGGCAGAACGTATACAACATAATCCATATGGCACTCTTTGACCTCAAATCATTGAACTCAGCTCTTGAGGAGCTGCAGGCAGAACGCGGCATCACCCGCGAATCCGTTATCGACGCGCTCGCAACCGCACTCGCGGCTGCGTATCGCCGTGAATACGGTAAGCGCGGACAAATCATCCGTGCCACGTTCAATCCTGAGAGTGGCGACATGGAATTCCGCCAGGCAAAGATAGTCGTTGATGCCACGCTCGTGCGTCGCGAAGACGAGGAGGCGACCGGCGAAGATGACCACCGCTCACGATTCAACCCCGAACAGCACATCATGCTCGAAGACGCTCGCCGCATTAAGCGCGATGCGGCACTCGACGAAGAGATCTCGTTCCCGCTCGAAACCCAGGAAGATTTCGGCCGCATTGCCGCGCAAGCTGCGAAGCAGGTCATCATGCAGAAGGTCCGCGAAGCGGAACGCGCCTCTATTATAGAGGAGTACGGAGAACGAGAGGGCGAGATCGTGACCGGTCACGTGCAGCGCTTTGAGCGAGGCAACCTGTACATCGACCTTGGTCGCGCAACGGCTATCTTGCCGTACGACGAGCAGATACCGGGAGAGCGCTACCGACAGGGCGAGCGCGTTCGAGCACTCTTGCTCCGCGTGGATGAAGGCGTCCGCGGCACGTTCATACGCCTCTCGCGCTCTCACCCGCGCTTTTTGACAAAGCTTTTCGAGACAGAAGTACCCGAAATGGCGGCAGGTACCGTCGAAGTGAAAGGAATCGTCCGCGAACCGGGCAGCCGCGCTAAGATCGCCGTACACTCTATTGATGACCACGTTGATCCGGTCGGGGCACTGGTCGGCCAGCGCGGCGTACGCGTAGCGGTGGTTACATCGGAACTCGGCGGCGAGAAAATCGACGTCGTTGAATGGTCCGAGACCGCCGGCGACTATGTGAAAGAGGCACTCAAGCCCGCGCAAGTTCTCTCTATTGAACTCTTTGAGGATGAGAGCCGCGCCATCGTGCAAGTAGCGGAGGACCAGCAGTCACTCGCCATCGGCCGCGGCGGACAGAACGTGCGCCTCGCCGCTCGTCTTACAGGATGGAAGATAGACATCCGCTCTATGGGCGGGGATTCGGTAGCAAGCGACGACGGTGCAGCCCCGGTAGAGAGCATTCCGACCGATGTTGAGAATGTGAGCGCGACCGAAGATACATTCGAAGTCGCAAAAGCAGAAATTGCCGGCGATGACGACGAAGCAAAAGATGAAGGGGTAGAAAACCTCGACCCCGTAGACCAGGACCGCGATGTTGCGGACGAAGTCGTTGAAGCGGAACAGGGGGAAGAAACAAACGATAAAGAAAAAGACGCTGAGTAAAGACTCTCGTCAAAACAAAAGAGGCTCTTCGGAGTCTCTTTTGTTTTAATCGGTATCACTTGGTACACTCTCCTCTATATGAATCTTTGGCATGATGTACCGCTCGGCGATAATGCGCCGGAAGAAATTAATGTGATCATTGAGGTCCCGAAAGGGTCTAACAATAAGTACGAGATAGACAAGGCTACGGGCCTCATCAAACTCGACCGTGCAAATTATTCCGCTGCAGCATTCCCTTGTGAATACGGATTTGCTCCACAGACCTTGTGGGAAGACGGCGATGCGCTCGACGTAGTGGTTTTGGCAACATTTCCTATCCCGACGGGAATACTCGTGAATGTGCGTCCTGTAGCACTTATGGAAATGATCGACACCGGGGAGTCCGACTACAAAATGATCGCGGTCCCGGTTGATGATAAGCGCTGGGACGATGTTCAGGACCTTGCCGACATCAATAAACACACGCTTCGTGAGATTCAGCATTTCTTCGAAACTTACAAAGCTCTCAAGGGCAAGCCTGCGCTCGTTGAAATAAAGGGATTCAAAGGAAAGGCCGAAGCAATAGACGCCGTAAAGAAATCAGTGGAGCTCTACAAAGAGAAGTTCGCGAAGTAGGCTCACTTCTTTCATTAAGGAGCAATCTCCACATCATTTGTGTGTTCCTGCGGTATTTAGCGGGTGTACTATAGGTGCATGCCTCCCGCCGCCGAACCCATGAATGCTCCGCGACCCGCTCGCGAAGAAGGCGCGGGCCCCGTTATCGGCGCGATCATCATTGTGATATTGCTCGTATTCGGCGCACTCTACTTTTGGGGACAGAAACTCAACAAGCAGCCCACGTCTGACACCCCGCTCGTAAAAAGCCAAGTGCTGATTGATTAGAAAATTCTACGGAGGCTGCGATGCGTGCCCCGTCCCTTTGTTTGGAATGAAAGGTCAAAACTGTATTTAGTTGCCAATCCGTGTTAAAAATCTCCGATGAATGATGAAAGCAAAAAGGGTGTGGGGTCACATCCATTTCAAAATGTAAAAGTCTCCCGCGACGACGAACGCTGGGAAACAACAATTTCGGGCGAAATTCCGGTTGAAGTGCTCACCAAATACCGCGGAGTCGCGCTCAAAGAAATTCAAAAGACCGCAAAGCTCGACGGCTTCCGCCCGGGCAAGGCTCCGGAAGACCGTATTCTGGCGGTCTACGGAGAAAGCCAGGTACTGCGCCATGCGGTTGAACATGCGATAGAGAACGAACTCCCAAATTTACTCGCGGCAGAGAAGCTCCCCATTGTGGAAGCCCCGCGCGTAACCACCGACACTCCGACGCTGGACAAACCGGTCGCCTTTACCGCACGCGCCGCACTGGCCCCGTCCATCACACTCGGCGACTACAAAAAGATCGCGAAGAAGCACACAGACGCCAAGGAAGACACCACGGTAACGGATGCCGAACACCTGGAAGCGCTCACGCATCTGCGCCGTGAACGAGCGCGAATCGATAAAATAGAGAGCGGCACCGAACCGCAAAAGGCTGCCGAGGAAACAAAGGCCCTCGCGGAAACGGACTTGCCTGAGCTCGACGACACTTTTGTGCAAACACTCGGCTACGAGAGTACCGCGGCGTTCTCCACTGCACTTCGCAATAACATTCAAACCGAAAAAGAAATGCGTGCGACCGAAAAGCGCCGAGCCGGCATACTCGATGACATGGTGAAAGATTCGAAGATCTCCTACCCCGTTTCACTGCGCGAATTTGAACTCGATGAGATGGAATCACGCCTCAAAGACGACCTCACCCGCGTAGGCCAGAGCATCGAGTCGTATTTGGCAGAGACCAAAAAAACGCGAGAGGAACTGCTTGCAAGCTGGAAGGATGCCGCCGACAAGCGTGCAAAAGTGCGACTTATTTTGGCCGAAATCGCCCGAAGCGAGAAGATAGAACCGCCGCTGCCTGAACTTGAACACGAGCTCGAGCATGCGCGAGCGCACTACCCGCAGGCGGACCCCGAGAACTTACGCGCCCACATTGCCCATGCGATGCGCAACGAAATGACACTGCGCTTCCTAGAAGGAAACACCGAGCCCGTCGGACATACGGCTCACAGCCACACAAAATAGATAACAAAAGGCGCCGAGACGGCGCCTTTTTTAGGTGCGGTAGGCGAGGAAAATATCACCGGCGAGCCAGTTCGCGTTTGCCCCGTTCGGTGAGCTCGATACCGCTCGTCACGCTCCATACGGTATCGACAAGCGTCACCTGCTGACCCTTGAAAGGCACGATCCTGCAGAGGTCCATGTCTGCTGCCTGAACGACCGCTTCCCTGCCGATATCCGACTGGATCGAGACTGAATCGATCATACCGAACGCTTTGATGACGCCTTGGATCGCCTGGCTGAACATGGGTATTTTCTCCGCTGCTCTTGTCCCGCGAACAACTCTACGCGCGCGAGGCAACTCGTCAATGCGATGCGCTAGTGCAGTGTTCGCTTTATGCGAGCAGGTGTCTTGCGCATCTTTTCGATAAGTGCCAGGCAATCCTCTATACTGGTATGGTCGAGCGCGAGCACATCGTCCTTGTGTGACTTCCAAAAGTTTCTGTATAGGGCAGAGAGCGTCGGTTCGTGTTCCGCATGTGACTGCGCCCACTCGATCCCGGCATCGTGCCGAATCTGTTGTGCGACGGCATCCCGTCGCATCGGGAATGCTTTCAGATCCATAGTGAGCTGGTGCTTGTCGCAAAATGCAGCGAGAATCAGCACGCGCTGTGCCTTCTGGAACAGCGGCATTTCCTGCGGTGTCAGCGGCACCTCTTCCTCGGGAACATGTTCCCTACGCGAACGCGGCTCGGGATGTAAACCTTCGTGGGACATGCATACAGTATACAAAACTGTTGCGCCTGAATTTGCGCGCACATCAAGTTTCAACTACACTCCACAAATATGAACCCCGTTAGAAATCGCGAGCGCGCGATTACGTGGTTCCAGAGCTAACAAATCTCGATATGAAAAACAAGGCATCAGCATTTGGATACGGCACATCTCGCTCTATTTCTAACGGGGTGAATACACCCCGTGCACAGTTAGTTCCGATGGTCGTTGAGAAAACGTCGATGGGCGAACGAGCCTACGACATATACTCGCGCTTGCTCAAAGAGCGCATCGTGTTCCTCGGCGGTCCTATCGACACCGAAGTTGCGAATCTTGTTATTGCACAGCTTCTGTTCCTCGCATCAGAAGACCCGAAGAAAGATATCTCGTTCTACATCAACTCCCCGGGCGGTATGGTAACCGCCGGGCTTGCGATCATGGACACCATGAACCACATCCAGCCGCAGGTTTCCACGGTGTGCGTCGGGATGGCGGCATCGATGGGAGCGGTATTACTTTCCGCCGGCGAAAAAGGCAAGCGCTTTGCACTTCCGAACGCCGAAGTGATGATTCACCAACCGTCCGGAGGTGCAGAAGGCATGGCATCCGATATCGAAATTACCGCAAAGCAGATATTGAAGATGCGAGAGCAGCTCAATAAGATACTCGCCAAAAACACGGGCCAGAAGCTCGAAAAGATCGAGCGCGACGTGGACCGTGACTTCTTCATGGGAGCGAAGGAGGCAGTCGAATACGGCATCATCGACAAGGTCCTCAACTAGGTTTTAGGGATTAGGTTGTAGGGAATAGGAACATACTTTCCCGCATTTCTATCTATAACCTATTCCCTGTTCCCTATAACCTGTGCTGGTGGTATATTGCACGGGTACCCCTTAGTATTTATGTTTCATTCTTCAAACGCGCACTCAAACATGAGCAGCAATCTAGCAAAAAAGGTCCATTGTAAGCCATTTTCTAGCCTGTCACTGTAGGAGACGCGCGTCTTAGACGCGTATGTCATTAAAAGTCATTCTTGCCCTCCTCGCCGCAGCCGGCGCCATTGGCATTGGATTCGGATACTTTCTCCGCTACATCATCAGTATCGGAAAGAAAGGTTCGATGGAACTCCAGATCCGCCAAATGATGCTGGATGCCGAGGAGAAGGCAAAAGATATTATCAACGATGCTGAGACTCGGGCCAATGATAAGGTTCAGCAACTCACGAGTGAATATAAAGAACGCGAACGCGACCTGAAGCAGGTCGAAGAGCGCTTGGTGCGCAAGGAGGAGTTGCTCGATAACCGCCAGACCAATCTCGATAACGAGCAGGAATCGTTGAGCCGAAAGAACGAAGACGTGGCAAAAGCCCGTGAGGACGCGGAGGCACTCATTCGTGAACAGCAGGAAAAACTTGAAAAAGTTGCAGGGCTTACCGCAGAGGAAGCAAAGAACGGGCTCATGAAAGCCATCGAGAAGCAGTACGAAACTGATCTCGAAGGCCGCATGCGCAAGCTCGAAATTTCCGGCGACGAAAAGATAGAGAAGCGCGCCAAGGAAATTCTTACGACCGCCGTGCACCGACTCGGGAACTCAGTCGTCTCCGATGTGCTCGCAA
>CAYQQI010000038.1:0-8980 GCA_964419595.1 uncultured Candidatus Saccharibacteria bacterium
GTTACTACCTCGTCTGCCGTGGGTCTAAACCCACTCGACTTGCATGCCTTATCCATACCGCCAGCATTCACCCTGAGCTAGGATCAAACTCTAAGTAAAAGAAATTATTACATGGTACGCACGTGGACGGATCCTTGAGTGCGCACGATGAAACTCTTACGAATTTGATTTAGTTCTTTTTTAGGATGGACGAAACAAAAGAATGGATATTCTCTTGCTTCTTTACTGTTTATTACTCTCCCGCGAGATCCTCCTAGAATCTCACGACAGTTTTCTTGAATTGTTGTTTGCTTGCTTGTCCGGTAGTGAAAAGGCTTTCGCCTTCTACTACAGGACTTGTGTGTTGCATTGCTTCTCGAACATCCGGCTTATTGGATATTCGAGTCTTACCAATCTTTAGTGCAATTATTTCTAATTGACATGATTGTTTTTCTTACACCGAATTCCGCTACAGAATTCGATGCAAAATGCTTTGTCTATTCAAATGTCAAAGTTCACACCAATGCTCCACCGGCTAATCCGGTTGAAAGGCGCAGTATCCGAGTTGGACTTGCGCAATTTGAAGTCAACGAGACTTCAAATAAAATGCCTTCAGGAGCGAAGGTCGAGCCATTATATGCGGTAAACCCTGAGAGTCAAGTGAAAGGGCACTTCGGTCTCCCGAAGCGCCCCAATCATGGAAAAAGGGCTGAAAATGGCTGTTTTTCCTCCCACGACACAGACGGTTTTCTCGGGCCTTTTCGGGCCGTGCGGAGTCCTGGCAACGTCCCTTGCGGGGCATTCTGTCCGAACGGAGGTACTGGGTAACCCGCACGTCTGTACCGCTACAATTGTAACTCTCTTGGTGACTCTAAATGGCGATATTCACAAATGTTCAGCCCCGGCAGCAAGTGCCGGGGCCATTATTGTCGCGATTCATCGCGGGTCACCAGTCGGTGGCGAGACTTCCGTTCGGGAGATGATTGAAATCCCGGTTCACATCGCGCTTGCGCGGGTGCGGCTTACTCATCGCCGCTCGGTCTGCCTGCGTTGGGAACGGTTGCTCGGCCACTTGTCCGACCTCGAAACCTTCGCGAAGCGGTTTCTTGTGATCGGCGTCGTTGTCCGGAGATCTTGTGATCATCTGGTCCCTCCAAAGAGCTGCGGTTTGTTGAGTGTATGCTCTCTTTCAATTAGGTCAAGAAATCCATCCCCCGGTTTTGGGATGGAGCACGTTATCGAGCCGGTTGATATCGTGCCCGATGGCGTTGGCTCGGCTCATCAGGTCGCGAAGTTTTTCCGGTAGATCCACGCGGATCGTTGCGGTAAGCCTCGGGTCCAGATGCACACGCACATCTCGCGCGATGCAGTCCTCAATGGTGCGCTCTCCGACTGCAACACTTTGGTGCAGTATCAGCCAGTCCGCAAATCGCTCCAATCGCTTGCTGAGCTTCATCTTTTCGTTCGCATAGGCATATTTCGCCGAACCGTGCAGGGCCGCCAGATCCTCCTTTCCCTGCCCGTTCAGATACGCCGCAGTCTCATCCGTGAGTTTCTTCGCCGTTTGGTACAGGGTCTTGAACTCCTCGGAGCACACACGCCGCTCCGCCAAGAACGTAACGACTTTTCTCTGTGGTGCCGACATGGGTCCCTCCATTGGCTCAAGATACGCTACACCCGCTGCACAAAAAAGACAAAACGCCGGCGGATGCCGCCGGCGTTTGAGAGTTTTGCGAACCGCTGTGGTTCGCGTCAGGGAAGATGGAAGTGGCGCTCGCTGTGGCGGATCGTGAACACTTCGCAGCCGTCGCCCGCAGCGTTGGTTGATTTCACGCTGTGGATCTCACGGACTGAATGGATGCGCTTGCTGACGGTTGAACGTTGCTTGCGTGTGCAGCGGCGCTTGACCCTCATGACAACTTGCCCGCTTTCAACCGTCGTTTTGAACAAAACAAATTCACGAACGCCGGTGTGTCCGCGCGAGCTGGAACTGGGTTTGATCCGAGTGCCGATCCAATGCTGGCCGTCAAGAACCGGCGTGCGACCGCGAGTGAACTTCTGCACAATGCGGAGCTTGTTCAGCGCATCAATGATGGCCTTCGCCGACGCGTCGAGCGTGTTGGGATCTGATGCCATCCCAAGAAACTCCATGCCTTTCCACACAATGACGGCCGATGCGCGAGCCTCAACGTTCGAACCCGGGCCGGCTTCTCTTGTGCGGCAACGTTTCAGATCGAACCCTGTGCCGAGATCCTTGAGCGCGCCCCATATCGCGTCGATCGGACCGACTCCCTCGTGCGACTCGAGAGTCCTTACGCTCCCTCCGACGTCGACTTTCATCGTCACGTTATTGTGATTCGGACTCGATACGACGGTAAGCGATACGAGTTCGAGTCGATCGGTCGATTTATCCGAAGGCGTTGCTGACTCTTCGGGCGCAACACGTTCGGCCGCAGATTGTCGAAAAAGCATCCTGTTCACTCCTGCTCGAGGTTTCCAACTTCCCTATGTACGCCTTACAAAGAACAAGACCCTCACTCGTTTCCGGGTGAAGGCCTTGGTTGTATCCGGTTTTCTTTTTAGATTCTGGACACAAGCGAAGCCTCCACCCTTGTAAGGAGGAGATCAAGACCGACGCGCTTGAACTGCTTGCTTGTCATTACCCTGAGGATAACGCCGCTGTAGGAACTGTCAACCCCGCACCACTTTTCGATGTTTCAAAAAGTGGTGCCGGGTCAAGAAAACCAAGAAAACATTGGGGGCTGCCACGCGTCGCGTAGCAGCCCCAGAAAGATCACAGCCCGCTTGCAATTCTGTTGCGGCGCAACCTCGCTCCGCCCACCACCGTGCTGCGATCCTCCGGCGCTCTCGAGGGTCCCGGCTCGGCGGATGGTGCACCGGCCTGCACCTGCTTACCGGCCGGTGCCTGCGATTGCTGCGACCCGGACGCACGCGGCAGATCCATGTTGTTGCTCCCGATACCACGAGCGGGCGGCAACATCGTCGACTTCTTCATTGTGAGTCTCCCTCTTTGCTGACAGAACATGTTCCAACTAAAACGACCCCTCTTCGGGGCCGTTCGGTTGCGTTTGGTTTTGAGCCTAGCAGTCCGAACTACCCCGTGCGGGTAATGATCGAAATGCTGATAATTGTTCGGCTCATAAGGAAATCCTATTCCCGTCCCGCACCGCTGTCAATAAAAGCCGCCATTTGACATATTCCCCCATGGGAGTATTCTCCACTCTAATGAATCGTGTAGCAATCGTATTTGCATACTTTTATAGCTTCTGGAGACAGGGGGCTTTGGCGTATGTAACGGTTCAGAAATAAACAAACCGAAAACTTACACCAGAAGCCCCCGCCCCAAGCGGGGGCTTCTTCGTTAAAGGTAGTGAGTCGGAATCTGGGTCGAAATCGTTCGAAACAGATTCCGGGTCAAAGACCCGGCCAGCTTCGTAACCAACCGAGCTGCGCGTAGTTGCAGCTCTTTGATAATCAGGAACAACAGAAGGAGAAGTTCAATGGCGTGGGGTACTGTCGCCGAGAAAAAAGTCCCAGTTGAATCCGACACACCGCTCGGAATGGTCACAGACCCGGAGGTCGTTTTTGTCTCGTACGACGACGCCGACCGGAAATTCTGTCATCATACCTGCGAGGGCTCG
Source organism: uncultured Candidatus Saccharibacteria bacterium (assembly GCA_964419595.1). GTDB lineage: Bacteria > Patescibacteriota > Minisyncoccia > Phycocordibacterales > UBA2100 > UBA10103. Next base: position 3,642 of record CAYQQI010000038.1, read on the forward strand.
GCACTTCTGCGGGTCAAGATCCGTACTGCACACCGCATGGAGCCGCAAGCGTTGCGACATTTGGTCGCCCGTTCAAAGGCGGTTGTCATCACCATGTGCCGGGACAGCACGATAGAGGGTTCGTCAGCGCGTAAGCAGGAATTGATCGCTGCCGTTCTGGCACATGCCGCGTCAAAAAAGATCGTGTTGATCTGCAGCGATGAAGGCCAAGCTCTGCAGGATCACATCGCATTCGCTCGGACCAAGGTCTCTCTGGTGATAAGCCCGATGCGAGGCGAAGTGGCGGATGCATTCCGCGACTTCTTCCCGCACACGCCGATCATTGGCCGGTCGAAGATAGTCTACGACACTCCTGGGGCTAAGGCCTTCTTCGATGATCTCGCCGAACACATCCGCAAACTGCTCTAAGGGAGGGCGACCATGGTTTACTTCGTACCGACCAGTCACGCCCGGGGAATCGAACCCGTGCTACCGACACGTACGCCTCATAAGACCTATCCGCGCATCATGCTCGGGGGTCCCAAGGAACTTACCCATCAAGAAGCTCTCAGCATCGGCGATGCCCTCCGTCTTCGTCACGCCGACGTGGATGTCATGCGTATCACCGACGACTTCCGCATTGCGGACTTCGCCAATGCACTCCAGGGGTGTGGGTGGCTGCTCCTCGCCATCGGCATGCACCCCTTGCGCGAGCTTGAGATGTTGCGCGAGGCGGAGCGCGCGATGGTACCGAAGATCGGTATCATCTGCCTTGCAGACAGTGTGGCCGTCTCGCAAGAGCTACATGAGGGCGGACGCATCGACGTGGTTGTGAAGCGCACACCCGGCGACCGTTCGTTCAGCTCCCCGAGCCGTTCGATGAACATGCTGCTCATCCGAGACCTCAACAACGAGCAGGAACTTGCCGCTCTCGCTCGCATGGTCATTCCTGTTATTCCTGACTGAACTCTGCTCTGTCACCAATCTGAAAACGCCGGTCCTCGACCGGCGTTTTTCTTTTGTTTTCTTACTTTGTCTTACGACGCCATTTTTCCCAAACCACCAAGAGCGGTGTCGCAAAGAAGATCGACGAGTACGTTCCGGCCACCATGCCTACCAGGAGTGTAAGCGCAAAATCTTTTGTAGAATCGGGACCGAATATATAGAGTGTTGCCAGAGATATGATCACCGTGACCGACGTGTTGATGGAGCGAACGATCGTCTGGTTCAGCGAGCGGCCCGCGGTGATCGAAAAGTCTTCTTTGCGACCCTTTTCTTTGTTAATGCGCAAGTTCTCGCGCGTTCGGTCGAACACCACGATGGTATCGTGGATCGAGAAACCAAGGATCGTAAGGAGTGCGGTCACGAACAATGTGTCCACCTGTGCACCCCAGAAATATCCAAAGAGCGCAAACGCCCCGGTCGGTATGATCACATCGTGCAAAAGTGTAACGATCGCGATCAGGCCGTATGTCCAAGACGACACCGGCTCCGAAACATGGCGGAACGCGAACGCGATAAACAGCAGGATGCAGAGCAACACCACTGCCATTGCCACGAGTGATTTATTGCGCAGTTCCACGCCGATTGTAGGTCCGACCTCGGTCTGTTGCGTTATGGTGCCGCGATACGCATCTCCACCCGAGAGAATCTCCGGTAATGATGCACGCTGCATCTCTGTGAGAGTCGCTGCACGCAGTGCAAAATTCTTCTCCCCTGCAGCACGTAGTGAATATCCTTCGAATCCTGCTTCATCGAGTGCCTCTTGAATGAGGACGGCATCAGGTCGTGCATCAGGGTATGTCACTTCTGCCAGCGTGCCGCCGGTAAAATCAGTTCCAAGCCTCAGTCCGAACACCGCGATCGATACAGCCGATGCGAGGAGCAGCAAAGCCGTGACGGCAAAAAATATGTTTCTGTTGTTAACGACGAACATATTATGCCTTGATGCCGCTACCAAATAAGAATCGCGCGATGCCGCTCTTTGCATTGACTCCGAGCGCCCGGAGGAGGGTGCGCGATACCGTGATCGCGGTGAACATCGATACGATGACACCAAGACCAAATACGAGCGCAAAACCCTTGATGAGCGAGGTGCCCAGCCAGAACAGAATGACGGCCGTGATGATGGACGAAATATTGGAATCACGGATAGAGAGCCATGCACGCGCGAAGCCTTCGTGGATCGCGTCTTCCGTATTCTTTCCTGCACGGAGCTCTTCCTTCATACGCTCAAAGATAAGGATGTTCGCATCTACCGCCATACCGATCGAAAGAATGAGGCCGGCGAATCCCGCGGCAGTGATCGTGACCGGAATGAACATAAACAGCGCGAGGTTCAAGATGAGGTAGATCGCAAGTGCAAGCACTGCGATCACTCCCGGCAAGCGGTACCAAACGATCATAAAGAACGCGACGAGCGCAAATCCCCAGAGAGAGGCGATCATGCCGCTGCGAACAGCCTCGCCACCGAGTGTGGCCGAAACAGTTTGTGTCGAAATGAGGTCAATGGGCACCGGGAGCGCCCCGTAATTCAGGTTACGTGCAAGTTCTTTTGCGCTCTCCGGAGTGAAGTTGCCCGAGATAACTGCTGTGCCTCCCGGAATTTCTTCACGAATAACAGGAACCGAAATGGCTACGCCGTCGAGAAAAATCCCAAAGTAGCGACCAACATTCTCACGGGTCAATCGTGCGAACGTGTCAGCTCCCTCACTGTTGAAATTCAGTACAACAACCGGGATCGTCGCCTGCCCTGTGCCACCCTGGAATTGCAGCTGAGCGGAAGCGAGGTCTTTGCCTGTAATCGCAGCGGGTTCGAAATAATCGTTCGTTGTCGATGCAGACATATCTGCGGGCGGCTCATCGCCCTTTAGCATGCGAAATTCGAGCACGGGCGTCTGACCGATCAAATCGATCGCCTTTTGAGTATCGGTCACACCCGGAAGCTCCACGATAAGTCGCTCTTCTTTCTGCGCAGCAAGCGCGCTCGATGTTTGCGTTTGCACGATGGGTTCAGACACGCCGAATGCGTTCACGCGGCGCTCGATAGTATCGCGCAGCGCCTCCATCGAATCCGCTGCATCCGCTTCAGGGAGAGCAGTGAGGTCCGCTCGGTACACAAGCTGTGTGCCGCCGGAGAGGTCGAGTCCGAGTTTAAAGGTGCGTTGCCCCGTTGTTTGGAGATGGTACACATACCATCCCAAAAGCGCCCCAAGTATGAGGATGATGATCGCAGTCGCTCGTCTACCGGCCATGGCGCTTCAGTATACGCAGCAAACGGCAAACGGCAAAGTGCATAAAAGCGAGCAATTTAGCCGTTTTTTGCTACCGGTATTCGGATCGTGAAGGTGCTTCCCGCACGCGGATACGAGTCCACGGTCACCGTGCCGCCGTGTGCATCGATGATCTTTTTCACAATGAAGAGTCCGAGGCCCGAACCGTCGGTGAACATCTTCTTTGCATTCTCGTTCCGGTAAAATTTCTCGAAAAGATGCGCGGTGTCGTCGTTCGTGATGCCGATACCCGTATCGGTAATGCGGATCTCGATACTGCGCCCGATCAACTCCGCACTGAGCGAGATCGAACCCGACTTTGTATATTTGATCGCGTTATCGATGATATTTTGTACGGCGATCGCAAACTTATCTTTGTCGATGCGCGAGAACAACACCTTTCTTGGAATGGAAGCTTTCAATTCGAGTGAGCGCGCTTGCGCAGCTCCCTCAAACAGCGCGATACTTTCCTTAAGCACCGGGCGAATATCTTGTCCCGTGAGTTTCATTGCCGTTCCCCCGCCGTTGTATCTTCCTGCACGCAACATTTCATTCACACGCTCAACCACGTCGCGTGTGCGCTCACTCGCCCGCTTTACGAGCCCACGCTGCTCCGGTGTCATCCCGCCCGGTGCGGTTTCCAGCACGTTGAATGCCCACCGAATGCCTGAGAGCGGCGTTCGAAGCTGGTGAGCGGCAATAGAAATAAACTCTGCTTTTGACTGGTCGATGGCACTTTCCCGCTCCGCACGCTCAATCTTGAGGCGGTTGTCCAACTCCGAATTAAAACTCCGGATCAAGAGCACCCCGAGTACGATCAGGGCGGCGAGCAGCAATATATCGGGTACTGCAGCGCTCAATGACGGATTCAGAAGAATGCGAAAGAAAAGGAATGACCAAATGGCGAATACAAAGGTGTTAGCTGCCGCAACGCGGAAATTGAATATATTGTGAGTACTCATCGCGTAGAACGCCCCGACGCCGAACAGCGGGACCGCGAGCCCTCGCAAGAGGGTGAGCGCGGGTACGGTAATGCCGAAGTACGGTAAAAATCCGGTGGAACCCAAAAGCACCGAGAACATCATGGTTGAGAGCAGAATCACTCCCCCACGGCGCACGGAGCCGGACTCCCTAAGTAGCCTGCGGCGCATCATGGTCGCGATAAGAGGAATGTTGCACAGGTAGTAAATGACAAAGATCTCGAACATCGAGCCGCGTATCGGCGAAACGGTATTCGGGAAGAACGTTCCCACAAGCGTCTGCCCGCCGAATATATCGAACACCGCAAGCGCAATGAATGCCGCACCCGCGAAGGTATAGCCCTTGAGCGCGAGTTGCTCACCGCTCGTCAAGGGTTCTCGTTCCGCCTTATATATGAAGGCGAATCGTACGAAGAGTACGAGGAATAGTATGTTGCCGATGACACCGATAAGACGCAGCTGACGCGCTATCTGCATGCTGTGGTCGTCGGCGGCGATCGCAGAGAAGAATCCGAACCATGCCCACACCACGAGCCCGACGACGCCCCACGCAAACGCTCGGGCCACCGTCTCTTTGTAGGCGTTAATGAAAAGGAACGCTGCGATGAGTGTTGCAACAAAAGCCGAGACGCCGATACCGAGCGTCTGTACACTGATGGTAGTCTCCACCATCCCATCAGTATATCGGCGATACGCGCCGATACATGAGCAAAACGTTCCTATCTGTGACTAGCGCAGTTTGAGCTTCAGAATATTTCGGAAGATCATTGCGACCGAAATAGGTCCTACGCCGCCGGGTACCGGAGTAAAAACACTCGCAATGTCCGCACACGTCGGATCCGCGTCTCCCTGAATAACACCCGCGCTTTCCGACGTTCCGGCATCAATGAGCACCACTCCTGCTTTAAGGAATTCCGGCTTGATGAAGTGCGGCTGCCCTGCTCCGCTTACTACAATATCCGCGTCTTTCAGGTCTTCGATTCGGCCTTCATTGAGTGTGAACATGGTGACCTCCGCTCCCAGCTCCTGCAAAAGCGCTGCGGTGGGCTGGCCTACGAGCCTCCCCGCACCAACTACCACCGCTCGGACACCACGCACCGATGTATCT
>CAYQQI010000039.1:0-8854 GCA_964419595.1 uncultured Candidatus Saccharibacteria bacterium
CGTATTGAACGAGCGATATGCCGAGAGGACTTGCAGTTGAACTCCGGATGAGCTTGCCGCGCGCAATAGGTCTGAGAGATGGCGCGAAGCACTCTTCAGAAAGTATTCCTGCTTTTCGGGGCGAGTAAGATAGGCGCTATCGATGGGGGAGAGTTCGGCCGGAATATAATTCTCGTTCAAAAAGTAGACCGAAGAATATTTTGCGAGTAGTTGTTTATCGGTCTTGCTCAGCTTGTCGAGAATGCCGACGGTGGAGGAAATGGATTGCACCTGCGCGCCGAGCGCCGCTTTTTCGGACTCACGCTGTGCTAGGAGTTGCTTCAGATCCTCCACGAGCGCGGTCGACGAAGCGAGAGACGAGGACAACTCTTCCGATTGCGCACCGAGTCGCGCGCTGAGCTCCTGCTCGGTTTTGTATGCCTGTTCAAGGGTGCGGAGTTGCTGTACTTCATACACAAGGCACACAGCGAGCACGAGTGAGAGGACGGCGGCCACGAGTCCCGGAAGCGTCTTTTTCATCGATGCGATTGTAGCATGGGGGTGCGTTCATCGAGGGGCCTTGTTATAGTACGTCCGATGGAAGTATCTGAAACACGAAAAACTCTCGGCACCTACCAGGTGCTGCTTTTCTATAAGTACGTAACGCTCGAAGACCCGGAGGTCGTTGCGAGCGGTATCCGAGAATTGGCAAATGAACTTTCTTTGACCGGCCGGGTGATCGTCGCCGAGGAGGGCATCAACGCAACTGTGGAGGGCAACGTGGAAGGTACAGAGCGCTTTGCAGCTCGAGTGCTACAGGACGATCGCTTTAGCGGCGTGCAGATCAAGCGCAGTCGGGGAAATGGCATGAGTTTTCCTTCGCTCTCAGTAAAGGTGCGAGAGGAAATTGTCGGAACCGGATTCTCTCGTGACGAGGCGGATCCTGAGAACCGCACCGCGTCGAGACTTTCCCCGGAGGAACTTCGGGCATGGTTCAAAAGCAACCGTGAATTCACCGTCCTCGATATGCGCAACAACTACGAATTCGCATCCGGCCATTTCAAGGGCTCAGTACAGCCCGACATTTCCGCGTCGCGTCATTTACCCATTGCCATGCCGAAACTGGAGAGGCTCAAAGAAAAAACAGTCGTTACGGTTTGCACGGGCGGTGTTCGATGCGAAAAGATGTCCGCATACCTCATGAGTCACGGATTCACCAATGTTTTCCAGTTGGACGGCGGCATACATTCATATATGGAAAAGTTCCCGGGGCAGGACTACCTGGGTACGCTCTATACATTCGACCAGCGGCTCACGATGGATTTCGGCGGAGAGCGCGAAGTGATCGGAGCGTGCCGCCTATGCGGCACGACTACGGAAGCGTATGTGGATTGTGCCGAGGATACCTGCCACTACCACTTTCTTGCCTGTAAAAATTGCCAAAATAGCGAGGGCCGCGCGTACTGCTCACCGGAGTGTGAAAAAGCTACCGTATGATCGTTCGCGTACGAGTGCAGGCGGGAGCTAAGCGGGAAACGCAGATAACTATTTCCGACAACAAGATGCAGTTCTCGGTACGTGAACCGGCGGAGGATAACCGTGCGAATGATCGCGTACGCGCGATGCTTGCCGTGCACTACCGAGTACCGGTCAAAGATGTGCGGCTCATAAACGGTCATCGCCACCCGTCGAAAACATTTGAAGTCGGGAACGACGTATACTGAACCTATGAGCAGACGGTTGCTGCTATCGGTGGTCGTGTGCTCCGTAGTTGCGGGAGCTCTCATCGGTTACGTGCGGGCGCTGCCGGATGACTTTGTTGATGAGGAGATGGCCGCTTACGACTATGGGTACCGCTGCGGTGACGGCTCCGAGTTTACGCTCGTTCCGTCGCCCGACATGGAGGAGTTACGCATCATTCCGGCTACAAGCGTTGATTATGTGCGCGATACGGTTTTGCACATCAATACCACTGAGCAGGGCACAATATACAGCGGCGGCGGGATAACACTTCGAATTTCAGGCGTTTCGCTCCTCCTTACCACCATATCCAACGGGTCTACCCGCTGCACTTCGATGTTACCCGCGGAAGATTCGTTATTTTACACAAACTGACCATGCAGTACTGGCTCATTAAATCGGAACCGAATACGTATTCCATCGACGACTTGAAACGCGAGAAGAGAACGCCGTGGGAAGGTGTGCGCAATTACCAGGCGCGTAATCACATGCGTGCCATGAAAAAGGGGGACCTGATACTCTTTTATCATTCGAGCACCTCTCCGATGTGTGTCGCCGGCATTGCGCGTGTTGCGAGTTCAGCTCACAGCGACGAGTCGCAGTTCAAGAAAGGGGAATATTTTGAGCCACGCGCAACGCGCAGTGTGCCCGTGTGGGAGTGTATCGATGTGGAATTTGTAGAAAAAGCTACACATCCGGTGACTTTGGCCGAGCTTAAAAACGACAAAAAACTTGCAGGGCTGACGCTCTTGCAGCGCGGTTCACGTCTGTCGGTGCAACCGGTAGGGGAGAAACACTTTTCACATATTCGTGCGCTCATGGGACGAGTGTAGGATTTTGGACGCTATACTGTTCATATGAAGCTACACACACCGGTTCTGGTTGTGTTCGCACTCTTTGTTTCATTATGGTTTGTTACGGGGCCGCTCTCATACATCACTCAAAACGCTGCGACCGCGACCGCGAACAACGCCGCGGTTGTAGCCACGTCGGTGAATGTGGTCATTCCGCAACGGGGAACCGGCATCACTCCCCAAACCACACTCTCGCAGGCGAGGCTTCTGGCGCTTGCGGATAGTCTCTATCAGGACGGCACCGTACCGCTCGGTGACAATCGCTATTCCACCACCGTTGCGAAAAAGGGGTACGTGTATCTGTGTAATGCGCGTAAAGATAATCCGGGCTCAAGTGTGAACGGTCCGTGGATCAAGGGCGACACTTGGAATTACCTTTCGAAAGTTTCCGTTTCCGGAGCGGTCGTGTGGAAGAATGCGAAATTCGAGAACTCGGTGTCGGGCACCACCCGTACACTCTCCGGCAACGCGCTCCCGCTCACGCATTCGACCGGTGTATTTCCGGTTGCGCGGAGCGACGCCGCCGCAAAGTACGACCCGAATCCCAATACGATCTCTCCGCAAAAATTGCTGCAGAAGCTGCCGGTGAATCCCGTGTATTCGGACACGCCGTACTGTATGGGCGGGGAAGTCGGCATGATGCTCACGGGAGTGCCGCTCTTCAACGCGTTCGACGCAGGTCTGCGAGATGCACCTGCACACGAATTGCAGGATAGTTGCGACGGACATCCGCAAGGCCAAGGCGAGTATCACTACCACGGACTTTCGAAATGCATCAAAGACACATCTGTTCAGTCGGTTATCGGCTATGCGTATGACGGGTTCCCGATAACAGGTTCAAAGGTGGCGGACGGGAAGTTCCTCACAACCGACGACCTCGACGAATGCCACGGCATAACGAGCGAAGTGCTCGTCGACGGAAAAAAGAAAATCACGTACCACTACGTGATGACCGTCGATTTCCCGTATTCGGCGAGCTGCTTCCGCGCAAAACCTGTTACGACCGGGCCGAGCACCGATGCTCCGCAGCGGGTGCCGGGCACGAGCGCCATGCAACCGAGTGCTGCTCAGTCGAATTCCGCACCACCAGGCCCCATCGGACCCCAGGGAACACCACCTGCAGAGGCTATCAGTGCATGTTCAGGCAAAACAAAGAATGCATCATGTAGCTTTATAGGAGGCCAGGGGGAAACGGTCTCCGGAGTCTGTGCTGCGCCCCCGGGAACGGCTAGTTTGGCCTGTGTGCCTGCCAGGTAGGCCCCAGAAGGTCTCTTTGGCTGCGTGTCTTGACAGGGGCTTTCATTCATGACACAATAGGCGAAGTCCTACTTTCTCCTCGGTTTCAGACCAGGGACGGCATTCGTGCCCATCCTCGGGACAGTTAGACAGTGACTACGCGGCGCTCGGCGCCGACCCCCTCGCGGGGGTAGATCAGCATTTCGTTAGAAGAGACAAACTATGTCAAAAAATTTCCTTCAAGACGGTAAGTGGATCGAAAACCCGAACGCAGTTCAGGTTGTTACATGCGCATGCGGCGGCAAATACATTAAGACGCGCCCATTGCAAACATCCTGCCTCCCGTGCGCAAAAGCACTCGCGTAACCACACAATAAACCACCCCGCCCGGGGTGGTTTTGCGTTGTGGGTGTAGCATGACGAAATGTACTTCGTGTATATCCTGCGCTGCCGTGACAAGTCGCTCTACACCGGCATCACCAACAATATTGAGAAGCGACTCACTGCGCATAAGGCGGGCACCGCAAGCCGCTACACTCGCTCGCGTGGCGCGATGAAGTTTGAATATATAGAGCGGAAACGCACGAAGGGACATGCGCTGAAACGTGAGGCTGTGATCAAGAAATTGTCACGCGCGCAGAAGCTCACACTTATCAGAAAAGTTGGTGATTCACGAAAGGTACGGTAGGTTCTTGAGATGTCCGGCATTCCGACCGTCGTTCGATTCGACGGTGTTTCGTATGAATACAACGCAAAGAAGAAGATCCTCGATGAGGCGTCGTTCAGTATTCGCAAAGGTTCCAAGCTCACCCTGATGGGCCAGAACGGCGCAGGCAAGAGCACGATATTCGGGCTTATCACCGGTGCAATTGAGCCCGAAAGCGGCATGATAAATATTCCGCACGGACTCTCGATTGCGATAGCGCGGCAAGTTATCCCGAGGGACGAACTTGCCCTCACGGTGCGCGACTTTTTTCAAAAAGTGTTTCCGCAGAAGGTATACGATATTGACCCGAAGATCGACGACGTGCTCGAGATCGTGAATCTCCACGCGCCGCACGACCGTATCGTGAAATCCTTCTCCGGAGGGCAACAGGCGCGCCTGCTCTTGGCTTCCGCGCTCATACAAAAGCCCGACGTGCTTTTGCTCGACGAGCCGACCAATAATCTCGACAAGGCAGGCATTGCGCACCTCACGAAATTCCTGCAGGAGTACGAAAAGACAGTCATCGTCATTTCGCACGATGCGGAATTTCTGAACTCGTTCACGCAGGGCGTGTTGTATCTCGACGTGCATACACAAAAGACCGAACAGTACACCGGCAACTACAACGACGTACTCGAAGATATCAAGGCGCGCATCGAAAAGGAGAACGCAAAGAACGCGCAGCTCGCAAAGAAAATTCAGGCAAATAAAGACCAGGCGAACGTGTTCGCACACAAGGGCGGCGGTATGCGCCTCGTTGCAAAGCGCATGCGCCAGGCTGCGGAACAGGCCGAAGAAGATATGGTGGATGTGCGCAGGGAAGACAAGACCATCAAACCGTTCAAGATACCGACGCCGGAAAATATGGTCGGCGAAATTCTAAAAATTGAGTCATTCAAGGTCATCCTCGATCACAAACCCAAGGTAAAGAAAAAGACGGTCATCCTGAAGAAAAACCAGCACCTGTTACTTGCAGGACCCAACGGTATCGGTAAATCCACACTGCTTGAAGCAATAGTAAATCAGGAAGAGGGCTCGACGATATTGCCGGGCACAAAAGTAGGCTATTACCGACAGGATTTTTCGAACCTCGATTTCGATAAGACCGTGCACGACGAGCTCATGGCGGTCATGAAAAAGAAGTACGAGGAAACACTGCGTCATGTTGCTGCAGGATTCTTGCTTACGGGAGACCTCATTCATACGAAGATAGGCCACCTCTCCGAAGGGCAAAAAGGGCTCGTCGCTTTTGCGCGCCTGGTACTTATGGAGCCGGCGCTCCTTATACTGGATGAGCCGACAAACCACATAAATTTCCGCCACATTCCGGTCATCGCAAAGGCGCTGAACCAGTACGACGGGGCGATGGTGCTGGTGAGCCATGTGCCCGAATTTGTGAAAGAAATCCGCATCGACGAAACCCTCGACCTGCTCAAATAGCAAGGGTGTGATAGGTGAATAGTTATGCACAGTCGATCGTGTAGTACGTATATTGATTGATACGCTGAATAAGCCATCGGCCTGCCGCCGAGGCCTTCCGTGAACGTATTCTCTCTGCGTCACCGGGTTTCCACCAAGGCCATCACCATTTTGCTTAGTGTTGTATTTCTTGCGTCGCCGCTTGCGCCGCTTGTAGTGAACGCACAAGAAGGTACAACTACAACAGCAGGAGACAACGAAATACCAATTACAACCGAGTCATCTATTGACTCTAGCGAAGAGTCGAATGAAACGGAACTTTCTACAAATTCTGCTGACAATAACTCCGATGATCCCGAAGAAAGTGAGCCGCCACCAGAAATGGAAATGCTGGACAGCGGTGACCCGCCGCCGACAATAACTACAGCAAACGCTTTTTCATTGCAAAGTAGTCAGCCAAAAGTGGACGGTGCCACAGGTGCGCTCACGCAGCGGATAGTGCTCGCCATTCCACCTGGTCGAAAGGGGCTACAGCCGGACCTAGCGCTCGAATACAACAGTCAGCGGACGGAAAACGGTATTGTGGGATACGGGTGGACTATTTCCATCCCATACATAGAGCGAATGAATAAATATGGCTCCCAGGATCTCTACACCAAAGCGTTTTATTCGTCCTCGCTTGAGGGTGAACTAGCTACCACCTCGGTATCCACTTCGACGCCGTACAGGGCGAAAGTGGATACGGGCGCATACAACTCGTACTCACTTTCAAGCGATACGTGGGTCATGTACGACAAAAAGGGGACGAAATACACATTCGGATCCGATAGCTCGGGTCGAGTTCAATCGACGAGCTCACCGACACTCATTTATCGATGGATGCTGCAGGAAATTCGAGACACCAATGGAAACTACGTAAAATACTCGTACGTTACAGATAGTAATCAAGTCTACCCGTATAAGATCGTGTACACAGGCAATGGCGTCACCGATGGACCGATGACGATCACATTTTCAACCTCGACAAGACCGGATACTCTCACGAGCTACAAGGAGGGATTCAATGTCACAACGAAATTCCGAGTCACGCAGATACAAGCAGATGTTTCCGGCACGTGGACACAAAAGTACGCACTTTCGTACACAGCCGGCAATAATGGGATTCGTTCGCTACTTTCGGCTATTCAGCAGACGGGGCAGGATGAGTTTGCAAATCAAATATCTCTACCCCCAATGACATTTGCCTATATATCAACAAGTACGCCTTTTTATACGGCAGGTGGCGTATCGAATCAAGCGAGGATAGTTTCTGACACCGATGGTAACGGGGTGAACGATGTTACGACTGCATACTACGACGCACCCGGAGCGGTTGTGACAGGTACGAGTTTAGGGATCACGATTACTCCGGCACCCCCTGATTACTGGGCGTACTACTCCGGCGGGGGAGGGTCAACAATTGATCCCGTTGAGCGAGGAGTTCGATATGTCGATGCGAATGCTGATGGAAAGGCTGATATCGTTCGAAACGACAGTTCGACAGCCGCCATGTATCGAAATAATTATGCAACGAGCACCGGATTTTCGTGGACTACCGTAGCGAGTACAAGTTACAGCGGGATCATCCCTGCATTTTCCGGTTCATACACTCGTGGTTTTTTTGGCGACGTGAATGGCGATGGGCTCCCGGATTTTGAGTACGCTTCTGCTGGCGATGAGAACGGTGTGTCATTTGGGAACGGCTCTGCATGGGACAGTAGTACCACGACCATATTTACACCGATCACTACAATTCCCGGCTCAGGTGGCGGTTCACAAAATAATGCGCAGCTTGTAGATATAAATGGTGATGGTCTGGAGGACTGGGTGTATTCGGGCGGCAGCGACACGCAAGTTCATTTGAACAACGGTCACGGTTGGAATGCAGGAGCAGATTCGAGGTGGCTTATCGCTACACCTACCTACTATCTAAGTGGCTCCACAAGGTACGACCGTGGTATGCGTTTTATGGATATGAATGGCGACGGACTTGTTGATTTTGTACGCTCTTATTATGCTCCAGCTCACACGGTAGGTTTCGGCGTTGACGATGCGGAGACCTTTGACGGCACCTATCTTTTAATGAATACCGGTTCAGGTTGGGCGACAAGTACAGCAGGCAGTATGCCGTATATCACTACTATGCAAGTGAGCGGTTGTTCACCTTGCGTGTTCTTAGGTCAGTTTACTTATAATGAACTGGCGAATTTCTACGGCAATGGTCAACACCCGCAAGACGTACTTGAAACAATCGGGTACCTGTATGGCGGGACGTCTACAATATCGTACGAACGAACTGCGACTACCGGCTTGAACCCGGAACTGCCGTATTCAATGCTTGTTGTCTCGAAAATCAGTACAAACGACGGCTTCGATAATCTGTCCGACACGACGTACACATATTCCGGCGGGGAAATGTATTCGGCAGGTGGCGTGCGCGACAGAAAATTTGCAGGTTTCTGGAAAACTACTGAAACAAAACCGAATGCGATCGTTACTACATACTTCAATCAGGGCGACGCGACTTCAACAGCGGCCGGGGAGCAAAGTGACGGATTTGGTCAGATCAACAGACCATTCAGGGAAGAAATTGCTGACCTTTCGGGCAATGCATTTCAAAAGACTTTTTATCGATGGGACACACTGAGTCGTGGCAATAGTATTTTCGTAGGCTTGGGTCGCAAACTAGTGCAACTATTTAACGGCCTCACCGCTCATAAAGATAAAGCCGAAGTGTACAGCTATGCTTCTTCCACCACAGGCGATCTTCTTGAGCTTGATGAATATGGAGAAGTAGTCGGCAGTACAGACGGAACATTCGTCGATGCGGGAAGTGATGCGCGTATGACGATCTATACGTATGCGGCAAGCAGTGCCGTAA
>CAYQQI010000040.1:0-8596 GCA_964419595.1 uncultured Candidatus Saccharibacteria bacterium
CTTTGAGGAGCTTCTCGTTGGTCTTTGCAGATGCCTTGATGCATTTACCGTCCTTGAACCACAGCTGAATACCGGTGACCTTGCTCCCGTATCGGTAGAGCGGCTGGTTGAAGCGTATCCAACCGTTGGTGCCTCGCCAATCGGGCGACGTGAATATCTCGAAGCTCGGAATGTTGCGTCCCGAGCCCGCGAGCCACGAGCGCTTTTTACCGAGCGTGATCCACAGGTCCATGTCTGCGCCCACGGCATGGAGCTTGTCGATCTGCGGTGAGAGTTTGTTCAGTTTCTTTCGGAACGAATCAATTTGCGTATATACATCCTTCCATTTCTTGATAGGGTTCTTTTCATCGAGAAAGCACGCCTTGATGATCTGGTTCCAGTATTCTTTTTCAGAGATGCCCGCTTCCTTCGCCATAGCCCTCGTTCCGTACAAACAGATGGTCCAGGTGAATTTGTTCTGCCATTCCTTTTGGTTGAGCCAATCCTTGTACGGCTTCATAGCCACACCGCGGCGCATTATTTTTTTTGGATCGACGCCTTTCAGCGCATGCGGGTCGGCATCGGAGAGAATATAGAGCGAGTGGTCGATCTGTTCTGCGATACCTTTCAGATACTTCTTCGGGAAGAAGTCGAGCTGGTGGTCTTTTGCATTTTCGTAAAAATAGCGCGTAAAGCTCTCGGCTCGGCGCTTGTCTCCCTGTTCGTCGTCCGGTGCGTAATTTGAAATAACGTGTCCGCCGCTTTTTACAATGGCATTGCACACGGCAGTAAAGAGCGGCTTGCCGCTCTCGGTGGCCGACACGCGTACCACTTCCCCTTTCTTAATTCCTTTGCCCCCTCCGAGTGCAAAGTTGACCATTACGTCGGCGTATTTTTCTAAAATTTCCTTCGATGGTGTATATGCCCCGTTAGTAGAATTTCGGCTTGTGCCGGAGGCACGGGTGCGAGCAAGAGATCTCTTTGTTTGCATAATTTAAATACCGCTGCGGTTATCAATAATTTTTCCGTCAAAACCGAGCCGAAATTTCACTACGGGGTATGACATCGTCTGAGCGTACTCGCTCATGATGCATTTGACAAGAGACTGTTATCTGTCGCCTCCGGTTGATGAACCGAACTTTGCGGCAAGCGCTACGTGCAATTCGTCTATGAGCATTTTCTGATCTTCGAGGGTGAACTCAGTAGTCGGTATCACGGGCTCAATGCGCTCGGCGAGCATCGTCTTGAATTCCGCAACCGCGCGCGACATCGTGAAGCCGTACCACGGATACGCGACCTCGGTCGCGCCGGAAATATAGGCTCCTGCTGTGACGCGAAGCGTGACCGGAACGAATCCGAAGACCTTGGCGGGAACCGCGTAGGTAATGCGCACGTGCGTCTCCGCCGTATCGACTGACTGAATATTGCTGTCGGAGCTCAAAAGCGCTGAGATGTATGTATGCAGATCTGCTTCTGTGAGCGGTGCTATAGCCGCGTCTGATGCAAACGACGCCTTGAACATCATTGCTTCGGGCGCCGGCGCCATGCGAGTGTTGGCCTGCAGTGCGGAATCTGCTTCCACCATAAGCGTCGCATGGGGTGCAACCGGGATCTGCATCTCCACGACTGATTCATTACTTTCGCCGAGAATGCTTCGTACCATGTAGTTCAGGCCCTTGCCGAGCCCGCCGCCGCTATTTATTTCCCCCTGTGTGTTTGCCTCGCCCTGCACTATCGTTTCCGCAGAAACGGTGGTTATGGAAAAAAGCACCACTGCAGTGAGAAGAATTCCAAGAATAGCGGTTTCTTTTTTCATACATCAGAAGTATACCCGAACGGGTAGAAATACACCCTTATCAACCCCACTGCACGGAGCCCCGGCGGACTCCGTGCATAAGGGTCGATATGGGCTATATAAGAGACGCGGGAGAGGAATGTTTCTTTCACTACCTCCTCGTTTACAGAGGGGCCGGGCGGTGTCCGCTAGTACGGGTCTGCGCCGTGCGTTTTCTGCAGGCCGAGTGTCTTTGCGATCAGTTGCCCGTCGCGGTCCTCCGGGCCGTACATGTTTTCGCCGGGTGTGCCTCTTTTAACGCTCAGCCAGATCAGATAGATGATGTTGACTCCCGGTACGAGAGTGAGGAGCGAAACGAATCCGTCGTATCCGACGTCGTGCAGTCGTCGCACCTGTAGTCCGGTCAACACTGCGTAGACCACTGAGATGAGCAGTATCATCACGTACGTTGTCGGAATGAACGCCGAGAGCATGCTCGTAAGCATGAAGAGAATGCCGGCGATAACGAGCGATGCAACAAACCCGACGATGAAGTGTCGACGATTTAAGCGTCCTGCAAAGAAGTTGTAGATAGCTCCGTCCGGTCTGGCAATTGTCGCCTCGCGTCCGCCGGTCGGGCTTTTCACGCTGAACTGTTCAGCGATCACCTTGCCCGGCCATCGTCGCACGAGTATGGGCACGAATATGAGCGTGAGGAGCATCGCAAAGGTGAGGCCAAAGAGTATGGCAAGTGCAAGCGGACCGAAAAGGGCGGAAGCGAACGTGAGCGGAACCATGCCGATAACGGTCGTGAGTGTGGTCAACACGATCGGACGCAAACGAGACGTTGCGGCATCCACAACGATATCCGGGAACGTGCGTCCGTGTCCGTCGTGAGTTCGTTTGATAATGGCATCCATGAGAATGATCGCGTGGTTGATGATCACACCGGCGAGCGCGATGAGTCCCATCATCGACGGGAACGAGAGCGGCTGGAACGCGATGGTGAGTCCGAAAAATACTCCGATGAGCGAGAGCGGCACGATTGAGAGCAGGAACGAGGTGAACCTGAATGAGTCGAATGCGAGCACAAGAATAACGAACATAAGCGCGAGCCCCGCAACAAGCGAGAGCCCCATTTCGGCGAACGATTTGTTCGTTTCCTCATTTTCGCCGCCTATGGATTCCGTGATACCCGCAGGAAGCTCCTCCGTCGGGAACCTCTCATGGAACGACGCGAGTACTTCTGCCGGTGTGAAGCCGCTCTCGACTGCGCTTGAAAGTGTAACCACGCGTTGGCGGTCCTCGTGGGCGATGGCCGCATTCGATTGCGACACACCCTCCTTAATGACGGAGCCAAGCAAGACCGATGTGCCACTCTGCGTTACGAGCGGTATTTGTCGGAGGCTGTCGATGGTCGTGTTATTTGCATCGTGCGGATCGCTGTAGTTGGGATTGAGGTTGAGCGAGACGACAATGTTCACGTCCTTGTCCCCGCCTGTGAGCTTCGTGGCGGTGGTACCGGAAACCGCGGTGCGAAGTGTTGCTGCAACAGTCGCGGGAGAGAGGCCGAGCGCCGCTAATTTAGCGCGGTCGATGGTGAGCTCGTACTGTGTCCCGTCGAATTTGTTGGATGAGTCAACGGTCGTTGCGCCTTCTGTGAGCTCCAGTTGTTCTCGTGCCGCAGTGACCGTAGCATTGAGCACTTCCTGGTCTTTGCCGAGGTATTTAATGAGAACCGCTGCTCCGACCGGCGGACCGCCGGAAGGTTCACCGACTCGTATTTCTGCCGTATGGATATTCGCCACCTTCTCCTTTATTTCCTCAACGACCTCCGCGGATGTTTTTGTATGTCCCTCAACGAGGTTTATCGTGATGTTCGCGAAGCGGGAGTCCGATTGCGGTCCCATGCCTGTCGTATCAGAAAAGGCGCTCTGTGAACCGACCGTTGTTACCAACGATTCCACATCTGCCTGCTCATAGAGCAACTCTTCGATGCTACGCGCAACGAGGTCGGTCTGATTCAGCGCGGTTCCCGCAGGTTTTTCGATATCGACGTACACTACATCGCCGTTCTCACCGGGGAAAAAGCTCACTTTCATGAGTCCGGTCACCGGCAAGAGGATGGCTACGAAAAGGCCCACGAGCATGGCACTGATGAACCAATTTTGGAACCAGCGATTTTCAAGAACCTTCTTTAGTCTCTCCGCGTACCATTGCCTGGCCTGCTCAGCGTATTCGTCCTGCCGTTTTGCGAGCTCGCTCTCGTGCGCGCCCTCGAACATATTCGCGAGCGTGGGTACGATACCGAGTGCCACAAAAATGGAGGCTACGAGCACGAAGATGATCGTGAACGGAATGGACGCGATGAACTCGCCGACGATGCCCGAGATAAAGAAGAGCGGGAAAAATACCGCGACCGTCGTCATGGTGCCGCCGATGAGCGGCCAGGCGTATTCGTGCAGTGATTCGATGGCCGCACGTTTTTTATCGTGGTGAATGCGTGTACGAGTATGGATCGCCTCAACCATCACGATGCCCGCATCGATGAGGATACCTATCGCAAGAATGAGCGCAAAAAGAGAGACTACGTTGAACGAATTACCGGTGTAGAGCAATCCCACGAATGCGATAAAAAACGATAGCGGAATAGAAAGTCCGGCAACGACCGCTTCACGCCATCCGATGGTCGCAAACAACACCAACATGATAAGAGCAACGGTCTCAAGTCCCGTTCGCGTGAGCTCCGTTAGATTTTTACTGATCTCCTCGGAGAAGTCGTATGAAATTACCACCTTGCTATCACTCAGCAGTTGGTTCGGCTGTTGCAATTCATCGAGTCGCGTTTTTACCGCTCTCGTCACGGTGGTGATGTCGTTTCCTTTTACCTTAAAAACGTAGAGTGTCATCGCCTGCTCGGACGGCTCGCCCGCCATGGAAATTCGAGAATACGAACGTGCGTCCACGACGCCGTCGGTCACATCTGCGATGTCGCGCAGATACACTACTTGCCCGCCCACGTTCAGAACCGCGATGGCACCTATGTCGGCACTATCGTCGATGGAGCCTTTGAAATCGATGGCGTAGGAAACGTCGTCTACGGTGATAGATCCGACCGGGAGCGAGGCGTTCGATGCCGCAATAGCACCGACTATCTGTGAGAGAGAAATATTGAGCCGCGCGATCTCTTCCTTGCGCACTACGACTTGTATCTCGCGGTCGCGTACTCCGGAAATATCCACTCGGTTCACGCCTTTTACCGCCTGCAGGTCGCTCCGGAGCGACTCTGCGAGCTCTGCAAACTGCGCGGGCGGCACGTCGGCGGAAACGGAAATGAACTGTATCGGCTGGTCCGAGAGATTCACATCCGAAACGACCGGCGTCGTTGCCTCTTCCGGTAATTCGGGAACCACTTTATCGACTTCGTCTTTCAGTTTTTGTATCGATTTGTCGAGGTCTGCGTTCGCATTGAATTCCACCACGATCACCGCAAGACTCTCGCGTGAGTTCGATGTGAGCGAGCTCATATCGGGCAGATTCGCCAAACGCTCCTCTACCTTATCGGTGATGAGACGCTCAACATCTTCCGGCGATGCTCCCGGAAGCACGATTGAAACAACACCGACCGGTATGGATACGTCGGGAGTGGATTCCTTGGTAATCTGGAATGCAGCAACGATACCCCACAAACTGAGCGCCAGTATCACGAGTATCGTGAACTGTCGTCTTTCTATGAAAAACTGCCAAAGTGGAACCATGGTTCGATTATTCGGTCGCTACGACCTGCCCTTCGCGCAGTCCGCGCGCGTCCGTTACGATCCGCATGTCCGCAGTCACACCCGAGGAGATCACGACACGCTCACCCAAGAGTGATCCGACGACGACATCGTGGGCAACGAGTGTATTCCCCTCATCAACCGTGAACACGACGGTCTTTTCAGCTCCGATCTTAATGGCAGAGATCGGAACGGAGTACTTAGATATATTGGAATTTATCTTCGCGTTCGCGCGGGTGATGGCGATGGAAACCGATTGCCCGTTCACGAGCGACGCGGCGGAGCCTGAAACTCCGATACGCACTTCAATTTTCTTGGTAACGGGGTCAAGGGCAGGCGCAACACGTGTGATAACACCCGGCACGTCGTCCTCAATTGTTACCTTGCTCCCTGCGGCAATGTCTTTGGAGTCATTCTCGGTCACATAGGCGATTATCTCGAGCGCTCCGTTATTTGCGACAGTGAGAACCGGTGCGGTCATTTGTACGTAGTCTCCGCGCTTCAGCGAGAACGAGTTGATGGTCCCTGAAATGGGTGCGCGGATATATGTCTTTTCCAGTTGAGCACGCGCAGAGGCCAACCCACCCTGTGCTTGTTTGAGCGCTGCCTGCCCTCCCGCTACATCTTCCGGCTGACCGCCGGTCACACCCTGCTCAAGATTCTTTTGCGCAATCGTGATTCCCTGTTCTTTCGTAACAAGGTTCTCCTTCGCGGCCGAAACCGCTGAAAGTGTGACGTTGATAGCGGCACGCGAGGCAATGGCACTCGCCTGGAAGGCAGCTATATCGCCGGAGGAAATATTGTTAGTCGGTATCGCAGCATTCAATGCACGGATGATGGAATCAAAGAACGTACGCACTGCGCGCAGTTCCGTCTCTGTTTTATTGAGCTCCGCGGTGAGGTCTGCACTTGTGGAAATTGTTTTTGACGAGGCAGATTCACGGTCCAATATCGGTCCTAAGGAGAGGCGCGTATTGTTGATCGTAATGGTGAGCTGAGAATCGGGGGTCGTGATATTGAAATGCGGGTTGGATGTATCCGGATTCGAGAACATACTGTCGCCCGTTCCGCGCACTGCGCTATCCACCGAGGCGTACGCAGCGAGCAGCGTATTCACTGCACCTGATTGAGCGGAGGAGAATCCGCTTTGCGCCGCTTCAAGCGACGTTTGCAGAATGACTTTTTGTTCGTCACGTGAGCCGCCGGAAATTTTGGAAAGTGCGGCTTGCGCAGCATCCACGCTCCCCTGTGCCGAAAGTACCGCTGCGCTCTCGGAGGCGTTCTCAATCGATGCGACAACGGTTCCTGCAACGACGCTATCGCCGAGTGAGCGGTTCACGCTCACGACCTGCCCTGATTTTTCAGCTCGTACCGTCGCCTCCGATACTGACTGGACAACGCCCACAATGGAGAGCATCGGTTGGTCTGAAGAGAGTTCCGCTATACTCTTTACTTCCACGAACCTGCCGGAAGCTACCGTATCTTGCGCAGCGTCGGGGGAACCGATATACCATGTCGCACCGATAACAACAGCGAGGAACAGGACCGCGATGGCGGCACTCTTTTTCCATCCGAAGTGCTTCAGGCGAAGCAGCACGGTATCAATAGCTCTGGCAAAGGATGAAAACATACTCAAAGAAATAGAAATATAATATTAAGCGGATTGCGGGCCGGCATGGCCGCGGATAAGTTTTTTTAGAATACTGCACAAAGAACCGACTTCTTTTTTATCAAGTGTTGAGAACGCACTCCGCATCATCTTCTGCGACTCTGCGCCGTACGATTTCAGCATCTTCTTTCCCACGGAAGTAATAGAGAGCACCACCTGTCGCCGATCGGCGCCGATGGTACGGGCTACAGCGCCCTGAGAAACAAGATTCGAAACGAGTGACGTTGCGGACGGCGCTTTGATACGCAGGTATGACGCCACTTCCTGCATCGTCGGGGTTCCGTTTCGCGCGATGAAATCCATCGTCTGCAAGTGCATCCATGCGTTGGGATCCGATTGTTTGGAGCTCGGAAGTTGCTGTCTGATAATTTGGCGCGTCTCGAAAAAGAGCCCCGGAAGCTCTCGGTATACGTTTTCCTCGGAACCGGTATCAGTCATCTTCATTACTTAGAAGTCCTAAGTAATCAGTGTACTGCGACGCGTGGCGCTCCGCAAGAGTGCTCAGACGAGCCTTACTGCAATTCAGTCGATCGCAAAAGGGAGCGAAAATCCTCGCGAATGACATCCGTTGAGTCCCGATACGTCACCGAGAACATGAGAATATCGTCGCTATTTGAGACAACGGTACTCTCCCCTCGATAGAGTCCGTCCCACGTGTATGAGAATCCCGGGACACCGCTCAGAGTCGTGCTGGCAAGTACGTCGTCTATGGAAAGTTTAAAGTTTGAATTGGAGCTATTTTTTATCCACGCCTCAACGGTTTGCTTATCGATACCGTTGCCGAAGATGTCAATGGAAATTGTCGTCGGCCCCTCACCGTTTGCGGGGATGCTCGCTGCGTCATTTTTATCCATCAACACTATCGTGTGGTGTGCACGCATTGCGTTGCCCTCGGCGTCTCGCTCGGAAAGGACGTAAGTATCCGGATACGAAAATGTGAGCCCGTACGTTTCATTCACGTACTGTACTGATCTGACGGTCTCCACTACGTGCTCACCAATGGACGGATTTTCCTCCGCAGGCTGCAGCATGAGGTAGAATGCGCTCCCGATAACGGCAAGTACCGCCAGAAGCGCGAGCGGTCGCAATATCTTTTCAGAATGCATACGACTATGACTTCGTACCGGGGACGTTCTTACCGTCTTCGGGAGCAATGAACGTATGGAGCGAGAGCAGTGCGAGCAAGAGCGCCACGGAGAGCGGCCCCAAAAAGAGTCCGACAGGGCCAAACAGCGCGAGCCCACCGAGTACGGAGAGCAAGACCAGTAGCGGGTGCAAGTCTGCGCCGCTGCCCATGAGTCGCGGACCGAGCACATTGTCTATCACGCTCACCCCCACCGACCATACGGTCAACCCGATCGCGGGGCCGATGGAGCCGGAGATCACGAGGTATAGAAT
>CAYQQI010000041.1:0-8269 GCA_964419595.1 uncultured Candidatus Saccharibacteria bacterium
TTTCTCATACAGCGCTGCGGCATGCATTACTTCCGCAAATGTTCCCGAGCCTTGCACATTGAATACGAGACCGCGCAGTGTGTCAGTGGTCTTTCCCAACTGGAGCGAACTTGCGACCGCCGCATCGCTCACTTTCGCTTCAATTCCGGCGCTCTTTCCGGCCGCATCGATGATATCGATGACCGATACCACATCTGCGCCGGCAATTGTCTCGAGCTGCTTTCGCTTCTCCTTTGTGTTCTCGGCGAGGGCCTCTACGCGCTGATTCAGCGCGACTTGATTCGCTTTCGTGAGGGCCAGCCGAGTATCGTTGGAACGCTGAGTAGCGGTCTCACTGATCAAATGCGCCGCATACCCGACGCTCGCCCACGAAGCGAGTGCGAGTGCAAGCAGTACCCAAGAAGTTATTTTTACTTGGTTCGACATATTAAAAGTTTCCCCCGAGCGTTATAGAAAATTGACCGTTTGAGCTTACGAGCGCTGCAACCGGCACGGCAACTGAGGTGAATGTGCCCTCTGCTTCGAGTGCGGCCCGATACGCAGTGAGCGCCTCCCGGTTCGCGGTGCCGGAGAGCTGAATGGATTTAGACGATGATACATATCGCACACGCTGCACGAGCGCACCTTTCGGACGCAAAGAGAGGGCTTTTTCTATTGCCGCGCTCGGCGAAGACGTGGAATAGATCAACGGCGAGATCGCACTCAAAAGTAACTGTGACTTGGCCATTGATTTCTGACTCTCAGCCGCATTCGACCCTTGCGCTGCCATCTCTTCTTCGGAGAGCGTGTTCACTTCGAGTGCTACGAAGCTCGGGCTGAGCGCGAGAAGCGCAATGACCGCAAGCGCGATCATGACAAGCGAGAGTATAAGAATAAAGCGTGCACTGTGTATGCCCCAGAGAGACTTTTGCGCCGGCAGCGGGAGAAGGTTCGTCATATTATAGTCCGCGGAGCGCCAGTCCGATCGCGGTAGCAAATTGAAGAGAGTTGTGTTTGTCGATCGGAGGAACGTAGTCGTTGAACCCGGTTACGTGGCGCCACACATTCCCGCGGAGCGCTTTCGCCTGAACGCGACCAGAAATGTAATCGGAGAGCCCGCGCAAGTTTGAATTCCCTCCCACGAGGATCACACGCCCCACCGGTGTCATGCGTTCACCGTGTTCGTTGCGGCGGGTATCCCAATAGTGATAGTGGCGCGCAACTTCGTCCGCGAGTGCAGCGGCAGCCCCGCTTACGGCTTCGAGCTCCGGGGAGCTTTTTCCGTTCCGTGTGGCGAACAATCCTTCGTCGTTCTTGAAGCGCGCCGCATCTTCTTTCGACATTGATAGCTTCTCTATCAAGATGCGGTCGATCAAATCGCCGCCCACCTCTACGGTAGAGGTGAATATCGGCACACCGCGTTTTACGACTGCAAAGCCCGTTCGCGCACGACCGAAATCCACGAGGAGCACGATCGGCTCATCCGGCTCCGACGATGAGACCGCTCGCGCAATGGAGCGTGCCTCGACCTCGAGGGAGAGCAATGTGATCCCTGCGGCAGAAAATGCATCCACATATGCCTGTGCAATATCCTTCGGGAACACGACGACGCTTATCTCTTCGCTTCCCGAATCATCTTTTGAAATAGTGCTGTAATCGTACACGGCAGCACTCGGTGGGATGGGAACACGTCCCTCAAACTCAAATTCGATCATGCCGAGTACCTGGTCGCGCGCGGTTCCGGCCGGTACCTGCATCCCGAATACGTACGCTGCCTCCTCAGGAAGCGCAGCGTGTGCACAGGTAACTCCCTTGAGCTCTTTGCGAACCGTTTTCAAAACGTCCGCGAGTGCGCCCACGTCGTGAATTGCGCCGTTGATAACAACCCCCGACTGCAGCGGAATATCTCCGTATGTCTGTACTCGCAATCCCTTCTCCGCAGGAACGAGTGAGAGCCATTTGATGGATGAGTCAGAAATATCTACTCCCGCCGCACGCGGCATTAAAAGCGCAGGCATCGGAAACCAGCGCGTGAGTCGGCGCGAGAATGTTTCTTTTGTACCCGAAAGAGCGGTGGGATCTGACGACCACATCGTTCAATTATAACAGGGGCGCGTGCGCTTTACTTCAGTTTTGTCCCGCGCGGGACTTCACGTTCCGGTTGCAACAGTGCCACTCCCTCCGCATCGGACGCGGCAATAAGCATTCCCTGACTCTCCACCCCGCGCAACATTCGCGGAGCGAGATTTACTATGTAGGGCAACTGGCGGCCGACAAGACTCTCGGGCGTTTTCCACTCGGCAATGCCGGAAACGATGGTGCGTTCTCCGAATTCACCGAAATCCACCGTGCATTTGAGTAGTTTGTCGGCATTCTCTATCTTTTCTACTGCGGTGACAGTGCCGACACGGATGTCGAGCTTGGCAAAATCGTCGTATGAGATCTCAACCTTTTGCTCGGGAGCCGGTTGCGCATTTTCTTCCATGATGACCTAGTCTACACCCGGTTAGAATAAATTTCGAATTGTTCTTACCGCTGTCCCACCAACCTTACGCTGTATGAATGTCTGCCGCTGATTATTTTACGACCCGTGGTATGTGTCATCACCAAGGTCATTCGAAATTACTCTACCGGGTACACTTCCGGTCTTAATATCCAAATAGCGCTGCAGTATGACCGCGGCTGCCGCGGAATCGTCGTGTCGGTCATCCGGCGCGTAGCGGTTGGCTTCGATGGAACTCCCGGCTTCCCACGAGGACGCGATAGGAACGTCGAGCACCGCTTTCAGCTCATCGACGAAACCTTTTACTTGCGTCGTGATGGGATTGGGTACGCCGCCATAGCTCTTTGTATCTCCCACAACCACATATCCGATGTTTTCCACTCGCACGAGCTCTTTAATGGTATCGATGGCACCCCGCATATTGGCGATAGTCGTTCGCGGGAACGCAATAGTTCCGCCCTCGTCCGACACAGCCAGTCCGATACGTTTGCCACCGTAATCAATACCGAGAAATTTCATATGCTCCAGTATATCGTCACCCGCGCAGCTTGGACGATTTATATATATGGGGTTTGTATGGCTTGAGTCGAACAATGTGCGCTGTTATACCGGCCCTGTCGAGCTCTGAGCGTAATGCATTCACATATTCTCCGTCCTGGTCGTACCCGAGCGCGATGACATCGGGACGCGCATCGATAATGTGGGCAATGAATCCCTCCTTATCTCCGAGTACCACTTCGTCGACCAGTTCACACTCCTCCACCGCATGCATACGAAAGATTTCGTTGTTCTTAGGAAGTTCCCCCTTGATGCGTTCCGTTGAGCTGTCGCGCGAAATAGATACGATGAGCTGGGAATCCGGGGCAAGAGCGCGAGCCTGTCGGAAAAGGTCGAGGTGTCCCTCGTGGAGAATATCGAACGTGCCGAATACCATGATGCGCATCATGCCGTCGCTACTTCCGCACTCACCTCCTCACTATTTTCGCGACTGAGCATATAGAGTGCAGAGAGCAGCAGTGCCGCTCCGAGCCACTGGCCCGCAAACAATCCGAAATATGTCCCGGGCTGAACATTGCCGGCGATAAAGTACGCATTCACAAACACCGCCGCGAGGGGAAAACCGAGTTCTGCGAGCGTTGCGATGGATGCTTTGGTGTACTGCAGACCGTAGTAATACAGCGAGAGCGACGCCACACCCGAAACCATCGCGACAATGGCGATAAATAACCAATCCGTCGATGTAACGGAAGCAAACGGCGGCAACTGATCCTGTATCGAAGTCAGGAAAAAGAGGAACACGAATGCAATACCGAAGCGAAGCGCCGTGAGCATCTGGAACGAACTTACGCGCAGTGCGTATTTACCGAGCACCGTTGAGGCACCCCACAAAACGGCGGCTAAGAGCGCGAACATGACCCCGAGCACATTCGGGTTAAAGGTCTCTCCTTCGTACATGCGCGGCGCGATATCCGGGAAGCTGATGAGGTACGCCCCGGCAATTGCAACCGCTGCCCATATCCAGAAATATTTATGGAGCTGCTCTTTGAGGAACAGTGCCGCCAAAGATATGGCGATGAGCGGCTGCACTTTCTGCAAAAGTATCGCGACGGAGGGATTTACGTATTTGAACGACTGCGTGAACGCAATTGATGCCAAGGCCGAGCCGCCGATAGCGATGACAATGACGGCAGCCCACTCACGTTTGGAGAATTTGCCGAGTTCGCGCCAGTTAAAGAAAAGTATCGGGAGTACGAACAAAAGATTGACTGCATGTTCGGCAAGGACGATAAAACTCGACGAGAGATCCGCCGTGAGGTGTGTGCGAAACGGTGCGTCGGTCGCCCACAACATTGCGGCGAAAAAGACGAGGAACGGGCTCATAAGTGCCATGGTGCGCGTTGCGGTTCTCATATGTGAGAGAAGTATGCACGAACTTCTTTCACATCGGAAGCGATGGCATCTTTCAGCAATTCATCGGTCGCAAAATGCTGATTACGGCGTATCTTTTTATGCAGTACTATCTTCGCCTCTCTGCCGTAAAAATCCTCGGTAATGTCGAGTATGTATGCTTCCAAGAGTCCGCGGAGTGGGTCGGCGAAGGCGGCGGCGATGTGCTCTCTCCCGTCTATCGTGACCGTTGAGGCAAAAATGCCGTCGACGTTCATATTGTCGATACCGAGGTTGATAGTGGGATAGCCGAGTGAAGCTGCGCGTTGCGAACCGCGGATGACGGTGCCGGAAAAAGACTTCATCGGCACAGTGTACGCGTTTTCACGAAAACGGATACTCTCTCCACTGAGATACGCGATACGCACAGTACCTTTGTGAAACGATAGTGCGGAGGGAGTGAGATTCGAACTCACGGTCCCTTGCGAGACTCCTGTTTTCAAGACAGGTGCGATAGACCACTCTGCCATCCCTCCGTAAGCACCGTTGTAGCACGCTCTGCGCATTCGTGCATGTCGCACGATGTTACAATAATTCCATCTATGCCCGATCATACGGTCGTCCTGCGTTGGAATGCATACGAACACGAGCATGTAGAGCGCGGGAGTGAATGGTTTTGGGCACTCGGTATCGCCGCGGTGTGCGCAGCACTCACTGCCACGCTTTTGAGCAATGTGTTGTTCGCTGTTCTCATACTCGTGGCCGCGCTCACCATAGCGCTCATGGCGCGCCATGCTCCCGATGTTTCAACGTTTGAGATCTCCGTTAAGGGTGTGCGCGTTGACAACGTATTGCACCGATACGACGAGATCATCTCGTTCTGGGTAGAAGATGAGCATGATGGGCATCCGCTCCTCCTTATCGATACGGTGAAATTCATGTCGCCGAATCTTATTATTCCCATTCACGATGTCGAACCGGGGTTGGTGCGCGCGTATATGAAAGAGCACGCGGATGAGGTGCACATGCGTGAACCTCTGGCACACAAAGTGCTCGAATTCTTCGGTATCTAGTGTGCCACTGTGACGGTCGTTGTAACTTCTTTGATCGTGCCCCCCACACTTGTGCAGGTGAGCGCAACGCGCGTATCTTCTGTGAGCGATGAAACGGTGAGTGCTCCGCTTTGCGGAACCGGGTTATCAAATTGCGAATTCAGTTCGGGATCATCGGGTGCGGAGATATCGCACACATCCATCCCCCGCGTTACCCACGCGAACGACGCGGTGTTGTTTTCTACCTGCGAGGAAAGGAGCATGAACGGTTTCATAACCGCAACCGAGCACGAAGCGGAGGCTGTGCTCACACCGTCTGAACATCGCAATGCGTACACCATCGTACCATTGGGGAGCTCCGACGGTATGCTCTCTTCGGTCGCACCCCACAACCGCCCTCCGGTTGAAAACCCCCCGCCTTCACTCTCGCTCGAATTCGCACAACCGAATGCGATGCCCACTTTCATACCGGACTCCGCGATTTTCGGCTGGCAGGATATTTGGGCGACTGCTCCACTCTCAGAGCGCACACTAGAGTGAGTTTCTATCTTTTTTGAGATGTTGCGGATAACGCTGTCATCAAAATTATACTCTTGTGCCGCCTGTGCGGTCGCCTCGATCACCGCAGCAACTTCGCTTCGGGCATTCTCCGACAAATATTCGGCCAGCGAGATCGGGCCGCTTGAACCCGATGCTCGTGCATACGTCGTGCCTTTGTCGGCAAGTAGCTGTGCCGCAATGATCGCTGCTGCCTGAGCAGGCTGCGAAGCGTTTTGAAGGATACTTTTCAGACAGGCCGCATCGGTGGATGGGTCGCACGCACCGATCATAAAGCACATACCCGATTCGCTCACGTAAGACGACGGCGGACAGTACCGAATGGCGCACTTACCCGGTACGCTCTGTGAACACTCGCTTCTGGCGAAATCGGGACCCGGTATTTGAGCGGCGGGGTCTTTCGGATCAGGTTTAAAACAAGTTAGGCCGTCCGTGGTGCCTGAGCCGTATTCCATATTCACGGTGTAGAGTTCTCCACCGTTGCATGAAAGCATGGCGCGGCTCGTTGCAGCCGCTGCGGCGGCGCTCTGCCCGGCTACATTTTGTGATGCCACCTTGTACCCGGATATGAACAGTACAAAAATGGCAACAAAGACAAGCGCAGCAAGCACCGATGTACCGGCTTGTGAGTTCCTCATATGTGTATCATCGCTTTGATGTAACCTCGGCGCAATGCGAGCACGGGGATACAGCTCGGCATATGCGCTTGTTTTGCTGGATTTCAGAGCGACTCTACGCTAGACTCGTCTCACAAGCTCCCGTCGTTCAACGGATAGGATGCATCCTTGCGGAGGATGTGATGTAGGTTCGATTCCTGCCGGGAGCACAAAACGAACGCAGTGAGATTTTTTGCTCCCGGCATTGGAAGGGGTCGGGAAACGATAGTTTCCCGTGGAGGAAGGCTTGGGAAAACCGTGGTTTTCCCAGGTGCCAAGGTGCACGACCGATCCTGCCGGCAATATCTACTCCCTGAACTTAAACTGCGCAGAGAGCGGCGTATCCAAGTACAGGGGTTCAGGCAAACTTGAGTCATTGAACTCTCCGAGTTGTGCGTTCACCGGTGTGTAGAGCGTTGCGAGCACTTTGTATGTGCGTCCCGGTATCAAGTCTGTCCCGCACACGAGCGATGATGATGAGTTACACGGGTCATACTCGTTGGGAATATCCCACGCGTAGGTTCCCGCTTTTGCTCGATGCCCGGAGATGAGCGCAACGGTTTGATCGTCTTCAACGCTAAAGAGCCAGAGCGCCACAGCGGAAACGTCGGGTGCACTCGGGAAGTTCCACGTAATCGTCGCTCTCGTGCCCCGCTGCACATTCGTACGCGTATCAATAGAAGTGAACACGGTGCCGGGCTGACCGACGGTTATCTTTTCCTCGCGCTCTTGCCCGGTGAGCGATGTGCAATTCAGATAAAAGTCGGTCGGGCCCGTGAGCGGAGAGCTCGTTGCAATACCCGAAGTGCGCGCGTTGCCGCTATTGCGCGCGGTGAAATCCGGTTGGTCGGGGCTCGAAACAATGCACGATTCCATACCGCTCGTTACCCATCCGATGAGCGTGGTTCCGCCTATGGGCGCAGTTGCCGGCGCTGCGCGCAGCATGATGGACATTTTTGCGATCTGCACGGTGCACTGTGCAGCCGATGACGCCTCTGCGTTCTGGCACTGCAGTGCAAAATTCGCAGCCGAAGCGTTAGCCGGCGCATTGATAACGGTTGTTGTTGCACCGGAGAGTGCACCCGCAGTTGTGAATCCGTGGCCTCTACTCGATTGCGAGTTCGTACATGAATATGTGATGGTTACCGGAGTGCCGTTCTCTGCAACAGCGGGGTTGCAGGTAAGTTGCGCAGTCGGCGTGTTCCCTGCAACGCACTGCCATACCGGACACACGGAGCCCGTGCCTTGCGCGCTCGTCATTACCCGCCATGTACCGGTCGGACACGTGGAAGGATCGGGTCGTGCAGCAAGCGATTGGCACTGCCCTGCTCCGTTGGAACACGGAGTCGGCGGAACCGGCGGCGTCGCGTATGACGAATAGCCGTAGTACTGATTTTGTTGCTGCTGGTAGTTGTATTGCTGCAGCTGGTAGTTGTACTGCTGCAGTTGCTGGTTGTATTGCTGCTGTTGCTGCGCGTACTGCTGCGAATTCGTTGAGCACGCCTGTGCCGGCTGCGGTTGCTGCTGTGCAGGTGCGCCCATTCCCATTCCTTTCATGAGACCGCCCAGGAACGAACTGAGTCCACCCATCCCGCCTCCACCTCCGCCGGTGCCTCCACCTCCGTTTCCTCCAC
>CAYQQI010000042.1:0-8175 GCA_964419595.1 uncultured Candidatus Saccharibacteria bacterium
GATGTATCTGTACGTTCAAGAATTTCACGAACGGCGAGCGCGACGGGCGCGTGTGCGATACGAGCGTGCTCGGGGGTGAACGGGTTGATACCGTCAACATCTTTTGTTTCTGGCACTTCCGAAAGAACGGCATTCACATCTACCGCGGCAGGCATCGGAAGCTGCACAATGATGCCGTCGATCGAGGGGTCGTATTTGAATTCGCGCACCGCTTCCATCACACGCTCGGTGGTCGCCTCCGGCACATCGCGTCGCACCATTGTTATATCCAACTCATCGGCAACTTTTTTCTTTATCGCAACGAACGATTCGATGATGGGATCATCGGTCGCAACAACAATACCGAGCGTTACCGCACCACTCACCCGTGCGCGCTCTGGCTTGAGCTGTTCGATAAGCTCGTTCGAAATGGTCCGTCCGTCGATAATCATGCACTATCGGTTCCTACTCCCCATTCCGCTTTCAATTGCTTCACTCCCTCTTCCACAAAAATAGTCGGCTCCCATCCGAGCAATTCCTTTGCACGACGTATATCGGCGAGCGCATCGTGCGCTTCGATGCGGGGAGCGGCGTATTGTATTTCGCCTCCGAACATCTCCGCGAGTTTCTGAATGGTGATATTGCTGCCGGAGCCGATATTGATGACTTCTCCCTTGCCCACCTTGTCGCTCGTTGCGGCTAACATATTCGCGCGCGCCACATCGGAGACGTGCGTGAAATCGCGGGTGACGGTTCCGTCGCCGAAGATGGTTATCGGTGTTTTTTCTTTGCGAGCCATCAAAAACTTCCCGATCGCGAGTGCGTAGGGGCCATTCGGGTCAAGCCCCGGGCCGTAGACATTGAAATAGCGCAGCGAAACGGTCTCTAGCTTGTACACATCCACCCACAACCGCGCGAAGAGCTCTCCTACATATTTCTGCATACCGTACGGGTGTACCGGTGAGCAGAGCATCGTTTCAACGAATGGGAGCGTATCCTGTTCACCGTATGATGAACCGGACGACGAATACACGACACGCCGCACGTTTGCCTGCACTGCGGCATGAAGTACGGAAACCGTCGCGGTGATGTTCTGCTCGGTCGTTTCAACCGGATGCTCGATAGAATACGGCACGCGCGGAACGGCAGCGGTGTGAAAGACGACGTCTGCGCCTTCGAATATTGATTCGATGTCGCCGGTGTTGCGAATATCGGCCGTATGGCGTTTAGCCTCCTCGGGAAGCATTTCGTTGCGATAACCGTAGTCGACATCTATGAGATGGGTATCCCAACCGTCTGCAATGAGAGCCTTCGCGAGGTTACACCCCACGAATCCCCCGCCCCCGGTTACAACCGCCTTTTTTTTCATACGTCTATGTATATCACGAACCGCGCGCCGTGAGCACAATGCGGATGGTCTGCAAAATAACGAACACGTCGAGCATCAATGAACGGTGCTTGAGGTAGTAGAGGTCGTAGGAAAGTTTTTCTTTTGTCTCTTCGACGGCGAGGCCGTGGTGCGGGTGGCGATCATGTCGTATCTGCGCCCAACCCGTAAGCCCCGGTTGAATGAGGTGGCGGGCATTGTAGTACGGGATCCGGGCGCTGTACTGCGAAGCGAGCGCCGGAGCTTCGGGGCGAGGTCCCACGAACGAGAGGTCGCCCATGACCACGTTCCATATCTGCGGCAACTCATCCAGTCGCATGATGCGTATCCATTTACCGACCCGGGTCACGGTGAGCTGCGACTTCCCGCCCGGACCATACACCCCCTTGTCGTTCCCGGTCATGCTGCGAAACTTGATGATACTGATCGTCCGCTGATAGCGGCCCACGCGCGGTAGCCGTATGAATATTTCCCCGCCGTCATCCAATTTTATCGCGAGCATGATGAACGGATAAAAGATGAGTGAGATCATACCGATGATGATCGCGCCCATGATATCCATTGCGCGCTTCATTGCGTCGTACAAACGGGACGTCGAGACCCGCTTGAGAACCCATTCGTATTTGAGGAGTGAGAGCGGCACTCGATCGAACATTTCTTCGTAGAGCTCGGCTGCATCGATGAGAGCAAATTTGTGCTTATGAAAAGCCGCATCGTAAATAATGGGTAGTGAGGCGGATACCGCAGCATCCGAGAGATCGACCACCAGGAACGTTACGTCGTCCTCCGCCGCGACGCGCACCGTTCGTTGAATGACCTCGTGGGACGGTGTGGTTGACGTGTCGACCATGTAGTCGAAAGAGAAGGCGCCATGCGGGTCACTCTTCACTTCTTCAGCGAGCGCATGCGCATCCGCGCCGGATGCGATGAGCACGCCGCGCAAACGCTTTGAACGGGGCATGTGCGTGAACATCAGCACCCGCCAGATGAAAATCAGGATGAACGAGACCACCAGGTAGAGCACAAGTATCGTTTTCGGCGCGAGACCGAAGACCGGCAACATCGAAAAGAAGACCGCGGCGAGGGCCACATTGATGGTTTGGGTATAGAGAATGGTGCTCGGTAACCGGCTCCGAAAGAGGCGGGTATGTCGCCCGTAGAGCCCCGCCACAAAAAAGACCACGATCCACGCCGCAAAAAGAAACACAAACGGCACGAGGTGCAGGGTGAACAGTTCGCGCGAGGGCACCTCGAGGTAGCGCATGGCGAGCGTGATCCACAGCGAAATAGTGAAAACGAGGATATCGCCTACGAGCAGCAGGATGTACTCCCTTTTCGGAATAAGTGTCATAGCGCCGGTGCGCGTATCATGGCATTCTGAATATGATGTAAGCAAGCCCCGTCACCGAGAAACGGCATCACATTGCGGAACCCCTTCGAGATTGAAGATATACTAGGTGCATGGACGACATTGCACCCCACAAATCAAACCGTGGCAATGTAAACGCAATGCCGTTTTCTGGTGCGGGGCAAGAACCTCCACTTCAACGTAAGAAGGTGTTGTTTTTGATCACAAAAGCCACGTTTGGCGGCGCACAGCGCTATGTGTACGACCTCGCCACCAACCTCCCCCAACACGAGTATGAAACGGGCGCGGCATTCGGCAAACGTGGACGACTTTCTGAAATGCTGGAAACGCACGGTATTCCTGTGCTCGATGTGCCGTCGCTTGATCGCAACATTTCTCCTCTGCGCGACATTCGGAGCTTTTCCGAGATAAAAGAGGCCATTCGTGCGGCCGCGCCGGACGTACTTCATGTGAACAGTTCAAAAGCGGCCGCGCTCGGCGCACTCGCCGGTCGCGTTTTGGGGATTAAAAAGATCGTGTTTACCGCACACGGGTGGCCATTCAAGGAGAGTCGCGATATTTTTTCGCAGGCATTCTTTTTCCTTATCAGTTGGTTCACTGCATTGCTTTCAACGCATGTGATCGTGGTTTCGCGAACCGACGAGCGTATCGGCTTGCGCATGCCGTGGGTACGAAAAAAGATCGTCTACATTCCCCTCGGTCGCGAGAATCTGAATCTTGCTTCACCGCAAGAAGGTTTTAAAGAAATGTTCGGCATCCTGCCGCCCCCCTTCATCGGACCGCAAACCATCCGTCTTGTTTCTCTTGCAGACCTCACACGAAACAAAGGACTACGTTTTGGCATTGATGCCGTCGCCGAGCTCGTAAAGCGCGGACATGATTGTATTTACGTGATAGCGGGAGAAGGAGAAGAGCGTGATCGGCTCGTTGCACACATGCACGCACAGAGTCTCTCGGACCGCGTGTTCTTTTCAGGCTTCATACCGGATGCCGCACGGTATTTGTCGGGTTTCGATGTATACCTGCTCCCCTCTCTCAAAGAAGGCATGCCGTACGTGCTTATCGAGGCATCGCTCGCCGGACTCCCCATCGTTGCAACGACCGTTATCGATCCGGACTTCGCGGAATCGCTCGGCAGAACTACGCTCGTGCCACCGCAAAACGCCCTCGCGCTCGCGGACGCGGTGGAAGCCGTCGCGTCACGCTCTCGGAATGCAGTCTCCACAGAGAACCGCTTCCCGCTTCCCGATATGATAACCAAGACACTCGAACTCTACGAAAGTTAAATTACTCCCACCAACTCAGTCTCGTCGCGCGCTTGTATGGAGGGTCGCGCATATTTCCGCAGTCCCATAAGCACACCGAGTGTCAGGTATTCCGTGAGCAAGTGCGAGCCGCCGTAGCTCATGAATGGAAGCGTCGTTCCGGTGATGGGAAGCAGCGCCATATTCATTCCCACGTGTACGATGAATTGCGAAAGGAAATAGATCGCAATACCCGCAGCAAGGAGCGAGTCGAAGGTATTCGCGCCGTGTACCGCGACTGCGAGAATTCGCAATATGAGTACGCCGAATAACCCGAGCAATATCACGACGCCGATAAATCCCCACTCTTCGGCATACGCGGCAAAAATAAAATCGGTCTCGTATTCAGGTAGGAACTGCAATTTTGACTGCGTACCGTAGCCGATGCCTTTCCCCGTGAGCTCCCCCGAGCCGACCGCGACGGTGGATTGATACGCGTTGTAGCCTGTATCCTGAATGTCCGCGAGCGGGTGGAGAAACGTCATGATTCGGGCTTTTTGATAGGGCTGTAAACCGAACGACCACAGCGCCGCAAAGACCACAATGCCCGATATCAAAAGTACCGCGAGATGCTTCCACGAAATCCCCGCAACCAGTACCATACCGAACCAGATAGAGAAAATAATAATGCCCGAGCCGAGGTCCGGCTGGAAGAATACCAACACAAAGAGCGTGAGCGCGTATGCGCCGGAAATGAGAATGTGTCGGAAATGCTTGATCTCGATATGGCGTCGGTGAAAGTACTTTGCGAGCACGATGACCAAGATAAGTTTCGCAGGGTCTGACGGCTGAATCGCAAACAAGCCGAGGTCGAATCTGTTCTGTGAACCGTACACGATGGATCCGAATACGAAAATAAGAAGCAGCATGAGGCTCACCAACACAAAGAGCCCAACACTATGGGCGTGCGCCGGAGAAAACTGTAGTCGATCATACTCGCCGCAAGAAAGCCGATGAGCGACACACCGATCCAAACAAGTTGGTGCTCAAAAAATGCGGCTTCGGGTATGAAGGAGCGCATGGTAACCAGACCGAGCAAGGAAATTGCGAGCGCGCTGAGCAAAATGTACCAGTCAATGTGTGCAAAGGAGCGGGCGCGAGCCTCAGCACGATGTCGAACGGACATCATAGTTATTCGCCGGGGCCCCCGGGTTCCACGAGCGGGATGATATCGATACGCCCCACACTCACTTCAAACGGGTCAGGCCATGTGAACGTAATATCCTGTTTCTCCCCTGCGCGCAGCTTCGGTATCTTTGTCTGTGAGGAGGCGAACGCATTGCCCGCCTGATCAAATATGGTCGCTATCAGGAGCACATCGATCATGTCCACGACGGATGAATTCAATGCGGTCGCGGTGAGTCGCGGTGCGGTCGCGGTCGTGGCTATCTTTTTGTCATTCACGACCACGATGTGCGAACGATCCTGCATTCGCTCCCATTGAGGATCCTCGGTCAATATGAAATAGGTTCGTACCGCGATGCGATTGCCGGTTTGAATAGCGCTTTCGAACACCGGCGTGACTGCGCCCGGCATGATGAATGTGCTGCCTTCGCGCTCAGCAACGAGCACATTCAATGTGTCGTAGAGAGCGAACCGATACGTTACCCTGCGGACTCCCGCGTCGTCGTTTGAATTTTGAATATAGGCGACGGAATTGAACGAACCGTCACGCACCGGGAAGCTGCGCGCCCAGAGAACCGGAGCAGGCGTGAGCGCGACGGTATCCAGCATGAGGCACGGCCCTCCGTGATCCGGCGAGGTCTCCCCCTGATTCTGTTTCCCGTCGGAACATGTGGGCGGAATGGTGAAATACCAGTACGCGACAGGGCCGCCGACGGTTATGAGGAAAAACATGAAAACTCCGAATCCGTATGTTGCCCGCCTGCGAGTCGCCCATGACATCGCCCCATTCTACCCGCTTGACTCCCCGGCTGAAAGGTCGATAGTGAAGCGAGCAAAGGAGTCTTTCATGGCCAGCGCTATCCCGACCACGGAGACAAAAACAGTCGTTCCGCAGGACAAAGAACTCATAGTGCACCATTCGCAACGCTACTACCCGAAGCTCGGACTGCGCGTTCTCGAACTGCTTCCGCTTGTTACGGTGCGATATCCCGCCGGCATCATTATCGAATTGACGAAAGTGTTTTATAACAACACGCCACGGTGGACTGATGTGAACGGTTGGATGTTCGGTGAGGACGTTGTTGACCGTCTCATTTCAGAACGGAAACTGTACGATCTTAACAGCGACTGAGCTCGCGAGAGAAAGCCCCCGTCACACGGGGCTTCGTCTTTGTTCGTCTTCATCAAACATTCAGGTGTACGCGCGTAGAATTCCCCGTTGGAGACAAGTTATTTCTTCCAAACTCGCGAAGTTACACCAAAACGCCGCCTCTTGAAAAAGACGCGGCGTTTTGGTGTATCGCAATAGCCTTGACCCGTCCGGGTCGTTATGACACGCTCGTGTTCGGAGGTACTTCGCATGACAGTACGCGGGAGACTTGTGTTCGGCGGAGCCACGCTGTTCGCCGTTCTCTGGCTTGGATATATTGCACTCACTTCGCGCTTTCTCTCCTTGCCCTCACCCGGCCCTCGCGGATTCTCCTTTCCGCAGGATGCCGTTATCACGGTCGGGGCAATGTTCGCAGTATCCGTGCTGCTATATATCGGAACCCTGTTCGATCCGGATCTTCGCTCGCAATCGCTCATTGAGCCCGAATCGGCCGAAGAACGAGGGTCTGTCGTTGAGCCGCCCACTGAAAGTTAACTGGGAACGCCTCGGATCACGCGATCCGAGGCGAGTCGTTTATATCGTCTTTTTCCTCTTTTTTCTTCGGCGGGTCCTGCATCACTTCCG
The DNA here is from genome assembly GCA_964419595.1 of uncultured Candidatus Saccharibacteria bacterium. GTDB lineage: Bacteria > Patescibacteriota > Minisyncoccia > Phycocordibacterales > UBA2100 > UBA10103. Next base: position 6,900 of record CAYQQI010000042.1, read on the forward strand.
CCTTCGGCGTATATATTTCTGAAGTCTGTGTACCGTCTAATTTCTTCAGCGCTTCTCTGTTCCCGGCCATCGCGGCCGCAGCGGCTGGATCAACACTCGTAACTTTGCCCAGCGCCATCGCACCGAGTACGATCATTCGCAGCCCCCTTTCTATCTTCTTTTTCTTTCCCTCTATTCCCATATTAACGTCCGCTCTCGTAAAGCGCGTCTGCCTTACCCTGCTGTTGTTCGAGCGCCGTGAGCGTTGCATTCAAGATCGCACGTTCGCCGGTCTGATCGAGCTCCGGATTGGCTTCTTTATCTTGGTCGAGCTGCTGCAGATGATCGTAGACCTGCTTGACGAGTTCCCGTCTTCGCTTGTTTTCCGATTCATATACCTCCGTCCGCATATCACTCGCTGACGGCGGTCTCGGAAAGTCCTCCTTCATACCTAAAAGCATACCACCGCTCCACCGGCGCCATAACGTTTAGTGTCGCGTAGCGACACTCTTTCAAATTGCACGGCCGGAGGGCCGTTCCCCTACGTAACGAGCCGCCCTGATTCGCGAAGCGACGGCGAGTAACGTATCCACTTTGTAGGCGCCAGCACAAAGTTAAAAACAAAAAACCGCTCCCTTGCGGGGCGGTTTTCTGTTTTTTGAACACTTTGTGCTGGCGCCTACCTACTCTCCCCTTGCGAGTACCATCGGTTCTAGAGGGCTTAACTGCCGTGTTCGGAAAGAGAACGGGTGTGACCCCTCTGACAAAGCACCAACACAGAGTGTTCAAACTCTGCGCACGTTGCTCACGAAGAGCTAACAAAGATTGTATACAAATAAAAACCAGAAAGCGTCACGCGACTCTCACAATTCCTTTCGAGAGTTCTGTCGGGGAATTAGTACACCTCGGCTCAACACATTGCTGTGCTTCCACCTGGTGCCTATCAACGTGGTCATCTCCCACGGCCCTCAAACGATTCCTTATCTTAGAGTTGGTTTCCCGCTTAGATGCTTTCAGCGGTTATCCATTCCCGACATAGCTACGGGGCGGTGCCGTTGGTACGACAGCCCCCAGACCAGAGGTCAGTTCATTTCGGTCCTCTCGTACTAGAAACGAATCTCTTCAAGAATCAACGCCTGCAGAAGATTAAGACCAACCTGTCTCACGACGGTTTGAACCCAGCTCACGTACCTTTTTAAATGGCGAACAGCCATACCCTTGGGACCTTCTCCAGCCCCGGGATAAGATGAGCCGACATCGAGGTGCCGAACATTGCCGTCGATTTGGACTCTTAGGC
>CAYQQI010000043.1:0-7916 GCA_964419595.1 uncultured Candidatus Saccharibacteria bacterium
AGCCAGAACTACTCGATGTTCTCGGTGCGAAATGCCTCGACAAGCGCACCGTTCCTCAGCGTGCTCTACAACGGCAACGTGAGCCTCGGCACCTCAACTCCTACGTCGAAGTTCTCTATCTTCAAAGCGTACGGAGACACATCATCAACACTCTTCTCCATCGCCTCGTCTACCATCGCGGCGGGCTCCACCAATACCTCATTCCTCTCGGTATCCTCGACCGGCTTCGGCACGACCACGCTCTCGGGCCTCACCATCTCAGGTTTTGCCACCTCAACATCGAATGTTGGCTTCAACATCACAACCGGCTGCTTTGCGGTGAACGGAACATGCGTCGGGAACGCAGCAGGTGGCACCCCGAACGGCACGGACGGCCAGGTGCAGTACAAGAGCGGGAGTTCGTTTGCGGGTTCGACACAGCTTTGGGTAAATTCTGTAAGCAATAACATCGGAATCGGTTCGTCGACCCCGTTTGCAAAACTTTCCATCAATGCCAACTCCGGCGAAACAAATACGAGACTATTCGAGATAGCTTCCTCAACCGGCACTGCTACAAGCTCGCTCTTCGCAGTTACCAATACCGGCAACGTGGGTATCGGTACATCCTCTCCACTCTTTAAGCTCACGGTCGTCGGTTCAGATTCCGTGGCAGACCCTGGCAACGGACAAACCGGTATCTTTGCGATCAGTCTCGGGGGCGGTTCCGCTACCGACGCAAAAGTTGAATTCGGTATGCACGATATCGGCGGAGGGAGTTCCGGTAATTATGGATGGATGCAGGCCATTAACACAGCTGCAGGCTTCCGCAACTTTGCGATCAATCCGAGTGGCGGAAGCGTCGGCATCGGCACCACCACACCCACAGCCAAACTTATGGTGAATGCGGTGAGCGGCGACACGAACACGAGGCTATTTGAGGTAGGCAGTACCACAGGCACACTCACTCGTTCACTCTTTTCCATTAATAACGTCGGTACGCTCGAGCTCGGTGCCAATCTTTCGGTCACCGATCTATTATTCACCGTCGGAGGCTCCGCGTTCCTGCAGTCCACCACGACCGATCAGGGCTTGCTCACTCTTGGTTATTTGGCCGGCGCCAACTTACAGGGAGGCACAGAAGCACAGGCACGGGGAAATACTGCCATCGGCTATCAGGCGCTCAGCACGGCCACATCATCATCTGCGAATACTGCGCTCGGATATCTCGCGCTTCAAAACGCCTTGTACAACGCTGATAACAATACTGCAGTAGGTCACCGTGCATTGAGTGCAAATACAACAGGTGATCAGAACACTGCGCTCGGCGCGGGTGCACTTCTCTCGAACACAATCGGCCAGACGAACTCTGCCTTCGGTACGGGTGCATTGAATCAAAACACGATCGGTAGCGGCAATATAGGTTTCGGTTACCAGGCGCTCACCAACAACATCACGGGTTCGGGAAATCTTGGGATCGGGTACAACGCGCTCGTGAACGCAACGTCCACGCTCGATAACGTAGCCATCGGTTCAAGTGCAATGGAAGGAAATAGTACCGGTATACAGCTCACCGGTACGCAGAACGTGGCCATCGGTCAGAGCTCGATGTTCAACTTCACAACTGCGAGAAACAACGTGGTGCTGGGTTATCACAGCGGATACAATCTCACTACCGGTGCAGACAACATTCTTATCGGCGGGGCAACGTCGTCTGATTCGATCGCGAATCTGACGACCGGTTCTCAGAACATCCTCATCGGTAGCAATATTTCACTCCCGAGCGCGAGTGCGAGCGGGCAGCTCAATATCGGTAACCTTCTCTTCGGCAGCGGTCTGACAGGTACAAATGGTAATTATGGCCTCGGCAACGTGGGAATCGGTACGTCCTCCCCATGGGCCAAATTCACGGTCATCGCAAGTACCACCAACGACTACAGTCCAGCATTTATCGTTGCAACCACCTCAAATTGGAATGCAACGGGCCAGATCCCAATCATCGTGGCCTTCGCTACAACCACCGGCGCCCTCGACTATGCGCGTGTTGCTATCGGCACCTCAACAGGTTGGGGCAGTGCCGGCATTCTCGACCAGCTTACGGTTGCGGGGCGCATTTACTCGACGTGGCGTTATGACGGGTGCGACACATTTAACATCAGTCTTGCTCTTACCGCTGCAGCAAACAATGTCTGCGGAAACTTCGGCCTTCAGATGAGCGACGGCGGTATTGCTGTGGAAACACTTGCCTTTAATGCGAATTCAGAACCATCCGTCGCACTACAAATAGGGCGGGCAAGTGATGCAGTGGGAGACGGCAGTCGAATTGGCCGCCAGCTACCGTTCGTTGCTGCAACATCGAGCCCCGTTCTTGAGGCCTGGGTACAACACGTGCCTGTGCCCGCAACCTCGACGCTCATACGAGTTGGGTTCGACAATAACACAGGTACTGCGCTCGGTACTGAAAATACACAAGGCGCGTGGTTCCAAGCGTCAACATCGCTTGCTAACTGGCAAGCTGTGGTGCGCAACGGTACTTCACGATTTGTCGTCGACACAGGCGTCGGGTCGTCCACCACAGTTACTGGTGCTGTAGCACCGACGGCGACGTCTTCACTACAGAAACTGCGCGTCGAACTTATGCCAACCCAGGCTCGGTTCTTGATTAATGGAAATGTGGTCGCGGTCATAACGACTTCAAATATTGCGATGCCGACGCAGAACGTGGGTCCGATGATCACAGCCGGCCACGCACTTGGTATATCCGGTCTTGGTGCCCTAAACCAAGATAAGTTGCTCGTTTCACTCATGCGTTTCTGGTCCGATGACCCGCCGGGTGCTTTCAGTACAAGTCAGGCAGTTGTTACGACCCAAGAGCCGCCCGAGGATCCTCCATTTGACCTTATGGAAGGCAGCGACATTTCTATCTCGTACATTTCCGAAGATCCGGCAGTAATGCGAGCCGGCGCAGGGAAACTTGTATCATTCACCGCAACAGCAACCGCAATGGTCGCCTTTAGCGAGAACCCCTACGACTCGCGCCTGTTCGGAGTTGTTGCGAATTCGTCACGTGTAGGCATGGGCGGGGACCATGTTACAAGCGTTCGAGTAGCGACCGGTGGTCGTACTCCGGTATCTGTGACGGACGAAAATGGTCCCATCAAAGTCGGCGATCCGATCACATCAAGCTCCATTGAAGGTGTTGGAATGAAGGCCACGCGACCGGGTCAAATCATCGGTCGTGCGGTGCAGGCATACGACCCTGCGAATAGTATCGGTGAATGCGGGTTCGTAGATATCTCGGGAACGAAGTGCCAGGCCCAGATCTATGTTTCGCTCGAACTCGGCTATAGCCTCAATGCGCAGAGCTTTGCAGACACGTTAGTCGAAAATATGACTGAAGCACTGGCGTACCTCGAGGCAGCTACAACCGTCACTGCAGGGGACCTCGGCTCGGTGGTATTAGGCCAGGTAACGGCAAAGGTGGCGATAGTAAAAGACTTCTTCGCTGACAAAATCTTTGCAAATCGCGTGGAAACAAAAGAGCTCTGCGTCGAAGACGTGTGTGTTACCAGGGCACAGTTCCTCAACATGGTGAACGCGGCAAGTGCAGGGGCAGCGAACGGTGGTGGAGGCGATGGAGGCTCGGGAGACACCGGCGGTGATACCGGGGGTGGTGCAGTGGACACCGGTACCACGACACCGGACACCGAAGCTCCAGTGATATCAATCAACGGAAATAATCCCACGCTCATCAGCGTAGGCGATTCGTATTCGGACCTCGGTGCGAGTGCGCTCGATAATGGCCTCATACTCATCGATCACAAAGTTTCGCTCGACGGAGGACCATTGATGTATCAATCAGAACTGCAACTCGATACATCCGCGCCGGGTGAACACACCGTTCTCTATAGCGCGACGGATCAAGCAGGGAACACCGGCACCGCAACCCGCACAGTGATTATCAACGAGCCGACGCTCGCTAATTAGAGTTCAGCGCTCTCACGATAAAATGCCTGCGCATCAAAGAGCATGGTGGAGAGGGAAGTGGGAGCGTCAAAAAGCGAGAACACCTCGTTACCCAAGATCTTGCGCTCCGGCCGCTCCACTCCCGTATGCTCCGGCAAGCTCGAATACTTGTATCCACGCAGCTTCTCCCCAATGGCACCCAAGTTGCCACCTCCCGTTTTCCAGTTCGGCTCATACAGCTCCACCGGATTCATATGCACGTAGTTGATCGCATGCTTAAAATACCTGTCACTGGAGAGATGCTTTGACTTATAGGTGCCTGCAAAGAGTGCGCCGGTCCGCTCGTTCCGTTTATTAAAATACATCGTATAGCCGGTGAAAACTTTCTGCATAAATGCAGCGATACCCCCTTCTTCGACCTCTTTCAATATAAAGTGCACATGATTCGGCATTAGTGCGTACGCACCGATCTCAACAAGGGAAGAGCCTCGTTCTATCTTTTCATTCGTGAGCACTCGAGTAAGCGTCGTGTTTCGCACATTCGTTGAGCGCTTTTTACCCGCACCGTTGGCAATAAACATCAACAATAAAAAGCGCTCGTAGTCTTTAGGGTTTGCAAAGACCTTCCGCTTGTCGACGCCTCGATTAAAGCAGTGATACCACTCGCCGATTTCAATAGGAATCCGTCTACTCATACGCGAATTCTAGCATCACTCTCGAGGTTAAACCTCGAGCTTTTTTGGGGAAAAACGCTGAGAAAGAAATGAGAAAAAGAGGGGGGTATAGGTATTGATCGAAAGGTGTGTCAAATGATCGCGAATGGTGAGAATCCGTTCCGTTCTCCTGATCGCTATTCATGAGGTATACCCGGGTAATTTCAAACCCAGATGCATGCGTCAAAAAGACCCGAATTGCAGCTCCCCGTATTAGCCGTGTAGTACGCCGAGTATTTCGAATGGCCAAGAATATGAATGAATTATGTATCTCGGATTCATCTCGGATGTAAATCTCGGCGCAGCTAGATGCTACATTGAGCCGTTTTCTTAATTATCGAATTCAATCTATCTGCCGGTAAGGCTTGGGGTCAGAACCACAGAGAGAGCTTTGGAATCGACTCCAGGAAGCATTTTAGGACCTTCGGTGCACACAATGCAGGCCTGCTATGAGTCTGATTTGGTAGCTTGGGCTGATCATGGGACGGTAACTTTTTTGGGTATAAAACGAAGACGTGAGTGAACGGTCAAACGAGCGCGTGCTCTCCACAGGCATGTGTTTTTTGTGAACAATATCGACGCGTTTACAGCTATCATTTTGATATGGAAATGAGTTGTTCGTCTTGGCGACCTAGCGCTCAAAACCTTGCTCAATGAGCGGCCTCGAAAAAAAGATCAGCGGTTTGGATTTCTTGACTTCCGTTGCTGCTGCGGATGCATTTGGAGTGACGAACGACTACATCGCTCGCTTGTGTCGTTCGGGAAAACTGCGCGGCGTTCTCCAAGGCCGCGTCTGGCTCGTTGAGACCACTTCTTTGCTTGAATTTTTTGGTCGCGATATGCAAACGAGTGCCGAAGAACCTTTGCAGATCTTTAATCGCGAAACGCCACTTTTTCAGTCGCCGCAGTCGTTTTCCTCACCTTTCGTCGAAAGCTCACCCATACTGCACGTTTTCCCACACGAGTCACAAGGTCGTGTTGGTTTAATTTTGCTTCCCAAACGTGAGATCTTCCGCATGGTGCGAACAGGGATGCTCGTTCTGATGCTTTTCGTTACCGGAGGTGTGGGGATGGGATCGCTCCTGAATCATAGCGAATCGCTTGCGGTCCACTCGAATCAGATCGCCGCCGCGGGAAGTACGGGATTTTTTGGCGGCATTTCTCAAATTGCACGAAACGTTGCGGGGACCGTGGATACGGTCGTCTACAACCTTTTCTATCCGCACGAGGAGTATTCGCCGATCATCGTTGTACACAAAAATTACGGCAACAGCACCACGCCTCAGCCGCCGACACAGGCGCCGCAATATGCTGTTTCGCCGACTCTTGTTCGCGATCGCGTGGTTGAGCGTGTTGTGGAGCGACAGAGTTGGAGCGGAATTTCTGATGCATACCTGAAACAGAATCTTGACGCGCTCGAGACGAAGCTGCGCGCGCTCGTATTCGCGTCCTCCGTTCCTCAGCCATCCGGGAGTACGGCGATATACAACATGATCGCGCAGACGAATCGCATAGACACCCTCTCCGACGTCGATATTTCCGGTTCTCGCATCACGAATTCGACCGTCACTGATAGCACGTTCGTGAACGCAACACTCTCAGGTACGACATCCGTATGGGCGTTGGTTCTGGGCGGCGGTGCTACAACGACGGCATCGAGCGGTTTTGATATTTCCGGCGGATGTTTTGCAATTAACGGCGTATGTATCACCGGCGGCGGTAGCGGGACACCGGGCGGTACCGACGGCCAGGTGCAATTCAACGACAACGGTTCGTTCGCCGGGGTATCCACATTCATGTTCTCAACCACGTCTGACCTGCTTCGCATCACGAATGCCTCTACCACTAATCTCTCGATCAGCGGCACTATCTCCGGCGCCGGTCTCTCGTCGTGCTCGGGGTCGTTGGATAAGATCCAGTACAACGATGTTACGGACCAGTTCTTCTGCGGTGCTGACCAAACGGGAGGCGGCTCGGGGAACGATGTGAATTGGAGCTTCTTTAACAATTCGGCACTTCGCCCGTCCACTACTACGAATCAAATCCTTATCGGCGGTATCGCAACGACCACGAACGCGAAATTGCAGGTGATAGGCGGAGCGGTGTTTGACAATGCAACCTCGAGCGCACTGAACACAAACCTGCTCGGCATCGGAGGTACGTCGTACTTCAGCTCGCTCACAGGTTCGGGCCTGCAAAACACAGGCGGAGTATTGACCGTAAACCAAGGGCAAGCGTTCTCTACTACCTCCGTGGCGTACTGGGATTCAACGCAAGCACGATGGGCAACAACGTCGGCTGATTTTTGGAAGTCACAGACTGACTTCTATTCGACGAGCTCCGCGGATTATTGGAAAACACAGAATAACTTTTTCTCCACCACCTCCGCGCTCTCCTTCCTTTCGCTCAATCAGGGGAATGCATTCTCCACCACCTCCGCATCGTTCTTCGCCTCGCAGGGTCTTGCATACTCAACAACTTCCGCGAACTTCTACTCCTCCGTCGGACTCGCGTTCAGCACCACCTCAGCGTCGTACTTCCTCTCGCAAAACACAGGGAATTCGTTCTCAACCACCTCCGCCAACTACTTCTCCTCTCTCGGTCTCGCATTCTCGACCACATCATCCGACTATTGGAAAACGCAGAACAATTTCTTCTCCACGAGCTCCGCCGCATTCTTTGCATCAAACGGTCTCGCGCACTCCACCTCATCATTCGCCTACAACCTCGGGACCTACGACAAGGGCTACTTCTTCTCCACCACCTCGGTGAACTACTGGGAGGGAACACAGTTCCGCTGGGCAACAACCAGTAGCGACGCATGGCTCGCCACCAAATCCACCTCGAACCTCGCAGAAGGCTCGAACCTCTACTACACCCCTGAGCGAGTCGGGAGCGTCATCACCGCGTCCACCACCATCGCGAAGACGAACGTGAACAACACCTTCACCGGCACGAACGTGTTTGCAAACATCACCGCAACGGGTGCAACCACCACCTCACTCTCCACCGGCATCGCATCAACTTCGCTTCTGGTGATCTCGAATCTCTCCAACGTCCTCGTAAACACTGCAGCCAACGGCACCGCACAGGCAACCAGCTTCTCCGGCCCGCTCTCATTCACCGGCGGAACCCTCACCATCACCCAGGCAACCGGTGCAGTGAGCGGTTACCTTGCTTCCGGTGATTGGACCTCCTTCAACTCACGACTCTCCACTACAACCCTCGCACTCTTCGACAAGGGCTACTTCTTCTCCACCA
>CAYQQI010000044.1:0-7549 GCA_964419595.1 uncultured Candidatus Saccharibacteria bacterium
ACTACGACGCGACCACATTTTTTATCATGCCGCCGGACCCGGAAGCGTTTGAACACCGCATCCGTTCTCGTGCGCCCATGAGCGATATCGAGTGGCAGGAGCGTCTCGCGTTCACGAAGCGTGAGATCGAAGAGGAATCCGCCTGGTACGACTACCGGATACAAAACGAAGACGGAAAGCTCGACGAAGCGATCGCAGAAGTTATAGCGATACTCAAAAAAGAGGGCTATACTCTCGAATAATTATGGAACCGGTCACACTGTTGTTTTTCGGCTCGCAAGGCGCGGGTAAGGGCACGCAGGTGCAAATGCTGATGGACTATCTCAAGACAAAGTCCGATACGCACATCATCAAGATCGACATGGGCGCAGAGCTCAGAGCGCTCCGCGACACCGGCTCCTTTGCGGGGAAGCTCACGGGGGAAGTCGTGAATACGGGGCTTCGCATGCCGGATTTTATGCCGACATATCTCCAGACAAAGAAACTTGTAGAGAATCTCATGACCGGTGGGGAGCACATTATTGCCGACGGACTCGCTCGTGGCTCCGATCAAACCCGCGCATTTGACGATGCGATGACCTTTTTTGGACGCAAGAATTTTCAGGTCATTTCCCTCGAGCTCGCAGAATCGACGGTGATACAGCGTATGCTCGCGCGCGGGAGAAACGATGACACCGAGGAGGGTATTAAGAACCGACTCGGGTGGTACAAAACCGAAGTGCTTCCGCAGCTCGCGATGCTTGAAGGCCGCGGACGAGTCATTCACCACATCGACGGAGAGCCCGACGTTGATACTATTCACAAAAACATTCTCGCGGCGCTCCAGCTCTCATGATCGCAACCACCAAAGAACAGATAGAGATCTTGCGCGAAGGTGGACGCCGCCTTGCGAGGCACGTGCGTATCATTTCGGAAATGGTGAAGCCGGGCATTACCTCTGCGGAGCTGGAGAAAGTGGCACGGGAAATGGTGGACAAAGACGGAGACGAACCGGCGTTCTTGGGATACAAAGGAAAAAAAGACGAACACCCATATCCCTCGGCGCTCTGCGTGTCTGTGAACGACATCATCGTGCATTCTCCCGCGGCGACCAACAATATGCTCATCGAAGAAGGGGATGTGGTTTGCATCGATTTTGGCATCAAGCATCGTGGACTATTTACCGATCATGCGAACACCGTTATCGCAGGGAAGAAACACGACCCCGAAGACCTTCGCCTGGTGCGCGGTACGCACGAAGCGCTCTTGCTCGGCATTGCCGAGGCGCAGCTCGGTAAGATGACCGGCGACATCGGCTACGCGGTTGAGCGGTTCGCCAAGAAGAACGGATTCGGCTATCCGAAGAACCTCTCCGGTCACGGCGTCGGAACCAAAGTACACGAAGAGCCGTATGTGCCGAATTTCGGCGCGCCCGGGTCGGGAGACGAGCTGGTAGAAGGCTTAGTTATAGCCATTGAACCCATGTTCACGCTCGGTAAGGGCGAACTCTTTGTGGACGACGACGGTCATTCCTATCGCACCAAAGACGGCTCGAATGCCGCGCACTCCGAACACACGGTGATGATCACTGCCGAGGGCCCTGAAATTCTCACTAAGGAATAAGTATGGAAAAGACATACATCGATAAACTCGCATTTATCGAGATACGGGACCGGAAAGTGCTTGAAACAAAGAGCATCGGTAAAGACACGTGGTACATACCCGGGGGTAAGCGCGATGTGGGCGAGAGCGATACAGAAGCACTTATTCGCGAGATCCGTGAAGAGCTTTCAGTCGAGCTCGAACCCGCGAGCCTGAGGTTGTATGGCGTTTTTGAGGCGCAGGCTCACGGCAAGTCTGCGGGTACCGTAGTGCGCATGACCTGTTATGAAGGTTCGTATGTGGGAGAGCTGACTCCGAGTGCAGAGGTGGAAATGCTGGATTGGTTCGACTATTCCAAGCGAGGTAGTGTTTCGCCGGTAGACCAATTGATATTCGACGATATGAAAGCAAAAAACCTCATCGACTAATATGAATATCGGCATCTTTTGTTCGGCAAGTGATGTTGCGGAAAAGTACACGAAAGATGCGAATGAATTCGCAACCCTCGTCGCACAGAACGGACACGTACTCGTATGGGGTGGGTCAAATAATGGAACGATGAAAGTCATCGCGGACGCCGCGCAAACGGCAGGCGGCAAGATCGTCGGTGTAACGTTCGAGCTTTTGAAAGGCAAAGCACGACCGGATGCGGATGAGATGCATATTCTCCCGACACTCGGAGAGCGAAAAGCGAAATTGATCGAGCTCTCCGATGCGCTCGTCGTGCTGCCCGGAGGCCTGGGCACACTGGACGAGGTAACAGAAGTGCTCGAATTAAAAAAGCACAGCTTGCACGATAAAGCGATCATTTTTATCAATACCGACGGATTTTACGATGGATTTAAGCAGCAATTGGAGAGAATGGATCGGGAGGGATTTCTCCCTCGTGCGCTCGATGAGTTTCTGTTTTTCGCCTCCACACCCCAAGACACAATGAGTCACCTCACTTTATACGCGCAGTCCGGCAAAATAAAATAGCATGGACGTCGCTCTCGAGTGGGGTCACGCTCGCGGTTTTACCGGTATTCATGTCTGCCTTCTGTCCGTTCCTCATTTTTGTTGCATCGTTCGTCAATAAAAACGCGTATTGGCAGCTGGGTCGTTTTGACTACGCCTGCGGGGCATTTTCCGTTCTTGCACTCGTGCTTTGGGCGCTCACCGCGAACCCGCTCGTTGCGATTTTTTTCGCCATTCTTGCAGATCTTGCTGCCGGAGTGCCAACGCTCATAAAGGCGTGGCGCTATCCGCAAACCGAAACGGTGATCGCATACGTGCTCGCCTCAATCGCGCTCACCACGAGTTTCGTTGTAGCAGAACCGTCGCTCGAAGCGTATGCGTTTCCTGCCTACCTCATCACGTTAAATGCCGCGATCATATTCGGCATAGTGCGAGGAAGGCGAACAACGAGTGTATAGTGTTCCTGTATGGGGGAGCAGGTAAAGACAGATATTTTGATAGTAGGCAGCGGGGCGCGTGAACACGCTATCGCGTGGAAGCTTTCGCAATCGCCTCGAGTAGGCACGATTTACGTAGCACCCGGGAACGGTGGCACCGAGAAGTTCTGCAAGAACGTCGACATTCCGGCGGTAAATTGTGCCGACCTCACAAAATTCGCCCTCACACATAGCATCGGCCTCACCGTCGTGGGCCCCGACGAGCCGCTCGCGCTTGGTATCGTCGACCAATTCAAGCGCTCGCATCTGCGCATCTTCGGTCCCACAAAAGCCGCTGCCCAGATAGAGAGTTCAAAGGAGTTCGCAAAGAAACTGATGGAAGAAGCGCGAATTCCGACCGCTTCGTATCGTGCATTTACCGATGCGGCAGCGGCTCACGAATACGCGAGCACGTGTCCGCTTCCGGTCGTGGTGAAAGCGAGCGGTCTTGCCGCAGGCAAAGGTGTCTACATTTGCGATACGCATGAGAGCTCTGCCGCTGCGGTTGAGGAGATCATGATTAAAAAAGTGCACGGTGATGCGGGACTGCATGTGGTCATCGAAGAATTTTTGGTGGGTGAGGAAATTTCAATTCATGTATTTACCGACGGCGTGAATTACGCTATCTGCCCGCCTTCGCAGGACCATAAACGGATCGGAGAGGGGGACACCGGAAAAAATACCGGCGGCATGGGCACTATCGCACCGGTACCGTGGGTGACGCCTGAGATGATGGTGGATATAGAGAACACCATCATTAAACCGATGATACGAACGCTCGGCGAAAAAGGGGCTACATTTCAGGGAGTTTTGTTTCCGGGGATCATGATGACAAAGCAGGGGCCGAAGGTCATCGAGTGGAACGCACGATTCGGTGATCCGGAAGCACAGGTGTACATGCGAATACTGGAAACCGACCTCCTCGATCTATTGGACGAATGTGTCGACGGCGGCATCGGTTCTCACACGCCGCGTTGGGGTTCGATCGGTGCGGTGAACATCGTACTCGCATCTGCGGGATATCCGGACGACTACAAGAACGGATTCACCATAAGCGGGCTCACGGAGGCCGGGGAAGTGGAGAATGTGGTCGTCTTCCATGCGGGAACGGCACAAACGGATTCATTGAAAACCGCAGGGGGCCGAGTGCTGAGTGTTTCTGCTACCGGTTCTCCGATACAAAAAGCTCGCGAACTCGCATACATTGCGGTAGATAAGATCGGATTCGAGGGTAAATATTTTCGACGCGATATCGGAAACAGGTCCATTACGACGTAGGGTATACTTTTGGCATGGAGCCGCGTATTTTAAGCGAGCGAATTACGCCGCGAGCGAACGTCGACAAATTAAAGTCTGCGGAAGAGGAACTTGCGTATTTGCGTGAGCAGGTAGCGAACAAAGAGCGCGAACTATCGCTTCAGCCGGGCACGTTTGAACAAGACCGTATCGCTAAACGGGAGATCGCCGTGTATGGCGACACGCCGGCAGCAACCGTTCTGCACGAAACGGTCGTGATGCCCGAACACGAGACGATGCGCCAGATCATGAAACTCGAACCCGAGGCGCACGATAAACAGCTGGACGGACTGCTCAGCATCATCGAGACACAGGGCATACGAAACGCGCTCTCGGTGGCTGCACGACTCAAGAATCCTCACTTGGAAGACGATTTCCACCGCGTGCTAGTGCGCTATGTTGCCGAAGGATTACCGGACATGGGCGCAGCGGTCGCCGAAAAGGTAAAGCGCGCGCTACATCTCGTTCTCTTCGAGGTTCGTCCCCAGGCACACGGCGAGGGCAAAGGCGCTGAACAGGGAAACCAGAAGCTCGAACACCTGCTCGCTCCGTCGGAGCAACTCTATGCAGGGCTGCTCTCCGTGATAGACAAGCACGAAGGATTTTCACTCGAAATTGCGGTTCCGCAAGGCTCTGAGAGCGCCACACTCTATCTTGCCGTTCCGCGAGAGAAAAGAACGCTGGCAGAGCGCCTCATTTCATCGGTGTTTCCCAACGCCACCATCTCCGAGAGTCGCAGCGATTACAATATTTTCGACTACGAAGGAGCGCATGCAGCAGCGTATGCGACGCTTGCGAAGCACCCTGCCTTTCCCATAAAGACCCCCGACATGTTCGAGCACGATCCGATGAACATGCTACTCGCGGCGTTTTCAAAGATAGCAAAACACGGCGAGGGCGCTGCGCTACAGCTCACCGTTGGAACCGAGGGTGACAGGTACAACAAGTACTACCAGAAGATCATCCGCGAGCTGGAACAGGGGAAAGAGATACAGGAGGCGCTGAAAGCCCCTGAGACGGAGGTGGGGGAAGTGTTCCGTGACGTGAAGAAGCATTTATTCTCAAGCGGAAAGGAAGAACAGCATGCGGTCGACAAAATAGCGGTCGACGAAATATCGCGCAAGGTGCAAACACGTATCGCTCCGGTCACGATCCGACTGGTGGCCTCCGCGCACGTGCAGGTACGAGCGGACGAGATGATAGCGAACCTTATTTCCGCGTTGAATCAGTACGACAATCCGCGCGGGAACCACTTTGTATTCGAGCGCGTATCAAGCTGGAGTATCACGAACTTCCTGCGCGACTTTACATATCGCTCATTTGAACCTTCCATCGCAACACCGCTCTCACTCGCGGAGATCAATGCGATGTTCCACTTTACCGCCGAGCGCGTTACGACGTCGCGTGAGTTGAAAAAGTCGCACGGCAAACAGGCGCCTGCACCGGTTGAGATGGGGAGTGAAGGGATCATATTGGGCAAGAATCACTACGGTGCCGACGAGAGTCCGGTGTATTTCTCCCCGGCAGATCGTCTGCGCCACTGCTACATCATCGGTCAGACCGGTACCGGTAAAACGGGTTTCATTACCAATATGATCCTGCAGGACATCAAGAATGGCGACGGGGTTTCGTTCATCGACCCGCACGGAAGCGATATCGAGAACATTCTCTCCGCCATACCGGAGGAGCGCAAAAAAGACGTCATTTACTTCGACCCCGGCTATGCAGCCGCTCCCATGGGCCTCAACATGCTCGAGTACGACCCTGCAAAGCCGGAAATGAAGTCGTTTGTTATCGACGAGGTCTACGGGGTGTTCCGCCAGCTCTATTCCGACGTCCCTGAATCGTTCGGCCCGATGTTTGAACAGTATTATCGCAACGCGGTTCAGTTGGTAGTGGAAGACCCTGCCACCGGCTGCACGTTCCTCGAAATTCCACGTGTGTTCGCCGACAAAGCATTCCGCAACCTAAAACTCTCCCGCTGCAACAACCCCATCGTCGTACAATTTTGGCGCAAGATTGCCGAGGCGGCGGAAGGGGATGCGGGGCTCGAAAGTATTGCGCCCTACATCACGAGTAAATTCGATGCCTTTCTCACACACGACATCATGCGGCCCATCGTTGCGCAGGAGAAATCGGCCTTTAACTTCCGCGATATCATGGACAGTAAGAAAATATTCCTCGCAAATCTCTCAAAAGGGCGCCTCGGAGAAAAGAACGCCTCGCTCTTGGGTCTCGTGATCGTATCGAAATTTCTGCAGGCCGCATTTTCCCGCGTCGATACCAAAGCGGTGCTCCCGCCGCACTACATGTACATCGACGAGTTCCAGAACTTCGTGACGCCCTCCATTTCGACCATTCTCTCCGAGGCTCGAAAATACAAGCTCTCGCTCACCATCGCCCATCAGTTCATGGCACAGCTCGAGGACGAAATTCGTGACGCCGTTATCGGTAACGTGGGAACGAAGATCGCTATGCGCGTGGGTACGACCGACGCCGAATTCCTGGAAAAGCAATTCTCCCCGGAATTCAACGCGAAAGACCTCGAAAAACTGCCGAATCGTACCGGCATCGCCGCGATGCTTGTGGGTGGCGTGCCCGCGAGGCCGTTCACGGTAGAGACGCTCCAGCTTCCGCAGTTCGACCACAGCAATATCGACGAACTCAAGCAAGACTCCTACAGCCGCTTTGGCAGGCCGCGTGAAGAGGTGGAATCAGAGATACGCAAGAAGTTCGGTTTCGGTGACCCGGCGGAAGCGCCGGTGCGCAGCCCGTTATCCATCATTCAGTAGTCAGAGAACAATAGTTGATGAACCGCTCAGCGACGGGACGAACACGCCCGTGTATACTGCCCGCATGAAAAGACTTCTCTCAGCGATCATTATCAGCCTGTTCTTTGTACCGGCACTTGCGTCCGCCGACTCATTCGGAATTCAACCAACGCTCGGACAATTGCTTACACGCATCGCGGCACTCACCGCAATACTCGAGAATAAAACCATTAACTGCGCGGTAACAGCGACTAAAACGACCGTGACAGTGGGGGAGCTCTTTACTATCGCGTGGGGAAGTTTCGGAGCGGACCCGAAGTATTCGACCGACCCACAAAATGCGTACGCTATAAACGGTGAGCAGGCGATGCAAATAAATGCGCCGGAAAGCCGTATATACAAATTCACATTTTTCGGCCCGAACGGTCTGCAAAAAACATGTGAGCAAACGATAACGGTATTACCTCG
>CAYQQI010000045.1:0-7511 GCA_964419595.1 uncultured Candidatus Saccharibacteria bacterium
AGCTCAGAGGTGACCGAGGACTGACTCGCTCGTGAACCAGCCTCATTCCTTCCGACGCCATCAGTGCCGCGATCGCACGCCGGTCCTTACGGAAGCGTGCGCGCATCATCCGCTCGAAAAGTATCTCAAATTCTTCGGAGTTGGTTTCGATCATACGACCGTCCCACCACACGAATTGCTTGAGCTTCAGATTGCGTACGGTTTGCCGAGCAGTCGCAGGGTCTTCCATGGTAGTGACGATACGGCGCGCATCATTGGCGGGAAGTCGTAGTGTCAGCGTAAAGTTTTCCGGCGTACTCACGCTGACCCCGTCGAGTGTGAACGGGCGACCTCCGAACGGACATAGACACGGTCCGCGCCAGTCGGTGGTGTTATCCCTGTGCATGTTGAGCTTTGGTTTCGACATCACGTGCCCCTGTTCTGGACGCTTGCCTCCGACCAGTGTGACCCAGATATGGCGCATAGCAATCCCCAAGATCAGACCATATCTTCATGCTGTACCCCTGCCGCGGGATAGGCTACTCTGCCTCCCAGTGGCCCCTCCATTACTAGGAGGGTTTGTTGCTTTGACAATTCAATCAGTAACAACAGCAGAGGAAGGAAGTTCCGATGTATCAGCTGTTCCGCTTCGATCCGCGCAACGCCGATGTCGAGTCCTGTCTCAACGTCGCGACACTGAATGACGCCCCGCTTACGGAGACTCAAAAAAACCGTATCCGCTGGCTGCTGCAGGACCCAGGCGTTATCGTCTCGGAAACGAGCGCATTCACGGCTGATACGACTACTGAGATCGGCCCGCAATTGCGCATGGAAACCGGCAACTCGACCCGTTTGGTTGAGATCTGCGGGCGCTTCGGCGCCGAGCTCTCGCGAGCGGAGTTTTCGGACCGTTATCGCCATAGCGATGGTGCAGACCGGGAGTCGATTATTGCGAAACACATGGACCCGCTCTTGCAGCAGGTTTATGCGCGTCCGCTTGAATCGTTCGTCGTCGGTGAAAGGCCGAGGCCGACCGAATTCTTTTCGTTGCCGCTTGGCGTGGAATCGCTGCGTGCGGTGAACGTGAAGTATCAGTTCGGCCTCAGCGAGAAATTGCTGGCATTCGTGCTCGAATTGTGCGAAGGGAAGGACCCGTCGGAAGCGTTTCTTGCGCTGATGGCGGCCTCACTTTCAGAGCATTCTCGGCACGGCACCATCAAATCACCGATCAACATCGACGGCGTTCGTCAGCCCATGACCATTATGGAAATGGTGCAGGAACCTTGGAAGCTCAATCCGGGCAAAACGCTCGTTGCGTTCCACGACGGCGCAGGCGTCATTGAGGGACATCTCGGTGTTCCGATTCTGATGCCTTGGGATCCCACGGCGCCAAGTTGGATCGTTGTAAAAGAGGTCAATGTCACCTACACGCTCACAGCGGAGACGCATAGCCATCCGAGCTATGTTCAACCGAACGCCGGTGCACAAACCGGTGTCGGCGGCGCGATGCGCGATGCATTCACACAAGGTCTCGGTGCTGTCTCGCTCGGAATGATCTGTGCCGGATATTGTACCGGAAACTACCACATTCCGGGTCATCAGATCGCGGGCGAGCGTCTTGGCGGCGAAGTGCAGATCGGGTATGCGGCGGCGCTGGACGCTGTTATCGGTATGAGCGACGGCGCGTGCGACAACGCCAACAAGACCGGTGTTCCCATCACGCAGGGATTTATCGACAGCTACGACGAAATGGTTGCCGGTGTCCGTCGCGCATGGCTCAAGGTCATCTGCTATATCGGCGTTGCCAGTATCGGTGATAGCGCGCAGTTTCAAAAACGCGCAGTCACAAAAGGCATGCTCATTCTCCGAGTGGGGAGTGCGGTGCGCCGACTGGGCGTCGGTGGTGCAACGCTTTCGAGCGCAGAAGGCGGTACAAGCGACCGTAAACTCGACTTCGCATCGGTGCAACGCCCCGATGCGGTTGAAGAAAGTGCGGTCTATCGCGGCGTAAAAACGTGCGTGCAACTCGGTCCTGAAAACCCGATCATCGATATGGCTGATTCCGGTGCCGGAGGTGCGGGGAATCTGTTCTTCGAACTCGTCGGTAAGCTTGGCGGAGAACTCAATCTGGACAATATGCGCTCGGCGGATCCGACATTAACCTCGACAGAGAAGTTGATCGCGGAGACGCAGGAGAGCGTCGGCATAATCGTTGCACCGGAGTCGCTGGATCTTGTGCGGCGCATTTTCGGTCGCGAGGACGTGCTCGTTGAAGTACTCGGACACATCACCGGTAACGGCCGGTTCGTGGTCAGATCTCACGAGGGAGTTGTGGTGGACGTGTCTGTTGAACAGGCGCTCACCAGCCCTCCGTGGACGCCCATCGATTGGGAGACCGTTTCGCCGGAACTTCCGTCTCTTGTATTGCCGGAGGAGCCGAACATTCCCATGCTTGTGAAGCAGGTCTTCACGCTTCCGGCAGTCGGCTCGAAACGGCATGTGATCATAAAGGGTGACCAGTGTGTCGGCGGCCGCATTCGGCGGCAGCAGTTGAACGGGTCAATGGGCATGCACGTCTCCGATGTGGCGATGCTGTCGGCTTCGTTCGACTCGCATGTGGGTGTGGCAACGGCGCGCGGGCACAAGGGAGTGCTCGGTCTTATCAACCCTGCTGCGCAGGGCAGAATGACCGTCGCTTCGATGTGCACCAACATGGTGGCTGCTTGCATAACTGCGGTACATGACATCAAGGTTCGTGCGAACGAAATGGCCGCAATCAAACAGCGCGGCCAAGGTGCCGCGATGTACGAAACGGTCAAAAGTTCGATGGGATTGTTGAAAGTACTGCGTATCGCGCCCCACGGCGGCAAGGACAGCTTGTCCTCCGCAGCCACGCTTCCAAGCGGGGAGACGGTAGTCGGACCGGGACAGCTCGTGATCTACGGGCATGCACCGTACGACGATGACCGCGTGCAGCAGACTGTAGACGTGAAGGGCAGAGGACTCTTGATGTACCTGAACACGCAAGGAGAGTACCGCCTCGGCGGTTCCGCACTTGCGCAGGCACTCGGGCAGCTCGGCAACGACTGTCCGGACATCGAATTTCCGAAGTCATTCGAGAGCGGACTGAACGCTATCCTCGATCTGCATCGGGCGGGTCTGATGAGCGCATATCACGACATCGGTCGCGGCGGTCTCGTGACCACGCTTCTGGAAATGTTCATGGCCGGTAATCGCGGCGGACGCGTGCACGTTCCGGACAATGTTCCGGTGCTCAACTACCTCTTCAATGAAGAGGCGGGGCACGTGTTCGAGTTCAAAGCCGCAAATGCTGACCGTGTAATGGAGATCCTCCGTACGCACGGTCTCGAGAACGATGCGCACATCGTTGGCACCACCGGTTCGAAGAACGAACGCTACGTGACGATATGCGAAGGCCGTAACACCCTCATGTACGAGCGTCTTACGACGGTTCGTGTGTGGTGGGAAGCCACGGCAACCGCTATCCAGTACCTGCAGATGAATCCGGAGTGCGTGGACCAGGAGGTTGCGCGTTTCGGCGATGATCGCGAAATACCCTACGATCATACGTTCCGTACACCCATGCCCGCGATCATCGGCGTTGCACGACCCAAGGCGGCGATCATTCGTGCCAAAGGTACCAACGGTTACGAGGAAGCGATCGCAGCGCTTTATCGTCACAAGTTCGACGTTCAGAATATCCCCATGCGGGACATCTTCGACGGCCGGGTGACTTCGCTCGATGACTTCAAGTTCCTCATGTTCCCGGGCGGTTTTGCCGACGGGGACGAGTGCGGATCGGCGAAAGGCTGGGCCTCATCCATCCTGTTCAACGATCGCATATTCGAGATCTTCAACAGGTTCTACGAGCGCAACGACACTGCTTCGTTCGGTCCGTGCAACGGTGCACAACTGATGACACTGCTTGGCTGGGCACCGGACGTGAACATCGAACACTCGCGCAGGCCGCGACTGGTCAAGAACCACTCGGGGCGATTCGAGTGCCGGTGGGTGGTCGTCAAGATGCTTGATTGCAATTGTCCGCTGTATGAAGGTATGGAGGGCATGAAGATCGGCGTCTGGACCGCACATGCCGAAGGGCAATTCGAATTTCCGGACCCCGCTGTGGAAGAAATGGTGTGGCGGGAGAAGTTGGTCCCGGCGGTCTACATTGACCTCGACGGCAATCCGACCGAGGTGTATCCGTTCAATCCGAACCGTTCGCGCGGCGGAATGGCCGGACTGGTCAGCCGCAATCGGCGTCATTCGCTTTTGATGCCGCATCCCGAACGCTGCTTCCTCGAAGAGCAGATGCCATACGTGCCCGAGCGGTACGTGGGTACGGGCTCTCCATGGGACCGCATGTTCCGCAACGCACGAGTGCTTTGCGATTCGCTCTGACGAGCAACTGACTGATTGACCGCCCGGTGCCTCGCGCACCGGGCGGTTTTCCTTTGCTGTATTTTTTGGTTCAGTTTGTGTAGTGTGGCGCCCAGGAAGCCAAGATAACCGGGCTTCAAACGGCACACAAAATGTCATACGGGGAGAGCGACATGACCAGTCATTCGATGCTCTATGAATCCACCCGCGGCGACCCGCAAAAGATAGCTTACAAGGCTGCGGTTCTTGCGGGACTGGCACCGGACGGTGGCCTCTATTGGGCCTCTCGTTTCCCGCAGCCAGACCTATCAAAACTTCGCGGTATGTCGTTCATTGAGCTCGCCGACGTTATCGTTGGTGCGTTCGCGCCCGATATTCTCGCAAGTGAGCGCACTTCGATGTTGCAGCAGATCTACACCACGAAGGCATTTCGCGACGAACGCATTACACCGGTTCGAGAACTTCAGAAGAATGTCTGGCTGCAGGACTTGTGCTGCGGACCGACATACGCATTCAAAGATGTTGCCCTGCAGGGGCTTCCCGTATTCCAGGAATCGTTCCTGGAGGAAACAGACAGCGTGATGAACATCGTGGGGGCAACGTCCGGTGATACCGGTTCGGCCGCTGAATACGGAGTGATGGGGAAGAAGCGACAGCGTATCTTTATGCTTTCGCCCCACGAGCGCATGAGCCGCGTGCAGCAGGATCAGATGTATACCATCGATGATCCGAACGTGTTCAATCTGCCCGTGCGCACCGACTTCGACGGATGCCAGGCAATGGCAAAGGCGATGTTCAACGACAAGCCATTCCGGCAGAAGTACAACTTGGGTGCAGTGAACTCGTTCAACTGGAAACGGATCGTGCTCCAGGTGGTGTATTACTTTTCGGGCTACTTCCAAGCGACCGAGCATAACGGGCAGCAGGTTACGTTCGTTGTGCCCTCCGGAAATGCCGGCAACATTACATCGGGGTTCGTAGCGCAAAGCATGGGACTACCTATCTCGCTCGTGATCGCAACCAACGAGAATGACGTGATCTGCGAGTATCTTAATACCGGCACATATCGTCGCCGGAGCGACAATGAGCTTGTGGTCACTACCAGTCCCTCGATGGATATCAAGATACCGTCGAACTTCGAACGCTTGCTCTACAGCTTTGCGGCTCGCGACGGCGTGCTCATCAAGCGGCTCATGGCTGAGCTCGACACCGAGGGTAGCTTTCACGATGAATCGCTCTGGCGTTCGGTCAGAAACGCGTTCCGATGGGGAGTTGCAACGCAAGGAGAGGTTCTCGCGACGATCAAGCATGTGCATGATCGCTTCGGGGAGATCATCGATCCGCATACCGTGGTCGCATATCGAGTCGCCATGCAGCAGCGGCGTGACGGCGAGCGCATGATCATTCTTGAAACAGCGAAGGCCGTGAAGTTCTCCGATACGATCGAATCTGCGATCGGGAAAGGGCACCTCACGATACCGTGGGAACTTGTTCGCCTCGCTGCGATGGACCGGCACGTGCACGTGATCGACCCCGACGTGAATGTGCTCAAGGCATTCATCGCCAAGCACGCTCTCATGCAGTAGTGAATTCGCGAGCAAACAAGCCGCCCGGTGCCTCGCGCACCGGGCGGTAATTCTTTGTATAAAAAAGAAACGCCGGGTGTGAGCCGGCAGTTTCAGGTCCTGTGCAGTTATAGTTCTTCGCGAGCACAGATGCGCACACCGAGTGAGTAGAGCGATTCCGGCATCCAGTTGAGCCAGGCCGATACGGGCTTGTCAGGACATTCCTGTCCCTCAACGGTCCGTAGCGCCAGCTTCATTGTTTCCATGCGCTCCATATTTCCGACGAGCGGATGAAGAACGAACTCCGGCACAGCGGTTGTTTGAGCGATATCTGCAAGCTTCCCGAGTACCGAGTACTTCGACTCGATATCGGCGAGCATTTTTGCTGCCACAGTGCGGCGTTTTCGAAGCATTCGCACTTCGGCGTCGATCTTTGCAACGTGCGAAAGTTCGTCGTGCGAAGGAACAAATCGTTCAAGATGCTCGAGAAGACGCTCATGCAAGGTGGGAAGGTGTTCCGTAACATATTTTGTATACGGCTCCACCATCGCCATCGACCTCTCGTGTCGCCAAAAGGCGAAAGCGGAGACGGTGTGTGTCGGTGCGAGCTTCCATGCACGTTCGAATACGAGCCGATGATCGATCTGAAACTGACCCTTCGTGAGCGGTTCCGCACCCAAAGACACCCATGTGTCTTTCGAGAGATCGGGTAGCAGACGCAGAACATGTGCATGCATTATTTTTGCGCGACGACGGTTGTATTCGCTCAGATCTCTTGCAATGGCGACCTCGCCATCCGCAATAGCTCGTCCGGCGATGCGCAGACCGCCGAGCAGGGAATCGATGATCGCCAATGCTTCCAGCCGGTTTAAGATCTCACCCATGGACGACACCCCGTGATGTTGACTCACCAGACAATGCAATGGATCACTGACTGTGTCAACGAGTCCTGCGGATGTACAATACATGCATGACTCGTGGTCCGATCCTGTTCGTGTTCCTGATACTTCTGGTGTGTGTCGGGGTATTCATGTTCACTTCTGAAACCGTGGACGCTCCGGTCATTAACATCAGCGAAAAGCCGCAGGATACAAATAACCAGGCTGAATCGTACAAGAATCGCCGAACGGATATTGAAAGTTACATCGGTACCCACATTTCAGAACTTTCCCCGGTACAGGAGGTTTTGGGAGGGAAATTCTTCGTCACTGATATTTACGTTGCAAACGGAGAGGGTACCGTTACCTACGAAGACGGACATATGCAATACACTGCGGATTTCCGCTATACCGAGAACGAGGACACCGGCTACACCATCACCAAGTTCACTGTTCGAGGCCAGGAATAAAAAAGTCCCCGGGTCACTTGTGACCCGGGGTAACACACGTCAGAGCGACTACTTTCGTCCGAGTGTCGCACTGTATTTTATTTCCCACCGGGGACCGTTGTGCATGAGCTCCTGATACCTGCAAACTGTTTCCAGATCGCGACGAAGATATTGCCGATGAGCGTCCGGTAACCGACCGATAAAACTTCCGCACATCAGGTAGTTGAGAGCTTCTTCGA
>CAYQQI010000046.1:0-7507 GCA_964419595.1 uncultured Candidatus Saccharibacteria bacterium
TAGTAGAAGTGGTCGGAAGTTTGGAGCTTGCGCCAATCTTCGATGAGTCGCCCGTCGTTGGCAGTGAGCACGTCACTCTCGAGCGAATACACCGCTTCTATTGCGGCGCGCTGCATCGGGTTGCCTACCCACGCGGTGAGGTCGCGATCGGTATCTGCCCACGTAACGATGTGCGGCATGTCGATCTCGTCTCGCGGCTCGTACTGCTGAATGACCTGGGAGGGCGTATGGAATCCGATATTCGGATTCTTGTATACCTCTTCCGGAAGTTTATCGAGAAATGCAAAAATGCCGCTGTCTTCCCACTGATGTTCGCCGAAGGTTTCGTAGTCCATGAACAAATTAATGGTGTCACCGTCTGCGGCCGAGACCCACTGCCCGAACTTTTCCGCAGTGAGCGGCCACTCGGTCCATTCGCGCGACGAAAAGCGAAATGCCACGTCGTCGGATAGGCGGTAATTTTTCATCAAAAGCCGAGTGCTATTAGCGCCTTTCGGCGTGTACACGTAGTTCGGTGAACGCCACCCGAGTATCGGATCCCATCCTTCGGATATCACCCCGGCGTATCCCTGACTGTCCGCCCACGCGGCGAGATCGTTGCGGTATGAAAGTTCGGTGTTGCGAAACACGCGCGGGCGTGTGCCGAAGATGCGGCGAATGATATCGCGATGCTTCGTTACCTGCCGTTCGAACTCCGCCGGTGAATAGAAGAACGCGAGACTGTGATAGTAGGTCTCTCCCAACACTTCTGCGCGGCCGGTTTCCACTATTTTCTTGAACAAGTCGAGTGCCTCCGGTGCATAGCGTTCCAATTGTTCGAGCGCGATGCCGGAGAACGAAAAGCTCACATGGAACTCCGGATGCTTCTCCATAAGAGAGAGCAATAGTTTGGTTGCCGGGATGTACGACTTATTCGCCACCTTCTCCACTATCTTCCTATTATTGAGGCTCGTGTCGGAGCGGTCGTTGAAGTATTCGGGGTCGTTCCCGATATCAAACACTCTATATTTCTTTACGCGGTACGGTTGATGTACCTGAAAATAGAAGCAGACAGACTTCATATGTCTCCGTATTGTAACCCGTAAAAGACGGCCTAACTGCGTGGAAAAACTGCATAACGGGGATTTCTCCGACCAACGGAGCGACGGGCGTGTCTTTCGGGAATTTGAGGACTGGCGAGGCCGAAACTAAGGTTTTTTTCTAGCAAGAAAAAAGCCGACCCGAAAGAGATGTCCCGTCGCGGAGGCAAAATTAATGGACCAGTTCGCGCACGATGCCGTCCACCTTTTTGGCGGCGTCGGCCCAGGTTATTTTGTCGGCTTCGTCGCGGGCGTATTCGGAGAGCGTGGCGTGGAGTCCCGGGTTGCCAACGACCGAGAGGATCTTATTCGCCATTTCGTCCACGTCCCAAAAATCAATTTTGAGCGCATGCCGCACAATTTCCGATACACCCGATTGCTTCGATATCATTACCGGCGTACCGAGCTTCATTGCCTCGAGCGGTGTGATACCGAACGGCTCAGAAACAGACGGCATTACGAATAGGTCGGAGGCGGTATACATTTCATGTCTGTCTCCGCCTGAAAGAAATCCGGTAAACAACACGTTTTGTGAAATATTCATTTGTGCGGCAAGCTTCATCATTCCCTCTTCCATGTCGCCTGAACCTGAAACCACGAACATTACTTTCGGATTGCGCTCAAGCACGCGTGCTGCGGCGCGAATAAAGTAGTCCGGCCCTTTTTGAATGGTAATACGTCCCAAGAACAGCACGATCTTGTAACCGGATTGTTTGAGCGAGCGCATGCGCTTCCACCCTGCTCCCGAGGGTTTGGTACTATCGTCAATTCCGTTGTGCACCACGCGCACTTTGTCCGGTGAAATACCGTATTCTTTGATGATGATCTGACGTGTGAGCTCGGATACTGCGATCACACGGTCTGCCTCTTCCATTCCCCATTTTTCTACGTTGTATACATGTTGGTTCACATTCGGGCCGCCGCATCGATCAAATTCGGTTGCGTGCACATGCACAATGAGCGGTTTCCCGGTCGCGTACTTTGCTTCAACTCCCGCACCAAATGAGAGCCAGTCATGCGCGTAGATAATGTCGAAGTCTTCTTCGCGGGCGATTTCTGCTCCCATCATCTTGTATCGCTCCACTTCTTCAAAGAGGTCTCGCCCATAAATGGTGGAGCCTGCCTCGGTGCGATCGCGCAGATACGACTTGCTGGTCATGTACGGTTCCAGCACCGAATCAATGCTGCGTATTTTTACGTCCGACGAATCCGCGAAGACCATGCGTGCGTGCGGCGATGCGATAGAGAGCTTTCGCGGCATCACAAAAGTAACTTTGAATCCGCGATCGGAGAGCGATTTGGTAAGACCCTGGCACGCCACACCTAAGCCGCCGCTATTGAACGGCGGAAACTCCCACCCGAACATAAGAATGCGGGGCTTCATGTTATCGGTTTGTATGGTGTAATTCTAACACCCTGCACCCGTGTTTTTGGCTCACTACCTGTGCATTTCTCGCCTCCGGGCGTGTTACGCTACATACCAATGCAATGCCCGAAAGCCGCCATTTTCGACCTCGATGAAACGCTCGCTGTGAGCTTTCAGGCTCCCGCTCCTGCAGTACTGGAGCGACTTGCCGCGCTTCAACGCCGGATGCCGGTCGCTATCATGAGCGGCGCGGGGTTTGATCGCATTGAACGAGATGTAATAGCACACCTCCCGGAGGTATCCTCGAACCTGGTACTTTTTCCCAACAGCTCTTCGCAGTGCTACATGAATACAAACGATGAGTGGCGAGAGGTGTACAGCCATCTCCTCAGCTCTGAGGAGCGAACCACAATAAAGGACGCACTCAAGCGCGCCCTCACCGAGCTTGACGAGCTCAAAGATGTGCAGGCGTACGGCGAACAAATTGTGGATCGCGAGGCGCAAATTGCGTTCACCGCAGTGGGCACCGAAGCGCCTGCCGACATAAAAGCGTCATGGGATCCAAATGCGGAAAAGAGGTTGCACATCGCGCGCGTGCTAAAAGAAAGGATACCGGAATTCGATATTCTTCTTGGCGGCGCATCCACCATCGACTTCACGCGAAAAGACACTAACAAATCCTACGGGGTGAAGTGGTTCGCAGACTATTTAAAGACAACGCCACAAGAAATGCTGTATGTGGGCGATGCGCTCTACCCGGGCGGCAACGACGAAGTGGTAATTCCCACAGGTATTCAAACGCGTGACGTGGCGAACCCAAAAGACACGCCGGCAATTCTCGACGAGATTCTCGCCGCCTGCTCAGTCGCCTAAATACGTAGAAAATGCGCGAGGGTCCGGAGACGCCTCGCGCATTTTTCTGCACCGCTACGCAGCATGCGCAACGGTGAACCAGTAGTACATGGTTGCTATCAGTAACCCGATGCAGAAACCCGTCAGAGCCAGGAAAAAGGTTCCCCAGTTCAGTTCGTTCTGGATCGGATTGTGATGAGTAGCCATGTCATTAAGGATCGTCATTTTTTGTCCTCCGGTTGTAATGACGTTCCCTACCCTGCTTTCATACAACCACTTACTGCGGCGCTTGTCAAAGCGGTGCCGGTCAACAAAAAACAAAACCCGGTCTTTCGACCGGGTTTTGTTTGGGAGATTCGGGAGATTAACGAGTGACGCAGATTGCCTCGCTCCCTGGGAGAGCCGTTTCGACAGCGAGCGGTGCGCACACTGTTATTCGGCCGTTTGCGTCCGACGTCACATCGTACAGTGTATCTACACCAGACGACCAAGCGGGGTCATTTGGCAGTGTCGGCATGTATGTCGGAACAAGGCATCCCAACTGACCCGAGGAGGCTGCTGCGCTCGGAGCGTCGGTGCTTACTGCAACTGCGGCGGTCGGTATGGTAGGACAAATAAGAGAGTTGTGCACTGCTTGTGCACAGCTTTGTTAACACGTTTTCCACGCGTTTTCCCCCATGTTTACACTTGCTTTTCAACAGCTCTGTGGAGTGGTAGCGTTCAAGTAGGAATCGAGCCCGGAAGGCCCGACCACGAGGGAGTGAACGCAATGCACGCCGGAACAGAAGTCGGCGGGAAACCCGTCGAACGCGTAACGTATCCTGCAAATACCATCGCCGAGAACATCACGATTGCGCTAAGTCTGCTCGACGGCTGGGGCCGCGACAGGGTGATGGGGAGCATGTATCACGTCGACTACATGTACGTCGGCGAGCACAGTGATCGCCCGGATGCCAAGACCGTCATGCTCCCAATCGACGATCGCCCGCTCACGAACACCGTCATGGGTGCGATCACGCATTCGCTCGCAAGCCGCGGGCGAATTGACGAGCGAACGTTCGGTGAGCTGCGTGCTGCACTCGGCTTCGACGAGACCGAAATGCGCCTCGCATTCTCGAACGACGACGGCTCCGCTTCCATTCGCTGCGACCTGTATGCGACCAGCATCCGCGAAGTGCTCTCCAAGCGCCGCAAGCCGGTGCCGGACGCACCAACCTCGCACTGAAGCGCTCCCACACTCGCATGAAAAGGCCTGAGAACCTCGCGTTCTCGGGCCTTTTTGCTATCCCCCGCCTTCATCTCTTCGACCCCTCACGACGGTACAATATGGATATGAATACAACACTCCAAAAGGCCCTCATAAGCCTTGCTGTTATCTGCGCATTTTCTCTCACCCAAGTCGCGAGCGCACAAACCTATATGTATTCCGAAGCCTCTGCGATCGGGGATACAAGCGCCACGGTGAATGTTACGAATTTGATGAACAGCGTTCAGTCGAACACCGAGGTGACAGTAACGAGCAATACCGGTAATGTGGTCGCTCCCCCGAGCGGCGCAGTATATGTCGATGACACGTACCTCACCCCGCAAGAACTCCAACAGTATTTACGCACGCTCATGTCCGACAAATGCTTTGGCGCAAAACAACCCTGTTCAGTTGCAGAGGAAGAAGCGATCCAAGAGCGACTCGATCGTCTCCGAAAGGCTCGTAAAGAGATGCTGTCGGTGCCGAACGGTCCAAGAGGAAAACAGGAGATCCGCTTTGAGCAGCACGTGCAAAATGTGAACGGCACCACATCCGGACAAGTTCGCGTATTTCGCAAAGAGAACGGCCAGGTTGTAGAGGACCGGGTCATTCAACTGCCCAAGGGCATACCGGGCAAGCCCATATACTTGCGCGCGAGCTCGTCGCTGGCCACAGGCACTCCGCACGGATTCTTCATTCGCAGCATCAATGCGAGCGGTTCAAACGCCATCTTCCTTCGCGCCACGTCCTCTCCTATTCCGTGGCTCGGACAATTCGGCACAATAGGAGAATTCACCACCATCGACCCGACGAGCGGTTCTATATCGTTCGATTCCGAAGGCAACGCGATGCTCTCACCGGAAAGAAAAAAGCAACCGATACAGCTGTTTATGAATCGTGTATTCAACCTCTTCAAAAAAGCGGCCGGCGACGATATCCAGCAATAGATTCGATAGCCACAGAAATATACCTACAGCGACGATTCATAGCGTTTTGCGCGTTATGATTAGCATCAATGGTGCAAATTACCGAAGCATCCTCGGCGGCTAAGCCGCACGGAATTCATCTGCGCACGAAGGTGCTTTTCGCGCTCGCGCTCGCGAGCATTCTTCCCATCACCTTCGCACTTGTATTTGATAGTGCACTCAGTCGTGAAGAAGAAACACGCCGCGTATTCATTGAATTTCTTGCGACCAAACTCGATGTGTACGGATACCAATTCCACTTCTATATGGTTTTTGTGGTCGCACTCTTTGGCGTGAGTCTCGCGCTCGCAGGGGCGTATATCGACTGGGTGTTCGTGCATCCCATTCACAAGATCACGAAATGGCTCGAAGCCACCAGGAAAGGCGAATTCGAACACGTGCCGGTCATGCCGACCGCACACTCGCGCGACATCGCAGAACTTGAGCGCGGTATCGCTTCCGCGCTCGCCTTTTCGGTCGATACGCGCTCAGCGAACGCGAGTCTCTCCACCAAAAAAGATGAGCTTGTGGTCATTGCTGCGCACCAACTGCGCACGCCACTCACCGGGCTTAAGTGGGCAGTGAGCACGCTTTCTGATCCCGCACTTTCACCTGCGGATCGTGTGGTACGTATCGGCGAAATTCAGGAAACGGTGGTGCGTATCGGGCTCATCGTGGATAACATCGTGGCGAGTGCGGATATCGAAGAAGGAAAGTTCGGCTACGCGTTCTCCAACGTCGATATCGTCGATGTGATAAAAAAACAGATCGAGAACCTCGCGCTTCCCATCAAGCAGCGAGAACTAAAGGTGCAGACCTCGTTCCCCGAGGGGAAATTCGTTTCCTATGTCGATGCCTACCGAATGTCGACAGCCATTTACAACGTGCTCGAGAACGCCGTGGAATATACCCCGCAGAAAGGAACGATCACATTGACGCTTGTTGATACCGGGACCGGCTACGAGCTCACCATCGAGGACAGCGGTATCGGCATCCCTGAAAGCGAGATGCAATTCCTGTTCACTAAGTTCTACCGCGGCGAGAATGCCAAACACATGCGCCCCAACGGTTCCGGCCTCGGGCTCTACCTTGCAAAGCATGTAGTGGAGGCGCACGGCGGCAAAGTGTGGCTCCAGTCATTTGAAGGTAAGGGCACAAAAGTGACGCTTCCCCTTCCGAAGGATAAGAAGGATGCGAAACCTCCCTCAAAAAAGTAGCCGAGGATAGAGAAAACTTTAAAGAGAACGTGTGAGCGTGGCGCCCGAGTTCGCAACGGTCGCGTGGCGAAACATTGAGTAGTCTGCGTACCAGAAGAGCCCTGCCATTGCGGCAAGCATAAAGCCCGCCGTTGCCGCACGCTTTCGGTGGTGCCAACGGATCTCGAGCCCGGTGTCTACCGCAAGCGCGAGTAGCACCAAGAGCGCGAGCAGGTAGTACGAATACTTGAGCGTGGTGGAGGGCGATGTGGCGAGCACTTGCCAGTCATTCGATTCACGCACGATGGCTCCGATGGGTGCCTGCTCCGTGGGCACGGGTGCGAGCGCTGCAGCCTGCGGCAGCTTCACTTCCCGCTGCGGTGCCGCGACCGGTGTCTCCGCCTCGGGCACATTCGTGTTCGGAAGCACTGCGGGTGTGACGGGCTGTGTTTCCGTATTCTCGCCGAGCACGGTCGAAGGATTCTGTGCGGTCGCAATTTTGTTCGGATCCGATGGGACGGCTTCAAACTCCGGGTTCTGCGGTGCCGGCGTCGTAGCCCCCACACGAGGCGTGCCGAACATCGTGACTACAAAGACCGTGGAGTGGCCGTTATACATTCCGGATGCGGTAGCGATACCCACTTCGGTGTATTTACCGTTCAATATGTTGTCGCGGTGAGTTGGTGAGTTCATCCATGCCCGCTCTACGTCGGCCGAATCAGAAAAGTCGACAGCAAGATTCTCTCCCGCGCTCTTGAAATCGTAGCCGGACTGTTTGAACCAATGCCACGAATCCAACCCTT
>CAYQQI010000047.1:0-7467 GCA_964419595.1 uncultured Candidatus Saccharibacteria bacterium
GTTCAAATCCCTGTTCCGTGAGAACGACAGAAACCTGCTGTTGGTCTCTCAGATCAAGAATAACGAGCGGCTCATTTGAACTTGCCAAAACGGCATAGCCACCGACTCCGCACACAATAACAATGGCGCACAGGATCACGAAAACTGTGCGACTGAAAGCCATGATGCATCATCTTACCCGATTTGTGTGCGCTTTGAAACAGAGCGAGTTCATTGATCGCGAGTGCGTGAACCGACTTCGTTCACTCTCGTGCCGAGAATGGAAGCGGTAGCTCGTTGTGGAGATAGTTTTGGTTATCTGCGTAGTGATAACAATATTCTTTCTCCGCATCGGATAATTCCGCGCAGACCGCGCGAGCTTTTTCCCGGGTCGGGAGGGTCGTTGAGGCGATCATATTGCCATACGGCTGATAACTTTCCCACGTGGAATAGGTAAATATGGAGGCCGCGTACGAGAGACAGTACAATTTTTCCTCCGCATTCACGGTTATGGTGTTGCAAAGCAATTTCACTTGTTCCGGGTCGTACTTCACTGCACCCGACACGTTTTGTCCGACATGTTCAAAACATTCACGTCGATACTTAGGCAACGGCAGATCCCGACACAGTTGGGCCATTTTGGTATAGCTTTTCACCGGTGTCAGGTCCGGTTCGTTGCTCGTCGTGAAGTGCTCGCTCCACCATCTGGGCAGCCACCATACGCATGGACGCCGAAACTTCTCCGGCACAGCCTCGCACGCGCCATACCAATTGGAT
The DNA here is from genome assembly GCA_964419595.1 of uncultured Candidatus Saccharibacteria bacterium. Taxonomy (GTDB): domain Bacteria; phylum Patescibacteriota; class Minisyncoccia; order Phycocordibacterales; family UBA2100; genus UBA10103. Next base: position 757 of record CAYQQI010000047.1, read on the forward strand.
TCCGGTGATTGCAACGTATCCTTTGGATCAAGCGTCACGTAGCCGTTGTATTCCATAAAAACACCTCCCATACATCCCAGCACATCGTCATAGCCGAATGACGAACCGCACATTTCTAGCGCCTGTACGAGTCCCTCCTCGGTCTTACCATAGTAGGTAAGAACGCCGTGCCCGATCGCGTGTCGACAGGGACCGAGCGCGTTTTTATTTTGCTCGCAACCTTTTTCAACCTCTAGAAGTGATGAGAGTCCGTGCCCGTCTGCGTATTGGCGAAAGAATTCGTGCAAGCAGCCGATATCAGTTTCAAAATCACACACGGATAACGCTGCCACGCCGAGCTCTTTATAGAGAGCGGCGCCGAATAGATGCGAGAGCCTGTGCTCGTAATTGATAGGTTGGCTCCTCTGAAATGATTTGAACGCTTCGTATGCAACGCGTGCTCCCTCAGAGCGAACTTTCTCTCTCCAAAAACCCTCTTCCATTTGTTGTTTGGGTGTCGCGGTACCACCCAGGGCATCCGCGGAGCGCAAAACGGCGCCTGCCCCCAAACCTGCAATGATCAGTAAAACCAGGGCAACCGCCGCAACCGCCGGTTTTCGCATATCCTTCATCGGCACAGTGTAATACGGATTATTTATTTCACTACCCGGTCCTGTCCGTACTTTACGAAGTCTTGACACACTCCATTCTGATGTGGATCGCTGAGCGCTTCACAAAAAGCGCTCATTCGTATCATCTCTTTGCCGGGTTCACCCAGGCCTTGCAGCCCTGTAAGGACACCTATGATGCACGCGTCCGCAACACCGACTTCCCGTATCGACGTACAGAGTCCCGCAAACTCATCAAGATCCACAACATTGATCGACCGCTTCATCTCGGTATCCATATATCCCATCATGAGGGCACGACGCACAGCCGGGCTCTTGTGCCCATTGATAAAGGCAAAACTTTGTACCCGGTCCCATGGATGATGGCGTATGAAATTATTTCCCATTTCCATATAGCAATATCTCTGATACTCCTCTTTTTGCGCTGCGCACACGGGAACGGGCCCGTCCGGTTCGAAAGAAATATTGTAGTCATTTGAGCCGTATGCGTTGGAAAGCGCATTAAAAACTCCGGAAGCGCAACGCGCCCGTTCATACTCATTCAGAAGAATTGATTCGCATGTGGCAATGCTTTTTGTTGCCATACGCTCTCCGCTCCCCCAATAGTCGGATGGCAAAGAATCCAAGAGTGCATGCCCGATCCCGTGATAGCACGGGCCCTTCCCCCGCACCTTTTCTCCCGTCATTGCTTCGCAATATGCGCGAGCTTCGTCATACCCTCCTGGGCCGCGCTCTATCAGCATGGTCTCCATGAATCCGTGGTAAAAGCCGTAGCCGCAATACGAAACTTCGGGCCGGTCGACGGCAGTTTTGTTCTTCAAAAATTCCGTATATGCTCTCGTCCCGAGGATGTGCATGACATCGTGACAATTTTTTCGGAACTCAGGCTCATTCCCATACCAGCTATACACGGTGTCGAATGCGCCATTGAGTCCTTCTGAACCCAACATTGATATGAGCTCAGCCTCCCAACACTGCGGACGCGTCCCATCACCGTAAGCCTTGAGACAGGCCTCGGTACTCTCTCCTTTTTCGCCTTCGACGAAGATCGTGCCCGTATGACCGGAGGCAAGATGATCATGAAATGGCCAGACACCGGCACGATCAAATGTGAACGACCAACGCTCTCCAGGTGAAAGTGCTCGTGTCGGGTCAAACTCCGGATAGAGCGTATGGGTCGGATGAGAATCGGATGCCGGCCAAAAATCCGCCGAATCTGAGACAAAGGTTACCGTATCACCCGTATGTATGAAGATACGCGAAGGTTCGAAACCGTGCGCTGTAAACATCACCACTACGTCAGCCCTTGAGTGCGCGGCATACGCGATACCGCTGATACACATGAGTAGCAGGAGCGGGATACCGTAACGTATTTTTTTATTCAGTAACATATTTCATACAAGCGCGCCGCATTGTATCAGGAAGATCTTCGCACACCGCAGCCGCGTCACCCTTTTTCCCTGACCCTCCGACATTGAGCGAATCGGCCAAAAAGTTCCTGCACAGTAGTCGATATTCATCCTCATCAGATGTGAGGTCGCACAATGTGGCACCCGCACGAGCGTCAAAATTCGACTCGCGAGCAGTAATGTTCCCTATTCCCTCGTAACAATTCCGACGCACGGACGGTCCAAATGTGTCGCACCGGCGACCCATCTTGGTGAAACTATCTTCCTTCGAATGACCGTTTCGTGTATCCGTCAAATACCACCAGGCAGGCTGCCAAAAGACGCACGCACTCTGATACTCAGACCTCAGGTCATTGCACGGAAAGAGCATGTCGTCCTGCAATGGCGCGCGAACCGAGTCTTCCGCGAGCATCGTCCGGAAGTTGAATTCCATAAAAACGCCCCCATAGCAACCGCCGATCGAACCGACGTGCGGAAGCCGACTGCATTCTTCAAGCGCTGTATCAACAGCTTTTTTTTCGTACCCGAGCGATGCAAGAATGCCGTGGCCTATGCCGTGCTGACATGTAAGCGGAAATGGGACATCCTCCGAAAAACACACGTCATTCAGTTCCCGCGTTGCAGAAAGTCCTTCGACTGCTATGGCGCGACCGATAAATTCGTGAAAACAGCTATAGTTGAATTGTGCATCACACACACTAAGCCCGCTTCTCCCCTCTGCGGAATAGAGTGCTCCCCCGAACACATGCCCTTGTTGATGTTGAGCTGAAGGATTTTCAGTCGCTATTGAATCGCTCAACTCCCGGTAGGCCTCACGTCCCCCGATCGTATGTATTCTTTCAACCCACCTTGCTTCGGCAGAAGATGTTGATCGAGTACTCTCTTTTGAGCTCGTGCTATCGAATGTCCAGGCAATAGCCAATAGAGAAACAATGACAAGGACAACGAGGAGAACCGTCCGACGTGAGGACATGTGCATATACATCCGCCTTAGTGACCGCTGCGATTGGGCGAATCAGGAAGTGCATTCGTATCGCACACATCACGATACTCCTCGGGAAATTGCAGACAGAGTTCATTGCGTTCGGCCTCTGATATATAGGTTGTAGCGGCACTCGCCAACTCGTCGTAACAACTCGCGGCAACACTCGTTTCGACGAGTCGACAAAACCGAAGCGAAGCGGCAGGGTCATTTTCTCCGCCCCAGAAAACGGACTGAAGTGCTTGGCGAATACAGGCGCTGCTGGCCTCCACAATTGTGGTGCGCATGCACCAGCCGGCAGCTTTGGTATACGCCTCGTCACTCATGTGCTCGATTGTGCGTATATCACGAGATGCGGCGAGAGGAATAAATTCTTTTCCGAAACCACCGTAGCACGCGTCCCTCCATCTTTTCTCTCGAATGGGCGCACAATATGAAAAAGCCTTCTCGAATGTTACAGGGTCGGGATCTCCCATTTCGCCTCCGGCAAGCTCCAGGAGTCGGGGTGTGAGGTAGCTCAAACAGAGCGTTTTTGCCACATCCGGGACAAGCCCGCTCATGCAGATATCAAGCGGCGTCTCCGGCAATAAATACTTTGTGCGCGCGATAAGCCACTGGTGGTGATCGTGTGCTCCGCCGCTCAAGAGTTCCATTACCGCACCACTGATACATTGTGCGGCCTCCTCATGCTGAAACTCTGATGTGCCCGCACGTGTGCAAAACGCGACGGTCTCCGCAAGGTCGTATCCGTAGTACGCAAACACACCATGGCCGAGTCCGTGATAACACATCGTATACGCCCCGGATCCGCCGGGCGCTCGCTTACATGCATCTCGGATCTTTTGTTGCGTCGCATCTGTGGGACCGAACTCGTTCAGTGCCCCGACAACGATCGTGTGTGAACATGCGTTCCTGAAGTCTTGTGAACACTGTGCAATACCCTCAACCCCCGTTTGGGTATAGAACACATCTCCGATCACATGCCCAAGCAGATGCGTATCGGTATTCGGCGGCAATTGTGCACGCTTTAATACCTCGAAGGCGTATACCCCGCCTTTTTTGCGCGTCAGTCCCTCGAACCGCTCCGATAGCTCGCTGAACGACTCGACGTCGACGCCGATCGACGCCGCCTCGGCGTACGGCACATGCGCCGCCAGAGCATAGAGCAAGGCTATGACCGAGATCAGGACCGACGATACGATCAAGAAAATTGTGCGCTTTCCGTAGTTGTTCACAGTTACCCTACTCTACGACAATTGTACCGGAATGGTAACCGTGTAGATGATCGTGGAACGGCCAACGCCCTACATAGTTAAACGTAAAATCGAAGAATTCACCCTGCGCAAGACGCTTACATGAATCGAACGAACTCCCCAGACAATCGGTGGGTTCTTTTTCAGGATACAGCGTATGAGTCGGGTGAATACCGGAGGCCGGCCAGGTGGATCCATTTGAGGCATTCAGAAAACGTACGCGCGTGCCTTTTTTCACCGTTATGCTCGTTGTCGCATATCCGTCTTCTGTATACGCGACCTCAATATCATAGGGATCTTCGTCTCGCCCCACTGTACCCACGACACCATGTCCCGGTTCTTCTGCCGGGACCTCGCGATACCCCGAGGCGGGCCCACTGAAATGATCGTACACAAAATACCCGCCGACAAGCAGCAAAATCACTGCAGCCCCAAGACCGACTCCCTTGTTCTTCATTGCTTGTTTTGAGGTTCCCAGTGTGACGGAAGTGCAAAGCTAAACGCGGACTCCGGATAGAGTTCCGGGTACAGGTACTCGCCCTTGAGAACGAGCTGCCCCGGTCCTTTTTTGACCTCGGGTATGATCGGGTTCGCGAGGATGTAGGGGTCGTGCCTTGTACCGGTTATCTGCCACGATACGCGACCATTGGGTACCCCGCCGCCGATCGTAAATTGATTGTTCTTTTCCTCCGTTTTTACGTGCAAGTTCGGCATCGGAGCGTTGACCGGCTTTAATTGGTAACGAACGTCCGTATTCAGTGCATCAAAGTACGAGGGAAGTTGCACCGTTGCTTCTCCCCGCACGTCCAGCACAGCGTTCCCGTCGTAGAGATTCTTTACATCGGGAGACTCAACAAAAGAATGGAAGAGGAGTTTATTTTTCGGGTCCAGCGGATGATCGATCACGAACGTGCCTGAGCCTTTTGAAATAGTTCCCGTTACGTGAAAGTTTCCTACGTTTACTGCATTTTTCGTAAAAGTAGTCTTGTACGAGGGTTGCGAGTAGTAGGTGCCTTGTGAGTAATAGGTGCCTTGTGAGTAATAGGTGCCCTGTGAGTAGTAGGTGCCTTCGCCATAGTAACTACCTTCACCATAGGCCGCTACTCCATATGGTAGTCCGATCATCAGCGCGAGCGTAAGGGTTACTGTTACTCGCATAGAGGTTCAAATATGCACTCACCTTTTTTTAACGGCTGGCCCTCACCCTTTTCAACCTCAACAATGGCAGGGTTTGCGATGATATACGGGTCGTGGCGCACACCGGTCACTTGCCACGAAACTCTCCCTCCTGCTTTCCCGCCGGAAATAGTGAACTGATTGTTCCGTACTTCTTCTTTTATAAAAAGGCCGGGCATTGCTTGATCGATAGCAAAAAACTGGTAGCGCACGTCTTTGTTGAGCGCATCGAAGTAGGCCGGAAGTGTGACGATCGCCTCCCCGCTCTCGTCGAGTACGACAATGCCGTCGTAGATATTCTTTACATCGGGAGACTCAACAAAAGAATGGAAGAGGAGTTTATTTTTCGGGTCCAGCGGATGATCGATCTCGAAGGTGCCGGCGCCTTTCGAGAGTGCCCCCTGGATATTCAAAGCGCCCATAAACCGTACATTGCCCGTGAGCGACAAGGTCGCGGCAAACGCAATAGCGGGAACAAGAAGTGTCAGCCCGAGAAATACGAGAAGGGATTTATTCGGCATAGTGCTCAGGGTGGATATATTCACCTATATCAACGATTTGATCGGGCCCTTTGGAGACCTCAGGAATAATAGGATACGCTCGAATGAACGGATCATGCCGAATGCCCGTTACTTGCCATGACACCTTACCGCCCGGTATGCCCCCTGCAATCCGAAGAGCGGGCGCACCGAAAAGTCCGAGATACTTCCTGTGCACCTCACTCGAGAGATATAGATCAGGCATGGGACTCCCTATCGGGGTCGCAAGATACCTGAGATCTTTGTTCAGCGCGAAAAAATAATCCGGCAGTTCGATGAGCGCACCACCCTTCTCATCGAGCACTGCGATGCCGTCGTAAATATTTTTTACGTCCGGAGATTCGACAAAGAAATGGTAGAGAAGTTTGTTTTTCGGGTCGAGGGGGTGGTCGATCATGAACGAACCCGAGGTCTTCGAAAGGGCCCCGTTGATACTCGCCGACCCTGTAACGGTAGTCACTGCATACATAGTTGCGGCAGTCGCTCCGAGGGGAATGAGACCGAAGAAAATCAGAACGAGGAAGGCCCGTCTACGGTGCATATGTGCATGATAACAGGTTTGGAACTGTCTCCAACGCTGCCTTACTACTTCCGAAATTCCGTGATCGAACGCGGATATTTACTGGGTGATCGCCCCGGCACCGGCCGTTTGCGAGACGGGGCGCTTCGACTTCAGGATAAAGCCCGGATACGATTTATCTTCCTGGTCGGGGCGGAGCGTCGACCACTTAGCCCAATCGAATC
>CAYQQI010000048.1:0-7365 GCA_964419595.1 uncultured Candidatus Saccharibacteria bacterium
GTATGAGAAACTTCCGCTCCTCTCTTCCATCGATCAGATCGATATTGAAAAACAGCCAAGTCCGGACCCGAAACTACCACCGTGGCACATAAACGCCCGCATACGCGTACAAACGTTGATATCCGTATCGATATGATGACCCCCGACCACGGTTCATTCAAAGAACTTTACGAAGCGAGGCATGAGCCCGAGAATCTTCGACCGCTCGCGGAACTCTATTGGCGTGTGGTTTTGTTAGTAGCCGTCATTGCCTCGGGACTCGCTATTTGTTTTGGGGTGTGGGAATTTTCATCCGTTACAACGACGATGTCTTCTGCCTCAGAGCAGGGGACCTCGCAACAGACCGCGGCCATCGATAAAGCCAAGCTCGAAGAAGTGCTCGTAAAATTCGGGGAGCGCAGTGCGAACTTCGAGATGGGTAAAACCATCACTCCCGAGGTCACCGACCCGGCGAAGTAATTGACCGTACTCGGCCTGGCCGATACGATTCAGTTTCGCCCTTGTAGCACAATGGATAGTGCAGCGGACTTCTAAGCCGCCTATGTTGGTTCGATTCCAACCGAGGGCAATAAGGACTCGGCCAAGAGCTCGTTTTGGTTCCGTCGAACCGAAACTCCTCTCGGCCCTGCTCGCACCTCCCCGCGTACTCGCGGGGCCCCGGCGCTCGCTTTCGAGTCCTGTATCGCCCAAAAACACTAAACCCCGAATGCTCGCGCATCCGGGGTAAGTGTTTTCGAGTGGGCGATACAGGACTCGAACCTGTGACCTTCGCTGTGTAAAAGCGTTGCTCTACCAACTGAGCTAATCGCCCCTGCCTTGTGACGCTAACCCGGATTACGATTCCTCAACGCAAACAAAGGCATCGTCCCCTGGAGCTAATCGCCCGAGAGGCCTATACTAGCGCACTTTGCGATTACAGCCAGTCCTGACGGGCCGCTTCGAGGCCTTCATTTGCCTCCCAAGGCCCTGCATGTTACAGTGCCGCGACGTTATGGCGTTCACAATTTCACCGGTAGACGTGGAAGCACGCAAAAATATGGACCTCCGCTCAGGAGACACTGTTCGCGTGCACCAGAAAATTGAAGAAAAGGGAAAGACCCGCATCCAGACATTCGAGGGCCTGGTTCTTGCGCGAAAGCACGGAACCGAGGCAGGGGGCACCTTTACGGTCCGCCGCGTATCGAGCGGTGTAGGGGTAGAAAAGATCTTCCCACTCTATTCTCCGATGATAGACAAGATAGAGATCGTGAAGCGCGCAACCATGCGCCGCGCCAAGCTCTACTTCCTCCGGGACAAGGTTGCTCGTGAGGCTCGCCGCATGCTCCGCCGCACCGTCCTCGTGAACAAGTCCGCTGCTCCGGTAGTAACAGGCATCGAAGAGGACCCGATAGAAGTCGCCACACCGACCGCCGAAGAGGCAGCCGCAGTGGAGCAGGCATAAAGCAAAAAATAACCAAAGGCCCCCGAAAGGGAGCCTTTGACTTTTTAGGGAGTTTGATATTAGTGCAACCGATGCGTATAATCGCGGAGCAGTGATGCGCCGGTGTTGAAATTGGTAGACATTTCACCTTGAGGTGGTGAAGCCTGTAATGGGCGTGGAGGTTCGAGTCCTCTCCGGCGCACAAGAGAAAAAACCGCGACAATGTCGCGGTATTTTCTTGACCCACCCGTTATATGCGGGTATACAAAGAGAGTCGTCATGAGTTTGGAGTGTACCGATGTTCGTCACAACGCTTGTCGTCGGGTACATACTTTTCCTGCTCACCCGGCGGTATATCTATCGGCCCCAGCGAAAGGCCGTACTGCTCGTTTGTTGCATGCTTGTCGGGGGTATCGTTGATGCCGCGACCGTCAGTCGCGATCTTCTCAGGCACGTGCACGTAAAAGCGCAAGCTCAGCTTGCTTCGTATGGTCCCGTTCGCTAGGAGCGAACGGGACCCCATGTTTGCTATCATTTGCATACACATGATCCGGCAATACCTCCCCAAGAGCACCTCGGAGCTCATTCATTGGTACGAACGATACGTTTCTCCCATCGCACTTATTGCGGGCTTTTTGCTCGATAACTACGTGCTTCTGAACAGAGTCGATGTGATTTTCGGCAATGTCCTCCTGCTCTCGTATCTTGTTTTTGCCGGTGTTGCCATCGTGTTCTTGAATCTGATCGAATCCGGTCGTCTTCAGTACCGTCTCACGCTCGCTATTGCTCCGTACTTGCCGGTGGTTATTCAACTCTTTTTCGGCGCACTGTTCTCGGGCTACTTGAGTTTGTACAGCCGCAGCGCGGGCGTCGCTGTCTCGTGGGTATTCGTTCTCGTCCTCGCGTTCCTACTCCTCGGTAATGAACGATTTCGTAAGCTCTATCTCCGCCTCCCGTTCCAGCTCTCCATTTACTTCACGGCCCTGTACTCATTCTTCATCTTTTTCCTCCCGCTCATCTTTAAGCAGATCGGTCCGCTCATGTTCTTGTTCTCAGGCTTAGTGAGCATCGGCATTATCGCGCTCGTCATGGCGCTCTTACGCACGCTCATCTTTGAGCGGTATATGGAAACGAGGCGAACGAGCATCCGCTCACTCATCGTTATTATCATCACGTTCAACGTATTGTATTTTTCCAATCTCATCCCGCCGCTCCCGCTCGCGATGAAAGAAGGAGCCGTATACCACGGGGTTGTGAGAGCCGAGAGTGCGTACGTACTACAGGGTGAACATCAGACCCTCGCTGCTCGGTACCTGAACACTCCCGCCGTATATCACCTCGAACAGGGAGGTAAGGCGTATATATTCACGGCCGTTTTTGCGCCGTCCGGTCTCTCGACGGTATTGCGACATCAGTGGCAGTATTTTAACGATACTGCTGAGAAGTGGGAAACACGAAGCGACGTGAAATTCACCATTCACGGCGGTCGAGAAGGAGGGTTCCGCGGCTACTCGGAAAAGCAGTACCCCGAGGCGGGCTCATGGCGCGTGAATGTGCTTACCGAGAGCGGGCTCATGATAGGCCGCATCCGCTTCACTGTTGTGCGTACGGATTCGATGCCTGAGTTGATAGAAGAAACCCGTTAGCTTCTCGCGCATGAGGCGCTATTCTGCTATAACTCAGATGTTTGGTTTGCCGATGGCGGCTATGGTGTAACGGTTAACACTAGGGTTTGTGGAGCCCTCGATTCGGGTTCGATTCCCGATAGTCGCCCAAAGTTTGAATACTATGCAGATCTCCCTCGTTATACCCGCGCATAACGAAGCGGACTATATCGGTCTGTGCATCGAGTCTGTACTCGCGAATGCGGAGGGTAAATTCAAAGAAATTGTTGTTGTAGACAATGCATCCACCGACGCAACGGGGGATGCGGCACGTACATTTCCCAGCGTTATCGTTGTGCGTGAAGAGAGAAAGGGCCTCACGCGCGCACGACAGACCGGATTCGAGGCAACGACCGCGGAATTTGTTGCCTACATGGACGGCGACAGTCGATTGCCGGAAGGTTGGTTTGAAAAAGCAGAAGTATTGATCGGTGAATATCCGCGCGCCGTATCGTGGAGCGGTCCGGTCTATTACTACGACGCACCGTCGCGCATGTGGAACTTCACCCTCGCACTCGGCTGGTGGCTTACCGCACCCGTCATGTACCGACTCGTCGGCTACATGCTGCTCGGCGGTAATTTTATCGTTCAGCGCTCAGCGATCATCGCCATCGGAGGATTTGATCCGAACGTTTCCTTCTACGGCGAAGATATGACCCTCGCAAAGCGTCTGCATACGCAGGGCAAAACGGTTTTCCGCATGGATTTCTCCGGTCTAACTTCGGCCCGTCGCTTTGTGAAGGAAGGGTACCTTAAAACCAACATGCATTACGTCATGAATTACGCATGGCCGGTTATCTTTGGACGACCGTACCACCGCGAGTACACTGATATCCGATGAGCCCGAAAAATCGCGCACTCGCTGCAACCATACTATTTTCCGTCGTCGGCATGTGGTCGATTCTCTTCCATAGTGTTCCGTGGGAATTCGTTGTACCGCACGTCATCTTTTATGCGGTACTGACCCTCAATACTTTTTTCTCGGTTCGTTTTTACACATCGTTCACACCGCCGTCTCTGTTCCAGTCGTTCATCGACATCGCACTCGCCGCGGCATACATCGGGCTTGCACTTACTATCGGCATACCGCTCGCGTTCGCATTTTTCGCACTTACCGTTTTCACCATAGCGCCTGCGAAGTACGCACACATGTTAGGCCGTACTGCTCACGATGCGACGCTTCGTAAAAAGATTCTTATCGACCTGCTCGGAACAGTCATGTGCGTATTCGTTCTCGGGCTCACGCTTGTCGGGTTCGAACAAAAAGCCGCATGGATACTCGCGGCGCTATTCACGGCGGCAAATATCTATCTGCTTGCGATCAAGCCAATGTACACGTTCGTCCGGACAGATGTTTAAAGTACGCCGGGCAGCGTGCGGTACAAACTCTCCCAGATACGAGCGATGCCCACGGGCTCGTGTGAGCGCGCGCGCTCTACTGCTGCCATACCCATGGTGCGCGCAAGCGTTTCGTCGGAAATGAGACGTGACACGTGATCGACAAATGCATTTCGATCTTTCGGGTCGATCACAAAGCCGGTAGTGCCGTCCTTTATACTCTCGGGAATTCCCGCCGCTCGTGCCCCCACGACGGGCACACCGCACAGATTTGCCTGGAGAATTGTCATCGGCTGCGCTTCGGAGCGACTCGTCATAAGCATGACGTCACACGCGTTGATGGCACTCACCAGTTCATCGCCGGAGAGTCGCCCGAGGAAAAAAGTATCCTCCGCAATACTGAGTCTCCTCGCCTTCGCTTCGAGCTCTGTGCGCATCGGTCCGTCTCCGAGCACAACGAGCTCTGCCTTGGTGCGCGCATGTACATCTGCGAATATTTCAAGCGCCTCATCAAGATTCTTTTCTTTTGCAAGACGTCCGAATATAAGTACGGCATGGCGAGTAATACCCATCCGCTCTTTGAGGGCGACGCGCTCGTCGAGATGCCGAAATAATGCTGAGTCGACTGCGTTCGAGACCACGGCAGTTCGTGCGTGTTTCATGCCCGCATGCAGGAGCGTCTGCATCGGCTGAGATGCCGGGGCCGTCACAACAGTAAATCCTCCGAAGAACCACGCCACGAATTTGAGCACAAGATACCGGAATGGTTCGAAATTGAGATAAAAATAGTGCAAGTAATCCACCGGAGAGCCGTGTGTCGTTGCGACCGAGGGGATGGAAAGTCTCTTTGCGATGTATCGTGACATGAGTCCGATTGTGCCGAACGAATGCACGTGGATAACGTCGGGGCCGTAGTTCAAAAGCGCGGCACTAATACCGAACGGGGAAACGATGCAAAACATTCCGCCGAAAAGCTCCAAGGATACGAATCGTGTCACATGCTCGTCTTCAACTTCACCTTGCATGTGTGCTGCAAAAATGTGCACATCGTGACCGAGCTCACGTAGGCCGCGTGCCTGCAGCACGACCGAGTCCGCAACGCCGCCGAGTTGCGGGAGATACATGTCGGTGCATATGGCTATTTTCATGATTCGTCTTTGGGACCGTCGGTCATCGGGAACGACTTGCGCATGTACCACATGAACGCAACGTAAGCGGATATCAAGAGCGTGAGTCCGATCGCGCCGTACTCGAGTATCTGTACGACTTGTCCGGTCGCAATGAGTGACGCGCCGAAATAGTATCCGACGATCACAATGACCATGTAGTGCGCAATGGAAATCGAGACGGAGTAGCCGTAGAAACGGTATGCGGACATGCGCATGAGCCCCGCCATAAAAAGGAACGCCGCCGAGACCCCATAGGCGAATTTACTCATGAGCATAGTTTTGCCTGGGTGTTCGACCCACAGGCGCTGCGCATCATCGAAATGCGCTTCTGTTACACCGATGCGTGCCGCGATGCGTTTTACGAACGGTCTATCACTCCAAAAACGACCAAGGGTATAAAAGATGGTGTCCGGGATTATATCCCCCACGACCAGGATAAAAAGTGTAAGGGGTGCGCTCAGAAACCCGAGCGAAATGAGCACGCCGCATACGAATGCGAGCATCGGTCCCTCGATTATCGCAAGCGGTAAAAGTACCCAGTAGCGATACGCGAGCAGGATGCTCATCAATGCCTCGGGATCCATTGAGGCAGTATACCTATTTCACCGATTTTGCGTCGCATCCTTCCCGCGTATACTCACCGTATGGCATCGGTGCCGACAATAGTGGAATGGTTCAGTGTACGGCGCCTCTCGCGCGAATATCGTGCCGCGCTGGATACACGCGGCTATATAACGGCGCTCTGCATATCACTCGTCGTTCTCGCCGGTGCATTGTATGTGAACTTTTGGGCAATTGATCGCGCGACCGAGGAAGCCGGGCCCCAAGTCGCAGACCTCATTCTGTCGAGTTTTCCTGCGGTCGAGGTGGACGGACTCTTTGTATACGGCACATTCATCGCGGTCGCGTTCACCGTGTTCATTGTGCTCGCACAGCCGCGAAGCATCCCATTCATACTGCATGGACTCACTCTTTTTATCCTTGTCCGCTCCGGGTTCACACTCCTCACTCATCTTGGCCCTCCGGAGGCCCACTACGCGAGTGATTTTGGCAGCGTCATAACGAGTGCTTTCTTCGGTTCCGATCAATTTTTCTCGGGCCATACGGGTATGACGTTTCTTGCGGCGCTCGCGTATTGGCACATCCCGTGGATACGTAACTCGTTCTTATGTGGTTCCGCTTTTTTCGTTATCATCGTACTACTTGGACACATACACTACTCCATTGATGTCGCATCCGCGTTCTTTATCACATACGGTATCTATCACATCGCGCTCTGGGCATTCGAGCGCGAGCACAAGCTCTTCATGGCCGATATTGAAGTATGAATAAGGAAATTGTCCCGCTTGAGCGGTTTGCGGTGTATTTTTCGGGATTCTCCGCGCATGCAATTGAATACGAAGGCGTTCTGTATCCCACGGTTGAGCATGCGTATCACTGCCTCCGCTACGAAGATGAAACCATTCGGGAAGAAATTCGCAGGGCCAAAAGCCCGTATATAGCATGGCAGGTATCCCAGAAACATAAACCGGCACAGCTCGTAGGATTTTCGGAAAGAAAGCTCACAGTCATGGAAGCGCTCTGCCGTGCAAAATTGGAACAGCATCAGGATGTACGAGCAGCACTTGAAGACTCCGGAGTGCTTCGAATCGAGAAATGGATCACGACCGACCCGCCGGGCGACGGTTTCTGGGATATGGGAGAGGGCGAGGGGGAGAATCACACAGGGAAAATATGGATGCGTTTGCGTGAGGAAATACGGGTACAACAAGAC
>CAYQQI010000049.1:0-7339 GCA_964419595.1 uncultured Candidatus Saccharibacteria bacterium
TTGCGCTCCACATATGTAGTCTTCTTTGTATTGAGTACGGTAAGCGAGCCCATGAACCCCTTTTTTATCTCGCCGAATCCTTTGCCGAGATTCTTCTTCGTGAACTGCTGTTTCAAATACCGGTTCACGAACTGCCCCGGGTTGAATGCGGAGACGCGCGCAATATCTTGCGGTGTAAACCCGTGTTCTTTCATGAGCCACGTGCACACAACCGCGTAGGTATCGAGCCACGGCGCGCCGCTATGACCGTTCTGAACGCAGGTATCAAGATAGAGCGTCATGTTCTTGGCACGAATAGCATGCGCTATCTCGATATTGCTTGCACCGGGGTAGTCTTTACCGAATTTCGCGAACGCGGAAAACTTTTCCTCCTCGGTGTGCGGGGCGTGATCGGTTGCAATGTACTGAATGAATCCGTCTTTCAGTCCTTTGATGAGTGCTTTGCGGTGCTCCGGTGCCTGAATCGCAGGATTCATTTGGATCTTCGTCCAGAGTTCCGGGTTTTTGTCGGTCATCGAAGTGTCGAAGAGCAAATGCAGCGGAGAAACTTCGAGCACGATGTCGCACCCGCGTTTCCTGAATTCCGTTATCATTTCGAAACTCTCCCCGCCGGTAGACCAGTGGCAGAGTTTCGCTTTAATTTTGTACTTCTCCAAAAGCGGCAGGAGGATGCGCAGCCCTTCGTTCACTGCCTCAACCGGTCGGCGGTCTGCGTGGGTCTTCCCTCCTGCGGAAGCGAGCACGATAGGCTCGTATTCCACGTGGAACGACACATGCTGGCCGCGGTATTTTGCAAGGATCACATCAAGTTCGCTTCCGTATGTAACGGTGAGATCGCCCACTGATTTCCCGAAATATAGCTTGTAGAAAAAATCTCCCGGCTTCCCTATCGGCTTCGTTTTTGTGTCGATGCCGAGGTAATTCAGTATTGAAACGGGATGCGCAATGTCACGCACCCGATTGCGGTGCCAGTCGAATTCTTTTTTACCGACGACCGGGTTCGGGGTGTTCGGCATCGCACTCACATGCACCACACCGCCCGAAAGCGCAGCGTCGGCTGCTGTACGGTACTCCTCTTTGTATACCTGCTTGCCCGTCTCGTCTTCACGCGCGTGAATATGCACATCGCCGAATCCTGCAAATATCAGACTGTCGTCGCTGAACACATGATCTGCCTTGGCATTCTTTCCCTTCGCTACTTTGGTGATAAGTCCCGATTTTGTGTCGATGGTAACGGTGCCGCGGTACGGTTTTTTGTCGTGAGACGCAATCAGACCGGAGACCGTAACTGTTTGCATGACAACGTTAAACTAACGGGGCGTGCTCGATATCCTCTTTCCGCTTCGGTTCGATGCCGTGCAGGATGAGTATCTGTTCGAATTCCTCTCGTTCGAGTGTTTCTACTTCCATGAGCTTCTTCGCGGTCGCGTCCAGCGCCTTGCGATGCTTTGTGATCACCTCGTGTGCAACGGTATGCGCGTGCGTGATTATCTTTTTTACCTCTTCGTCGATGTGAGCGGCAACTTCCTGCGATACTTCGCTATCCACTCCTTCGCCGAACATTGCACGCTGCGCGGAAGCCGCGAACGCGATGGGACCCATTTTTTCCGACATGCCCCAGCGTGCAACCATATTGCGTGCGAGGTTCGTGAGCACCTGCAGATCGTTTGATGCACCTGTTGTTACATCGTCGTAGATAAGCTTCTCCGCCACGAAGCCGCCTAAGCTGACCGCAATATCATCGAGGAATTCTTTCTTCGACTGCATCTTTCGCTCTTCGAGCGGAAGCTTCAGCGTGTAGCCGGCAGCGCGACCGCGGCTGATGATAGAAATTTTGTGCACCGGGTCCGCGTACGGGAGCACCGAGGCAACGATCGCGTGACCCGCTTCGTGATACGCAGTTATCTCTTTCTCCTTTTTATTGAGTACGTGCGATCTTCGCTCCGGTCCCATCATTACCTTTTCAATGGAGCGAATGAGGTCGTACTGCGTTATTTCTTTTCTATCCTCACGCGCTGCAAGAATAGCCGCTTCGTTCATCAAGTTTGCCAAGTCGGCTCCCGAGAATCCGGGCGTGCGCTCCGCGATGACCGGTATCTTCACGTCCGGCCCGAGCGGCTTCTGGCGTGAGTGAATGGCAAGGATCTCTTCGCGGTCTTTTCTGTCCGGCGGATCAATGGTGACGCGGCGGTCGAATCGGCCGGGACGCAAAAGTGCGGGGTCGAGCACGTCGGGGCGATTTGTTGCCGCCATTACGATGACTGATTCATTCGGTTCAAAACCGTCCATTTCCACAAGTATCTGGTTGAGTGTTTGTTCGCGCTCGTCGTTACCACCACCCACGCCCGAGCCGCGCACACGGCCAACTGCGTCGATCTCGTCCATGAATATGATGGCCGGTGCGGCTTTCTTTGCGGTTTGGAACAGATCGCGCACACGCGAGGCTCCTACACCCACGAACATTTCCACGAATTCAGAACCGGAGATGGAAAAGAATGGTACGCCCGCTTCCCCGGCAACGGCACGCGCAAGCAACGTTTTACCGGTACCCGGCCCGCCCATCAAAAGCACACCCTTTGGGATGCGCGCACCGATCTGGATGAATTTCTTGGGATTTTTCAAAAAGTCGACGATTTCGGTGAGCTCTACTTTTGCTTCCTTAGCTCCTGCCACGTCGGCGAAGGTTACTTTCTGCGCGTCTTCCGGTCGACTCAAACGTGCCATCGAGCGACCGAATGAGAACGCCTGCATGCCCCCGCCCTTGAGCTGGCGCGAGAGGTACCAGATAACACCGAACAGGAGGAGCGCCGGTACAAGAATGGGCGCGAGTGTCAGGAACCAGAATCGGAACCCGCTCTCATCTTGCACGTCGATGTTCACCGCGGTGAGTGACTCTGCGGACAGATTGTATGCCGAGAGTGATTCGAGAAGCGATGCTTCCACCTCTTTTCGAGATTTCTTTATGCTCTCGTCCGCATACGTAGCGGTGATCTCATCGCCGCGCACCACGATTGATCTGACCGTGCCCGAAGATATATCGGCTGCGATCTGAGAAAGCGGCACATTCGTATCCTTTGCCCCGACATACTGCCGTGCAAACGAGTAGCCGATGGTGATGACCAAAAAGACCGCAAATGCGACCGCAAGCTGTGTAAAAAGATTCGGCCCTTCCGGAGCCGTCGGCTTGCCTCCTTTTTGCTTCTTTTCCTTCTTTTCAGGATTTGTAGCCATACCCGTCACACGGAACGGCATCGTCTCTGTATGCCGCATGAGCTTGATAATGAGGACAGGAATAGTGTTGATTTTGATGTGTTTTTCATAGATGAAATGGTTCGACGCATGCTATGCCGTTTCGTGTGCTCGGGCGTATCGGAAGAGTATACAGTAACGAGTCTTTTATGAAAGATTCATGACCAAAGCGACGCATATCCCCCGCCGCAGGGCTGATATATAGTATGCGGATGTCTTTGGTAGAAAACAAACGTGTCGGATTCGACTTTCAGATTCTCGAAACCATCGAGGCGGGTTTGGAATTGTTCGGGTACGAAGTGAAGTCGCTGCGCGCCGGCCACGGCTCTTTGAAGGGCGCGCGCGTGCTGGCCCGGGGCGGCGAAGCGTACCTGGTGGGAGCCACCATCCCTGCGTGGCAGCCGGCAAATGCCCCGAAGAGCTACGATCCTGAGCGCTCGCGCCGATTGCTCCTCAAAGCAAAAGAAATCGACCAAATACGAGGCGCGGAGAGCGAAAAGGGTTTGACAATAGTGCCACTTTCGGTGTATAATAAAGGACGAAATTTGAAACTCTCCATCGCGATCGCCAAGGGAAAGAAGCGCGGCGACAAACGTCAGAATATCCAGACTCGCGAGGAGAACATTCGGATCCAACGTCGCCTAAAACAGTAACGAATGTTACTGTTCGGCCGACATTCGGCTTCGCTGAATGTATAGGCACCTTGAAAAAAGAATAATTAATTGAGTATCGGAATGTGGCCAATCATAGGAGAAAACCACATGCCGAGAGAATTGAATGATGGTGATTTCCTCAGCGGAATTCGTCGCGCACTCGCTACCAACGACGTCGTGGTGACGTCGCCCAAGACGGCACGTCCACGTATTTCGCGGGAAGAGGCGCTTACGGCCTCCTACCTCGACGGCAAGAACGTATTGTTCAAAGCTGATGCATCGCACGGCGTCGCCGACATCATCGGCGATATACGGGACGGTTCTGTTATCTGCGTCAACGACGTGCTGCGCTCCGCACTCGTGTGCTTCCTCTGCGGACACAAGAGCTTCACAGACCCTGTGTCGTTCGACAACCTGCTCGCCGTCGCCGATATCGAGCGCGGTGTGCAGATCGAGATCGGCCGCTTCAGCGGACCGTACGTTGATCTTCGAACCTAGGAAGGAATGCCACATGAGTGACCCGAACGATCGCTTCGAGCAGGACCTGCAGGAAGACATTCGTCGGTTCCCGGAAAAATATCCGCGGAGCCTTGGCGGCACGCGTCGCGACGACGTCGTGACGCGTGCCGAAAGAAAGCTCGACGCTCAGCTGCCCGATGAAACCGGGCACCCGGCATTTTATCCGCAGCCGCCGATTGAGCGGTATCCGGGAGAAGCGCGAGACCTTGAAGAAGGTCGTCTCGGTGTGCATGCGCTCGACAGTGGCGATGACACGTTCAGCGAGCTCGAGGCCCTCCTCGGCGTCGAGGACCTCGAGCCGGAGGATAATGACGATCGCTTCGATCCGGAATTCTGACCTTCCGCCGAGTCCCCCACTAGTTCTTTGGGACTCGGCACCACATTCCGATACTCAATTGCCAGTCAATCACCTAAAGCGTGTTTTACTGAACGGTATGTACTTTGTGTACATTCTTTTCAGCGAAAAAGATAAGCGGCTATACGTTGGATGCACCTCAAACCTTAGTGAGCGTTTTAAAAACCACTCAAACGGAGAGGTTATGGCGACAAAGAATAGACGCCCGCTTGTCCTCATTCACATGGAAGAGTTCTCTGACAAAGGGGAGGCTTTCGATCGCGAGAGATTCTTAAAATCTCTTTGGGGTGCTCGTGAAAAGAAAAGGATCCTGAGTGAGTGGGCTAAAACAAAATGAGTACATTTTGTTCGCCCGAACATATTTTCTGCAAAAAATATGTTTTAGGGGGGTGACTGGCTTCGACAGGAAATTCAGTTTGCTTTTGTGCATGGCGGACGTGAGTGTCGTCCTAAAAAAACTCAAATTCTAACTGCAAACAAAACTGCAGGGGGGACTCTTTCACCGATTCAGATGAAAGATCTCGGCTTCGTCCTCGCGTAAGCCAGGCGACCGTTCGCGTGATGCGTATCTGATAGCTCACTACCGAACGTCATACACATCAGATCCGGTCTCTAGCTCACTCCGGTTAGAGACTTAAAGAAAGAGAGTCCGGTGCTATACGATCTTGTACGTTCTTAACGTATGGCACTCAAAACATTGAACGCACTACGCCTTGTAGAATCATCTGTGAATCATTTTCTGGACGCGGGTTCAATTCCCGCCACCTCCACCACTTCGCAAAAAAGCCCGTCTCACAGCGGGCTTTTTTGCTTCGCGGTGCGAAGCATTGTGATCGCGCTGGCGAGAAGTGGTGGACCCCGCGTAGCCTTGGCGAAGTGGGGTAGAATTTTTAGATGTACTACGTGTACATCATTGAAAGCATGAAAAATGGCTCTCGCTACATCGGCATAAGTCAGAATCTTAAGAAGCGACTAGCGGAGCACAATAATGGAGAGACGAAATCAAACAAAACGAAAATTCCTTTCGCTTTGGTCTGGTATTGCGCTTTCACTGACAAGTACAAGGCATTTGCGTTCGAGAAATATCTGAAATCAAGTTCCGGATATGCATTTACTGCGAAACATTTTTTGTAGCATCATTTTCCACACCGCTCCTTCTAATTTCGACCGAACAGTCGCAGCAGTGTTTCCTTTACGCTCTGCAAGAAAAATCCAAGAAATGACTTGGTTTCCGGTGCGTACTGAATCGTCGGGGTGACAAACACGTTGTCCTCCCGCGGTACCGGCTTTTTTTGCGACATCTGCGTATTCGTATCGACGGGCTTCGGTTTCGGCTGCTGTACCGTTGGTTCTGTTTGTTCAATTTCGGCGGATGCTGTCGGTATAGTGCCTGGTCCGATCTCAGCACGAATATTACTTGCGCTTATCGGGGTGTTCCCGCTGCACGAACTGGTCTGCAGCGCTCCATTCGGATTCACTCTTGCATAGATAACGTATTCAACACTATCGGCCGCACCCCATCCGCACATGCCCATCGCACCGGAGTCAACAGATATGTATTGCTCCACCGAACCCTTCCATACTTCGGTGACTTTGAACGTCATGCGTAGCGTAAAGACGCTCGTATTCGAGGTTGTTGCGAGTGTTCCCGCAAACACCACACTACTTCTTTCAAGCCGCTCCTGTTCTGTTCCGAGCGTATCGCACATGCACGCAAACACAGTCACCGGAACGAGTCCGACAAAAAGCACGCTGACTATCATCAAGGATGTAACACGAGCGTTCCACATATCGGATGTATAAAAAAGAATATCACTGTTTTCCACACCCTTCCCTTTTGCACTGCCGCGCGGGTTTATAGTGACTATCCCTATGGCACACGGAAATGACATCCCGAAACAGATACCCGAACCCGGTTACTACTACCACTACAAGCACAAGGCGGACGGTGCAGTGAACAATTACGCCTACTATATATACGGTATCGGCCACCACACCGAAGACGACTGCCGACCGGAAGACCTATTTATGCAGGTGTATCACCCGCTCTACGAAGCATTCGTATATAAGAACGGGAAGATGTTCGACCTCCGCCCGCTGCATATGTTCTACGAACCGGCAATGCTCGAAGGCAAAGAAGTTCCCCGTTTTGTGAAGATAGAGGACCCAGCAATCATTGCGCAGCTGAAAGTTATCCGCCAGCAAATGTACCCGTCGGACATGTAGGGTGTACAGTAAAGAAAGCCCTCCGCGTTTGGAGGCCTCCCAGACTTGAGCGACGTGCCTCCGGCGGCACGTCCTCTTTTTTAGTTCACAGTTTGAGCGATCACGTACTCTCCGAGCAACACATCAAAGTAGTCCTTCTCGGGCCTGAACCCTGTCCCAACGATATGTTTGATCGGATCTCCTTCGGAGGAATACTCGTAGTGCCCGCGTACCTCACCATCGCTGTGCAATCGAATATGATATTGGAATATCGTGTCGTGAACTTTGCGCAAGCTGAATATTTCGTCGGTATCTTTCCATGCAAGCACCGCATCTTCGTATCCGTTCGAAAGTAGGT
>CAYQQI010000050.1:0-7058 GCA_964419595.1 uncultured Candidatus Saccharibacteria bacterium
GTTATTGAGTAATCATTTTTCGTTATATGTTCCAAAATATCTTCATCGATATTTCTAACGCGTCCCCACAACTCGAGAAGTTTCGCATTATGGCTTCGATACGGGTTTGTTAACTCGAAAACGGAAGTGGTTGGTACGAAGTCTCTTGCCATACTGAACCAATTACCGAATCGTATTGATTCAATCTGAAAGATATCTCCGACAAGCACCAGAAGCTTGAACTTCGCCTTCCCTAGAACGGCAAGCATGTCTGCATTACTGACAGTACTGCACTCGTCAATAACTAATACGTCGTACTCTACGTCGTTATTTCTATTCGACAGAAACTTTGCAACCGTTTTGTATGTACTTTTTCCCGCTGAAACACGACGTTTTAAATTGTCCACTGCTGGATTTGTGTTCGCCAGATATAACTTCGTTTTATCGCTAAAGAAGTTGGAGATATGATTTATCAGTGTCGATTTGCCAGTACCAGCAGAACCGTATATCAACGCAACCTCTGATTTCTCGAACATTAAACGAAGTTTTTCGATTTTCTCCACAGAATCGATGCCATGCGCAGTAGATTGGAGCCATGAGTCCACGGAACTTGTATAATTCTTAACTCCTACTGACGAAAGCTGTTTTAACTTTCTTAATATTTGAAAGGTATCCGCTTCATATCCGTTAATGTAAAGGTTTCCTTTGTAGTCCTCTATTTGTCGGTGGCCATGCTTCCAATACAATTTGCCGTTGTATAGTGCAATCAGTTCGTCTATATTTTCGAAACCTTTTATGTCATCGCGAACTGTATAGAGTTGACCCTTTATTTCTGTGTTGTTGTTGATATGTCGCGCAAGCAACTCGTGCTCTCTCGCTGAGGAATCGATACACTCGAATAAATCAAAGGACTTCGGATTATGGTCGACCAGCGAAGTGGCAAATGGCATTTGGTCAAATGGGATGCAGCCATATTTGAGGTTCAGATCCGATAAGAGGCGGCAAGGTTCGGTATTGTACTGCCTCTTAAGAATTTTATTATTGAGCCGATGAAGTAGATATCGGATTATATTTGTTCCCGGCCTTCTACTCCTTATCAACTCTCGACTCTTTTGAAGAACGTCGAGAATATTTGTACTTTGCGACTTTTGAATCAGGAGCAGTAAGACGCTTTCAAAGTACTCGTCTGAAAAATCGAGGAGTTCGACTAAATTCAGGCCTGATGTCGTTAGAAATGCCATCAACTCACGGTATTCAATGGTTCCTCTTTGGTCTGGATACTTCCCAAAAAAACGAGAGAAGTGATCAATCTCGCAGGGGCGAATTGAAACTTCCCAATCTTCAATAATCTGGATAGGCATTTTCCTACCCAGGACTTCTATCGCACCGTTGCTTACAGTCAGCTTAACTGCGTAGTTTTGTGAAATGTCTAATTTGGTAAAAGCTATGATTCTGTCAAACTTACTCACGTTGTCGGTGGCGGTCGTAAAAGTTACTTCGTAATAGACCTCGTATGAAACAAAAAAGGGTTTTACCTTTTGTATGTAATAACGATCATTGTAGCTACTTTTTGACCGCTCTGACTCTATCTCGTTAATCTTTTCCGCAATCTTCTCGTAATATTCCTTTAAAGCGGGATCAAGATCAATTGGAAAATTATCAATATTAGCGAGTACATCTAAGTTGTAGACCTTTTTTAGGTGGGATCTTATTTTCAACAAGTACTCGTAGTACTTCAACATCAACCTCTCCGAATTTTCTGGGTCTAGCGTGTAGTGGGACACCGATATCAACAGGAAGTTGTGAAATTTATAAAGGAACTTCAAGTCACCCCGCGTGCGAACGTACGCTAACGCCTTTGTAATATTGGGGTAGTTAATCTCAATATCAGCACTTCCAGTGGACGTGCATTGAGCCTTAAGAGAGATGTACTCAACAAAATTTCTAAGCTGCGCAAGGATATTCTGCGAAAGAAGCCCTCTTTCAGAGTCGTCAAATACACTAATGTTTTGACATATTACTTTATCGATTTCTAGAATTGCCTGATCGATTTTGGGCATATTCCTTCAAGCAGACCACAGGTACGCATATTTGTGCAAATTCAAAAAACCGCTCTTTCGGGCGGTTTTTTTGGTCCGGGGCCGGAGGGCCTTACGGAGTCGTGGTTGTGGAGGTGGGGGTGGTGGCCGCGGGAGCGGTCACCGAGATGGAGTCGCGGATGGAGTCGAATATGGCGAGGAGCGCTGCGCGATCGAATTCCTTTACCGAGCCGTCGGTCGGATAGTTCTCGATAGCCCCGTAGTGAATAAAGTATCGCGCTGCGGTGCACGGAGTGCTACCTGGGATTGCGTATACCCACTCTTCGTAGCGATTCCCCGCTGCAGCCTCCGAGGTGGAAGCGAGCGAGTATGAGTGGCCGTTGGCATCAATTGCCTGCGGCTTAACGTTGTCGAGCAAGTAGATGTCGGCTACGCAGGATGTTGCGCGCGGAAGCTGTTCAACCGATACGTAGGTATCTGCTGAGAGATTGGTACCGGTTGCCATTTCGCCCGGGATCTTGAACTGCACGCCCGAGATCGGCTTTGCAGCGGAGACGCCGGTGTACTTGTAGTCGGCGTTCGGGGTCCATCCCTGCGGATACTGCACCGTGAACGTGCTCGATGCGTTGGTGAAGCTATTTGCCTGCGGAGCGGTAGCTGCGCCCTCGCCGCAGTTATTGAATGTGATGTTCTCCGGGTTGCCGCCTTCGGTGATGAATGCGGTGTTGCCTTTGTTCCAGAATACGACCGCTTCGTCGGTATTTGCGTAGCGCGCACCGGAAGCGGAAACCGCTTGCGGGAGCGTGAACGAACGGCCGTCGCTGAGTACGAGGTCCACCGAGTCTGAGTAGTAGATGGCGGTGATGGTTTTTGCCTCGGAGCACACGTATGCAACGGTGTTGAGCGGAGTTTTGGTGGTACCTCCCATCTTGAAGAAGTAGTACCCTGCTCCGGTTACGAGGATGATAAAGATGATGCCGACGATGTATTTAGCCATAAGAGTATCCGCTGTGGTAATCGATTATGGACGAATAGTCTCATATATCGGGGGCGATGGGAAAGTTGACGCAAAAACCGTATCGTTTCGTGCTGAATCCCCTTATTCGTCGTCGCTGGTGCCGAGTACGTCTTTGGTTTGAATCGGACTTTGAATGCCCGGCTGCCATTCGGCCTGTACGGCGCCGAACTGCTTTTCGTAGTCGGCCACGTTGTGTGCAAGGTTCTGCGCGAGGCGCTTCATGTGCTGGGGCGTGAGTGCGTAGGTGGTGCCGTTCTCCCCCGTGAGCATGCCCATCACAAAGAATTCCTGTGAGAAAGCCACCATGATATTTTCGCAGAACTGTTTCGGAATTTTATTGAAGTCCATAAAAATAGTTCGTAGTTATTAGTACGTAGAACGTAGCGGATAGATGCAGAGTATAGCAAATGGGGCCGGTCGCACGCGACCGGCCCTTCAACTGTTCCTATTTTTCGGACGTATCGATGACGATGCGCATTTCGGGCTGCTCGGTTTTACGCAAACCCAACGCTGTCTTGCGATCTTCACGAGCAAGCTTCTTTTTGCCCATGCGCTTCAGGATGTCGGCGCGAAACAGGTAGTAGTCAGAATCCTGTTTGTAGCCCATCGCGATAGTGATGTGGATGAGCGCCAGCGTGTACCTGCCCTCCCTCATATCGAGCTGCGCAAGATTGCCCCAGGGTTCGTGGCGCTTCGGGTCGAGCTCGGCCGCACGTTCAAAGTCAAAACGTGCACGAATGTAGTCGCGTTTGTGCACATATGCGACACCGCGCTCCGCGTACACAAACCCGTACTCTTTCAGCGCCAAGAGCTGCGTCAAACGCCGGATGGCGGCATTGCGCTGCTTGAGCCCCTGATGCCTCATGGCGAGCCGGTAGAGCCCGGACTGACACTGCTCCGAAGATGCTTCGCCGAAGCGAAAACATTCGACGGGTTCTTCCCAACCGCGCAATTCGGGATGAACGACCGGATCGGATTTGAGCGGAATATCGGCGAGCGCTCGGCCGATAAAGCCGAGGGTAACGAGCGTAGCGAAGAGGAAGAGCCTGAGATGCTTGCTCATGTCAAAGACCTCCGAAGCGACGAATGCCGCACCTGTCGTAACTATAACCACCTCGCAGTTGACTGCGCAAACGGTAGGGCTTACGGTACGCAGAGCTGGGAAAATGTTCAAACAGGGGGAAGATGCGATGTCTGTCTCACAGTTCCTGTTCCGTGCCGCGATGATCCTCTCGTTCGTGCTGGTACCGATGCCCGGTCGTGCGCAAGATATTTGCGTGTCGACTCCCGAGGGCAAGAGTGCGGCAATGCGTTTGCTCGCCGAAGTGAAGCAACTGCAGAATGCCTCGCCCGTACCCTGGAGGGAGGAAACGAAGCCTTTCATGCCGCGCAAAGGCGGCGTGTTCGAGCAACTGCAGCAACTAACTCCATGGGGCACACCGCTTCCGCCTCAGTTCGTTCAAAACGGAGAACGCAGGCGTGAGCAAGAGGCCAATGCAGAGCCGAAAGAACTTTCGGGGGATGAGTTCGAAGACATCTCGAAGGAAGTGAAGCAGTGCTACGGCGAGTACCGGTGTGTGCACGATAAACTGCATCCGTTCTACAAAAGCGCGTTCGCGAAGCTTGGCTGCCACTGCCACACCGGACGCTGCCGGCCCACGCTTGTGCGCAAGGTGGCGCTGAGCGACACGAACAAAACGGGGCTGAAGGTGCTCGTTTCCAATGGACAGTGGTGCGACGTGCCCGAAGCGGCATTGAAACGCGACGGAAACAAAATTCCACCGACACTTTTGCAATTTGAGGCACATGTGTGTGTGGCGATCATCGGGTGCGGCGAAATGGAGTGCGTGATCGCCGACATCGGCGGCTAGATTGCCAATATTTGATCCTGAATCTAATCTGACAAAACGGCCTGCGCGTGCAGGCCGTTTTCTTATATGAAACATTCTCACATTCTTGAGAATGTGAGAATGTTTTTATTTAGCTCATTTTTCTTCGAGGTCGAGACACACGCCGTTGATACAGTAGCGTTGCCCTGTTTCGGTAGGGCCGTCGTCGAACACATGCCCGAGGTGCGAGCCGCAGCGAGCGCACGTAATTTCCGTGCGGTTCCCTCCTACGCCAAGGCTTCGGAGGGCAGGCATGCCGTTTGATTCTTTGTGATATTCAACAGCCCCCTCTATCGGTTTATCAAAGCTCGGCCAACCCGTGCCGGAATCGAATTTTGCGGTTGAATCGAAGAGCGGATTGCCGCACACCTTGCAGGCGTAGGTGCCGTCGGCCTTCTCGTGCACGTATTCACTCGTGAACGGCGCCTCGGTCCCCTTTTCGCGAAGTACTTCGTACTCCTCGCGGGTAAGCATGTCTTTGATAGCGTCTTCGTTCTCGGGCATCGGTTTTATCATTTGGCTATTATAACAAAAGCCCGCCTTTCGGCGGACTTTTGTTCATTTTGTGTTAGGTTCGGCGACTTTTGATGCGGTCGTTCTCGGTGAGGAACATTTTTCGCAAACGCACCGATGCGGGGGTGATCTCCAGGTATTCGTCTTCGGCCATCACTTCGAGTGCGCGTTCGATGGTGAGAATGAACGGCGGCACCAGGTTGAGCGCTTCGTCGGCGGATTTGGAGCGCATGTTGGTGAGCTGCTTGCCCTTGGTCGGATTCACCATCATTTCCTCGCCCTTCGACGTGTTGCCGATCACCTGGCCTTCGTACACCTCGGTAGCAGGCGCAATATAGAGCACGCCACGATCCTGTAAATTCCAGAGTGAGAAACCGAGCGACTTGCCGCTCGCCATCGATATCATGGAACCTACCTGGCGCTTTACGATCTCGCCGGCGTACGGCTGGAAGCCGACGACTCGCGAGGAAAGGATGCCCTCCCCCTTGGTGTCGAGCACGAACTGATTTTTGTAGCCGAGCAATCCGCGTGTCGGGCCTTCGAAGATGAGGCGGACGGAATCGCCGTGCACCTTGAGGTCTTTCATCACGAACTTACGGGTGCCCAAGCGCTCGATGATGGCGCCCTGATACACCGACGGCGTGTCGACAACGACTTCCTCGAACGGTTCGAGCTTCTGGCCGCCTTCTTCGCGCACGATGACCTGCGGCTGCGATACCTGGAGTTCAAAGCCTTCGCGGCGCATGTTCTCGAGCAAAATTGAAATGTGGAGTTCGCCGCGACCGGATACCTTGAACGTATCTCCGCCCGAGAAATCCACACGGAGCCCCACGTTGATCTCGAGCTCGCGTTCCAAGCGATCGCGAATTTGGCGTGTGGTTACAAATTTACCCTCGCGACCGGCGAACGGTGAATTGTTCACTAGGAAGTTCAGGGTGATGGTCGGCTCATCGACTGCGATAGCCGGGAGCGGCTCCACCGACTGGTCGTTCGTTATCGTTTCGCCGATGAAAATATCAGAGAGTCCCGCAATGAGCACGATGTCGCCAGCAGCAACCTCTGCCGCATCTACTTTTGCGAGGCCGTTGAACGTATGCATTTTGGTGATCTTGCCCGGGCGGGTTTCGCCGGTCGGCTTTTTGACGAACACGGTGTCTCCGGTTTTGAGCGTGCCTTCGTACACACGAGCGATGGCGAGTCGGCCCAAGAAGTTGTCGTACCCGAGGTTGAACGGTTGCAAGCGCGCCGGCTTTTTTGCGAGCTCCGGATCCACCGGCTTTACGAATTTCAAAATGGTCTCGAGAAGCGGTGAGAGATCGGTGGACTCGTCGTCCATCTTCAGCTTCGCGATGCCCTGCTTGCCGATCGCGTACACGACCGGGAAATCTGACTGTTCGTCGTTGGCTCCGAGCTCAAGGAAAAGCTCGAGCACCTGGTCTTCGCTGCGCGACACATCCGCCGCGGGCTTGTCGATCTTGTTGATGACAACGATGGGCTTGAGTCCGAGCTCGAGCGACTTCTTGAGCACGAAGCGCGTTTGCGGCATCGGGCCTTCCTGCGCGTCCACGATGAGCAACACGGAGTCGATGGAGCGGAGCACGCGTTCTACTTCGGAACCGA
>CAYQQI010000051.1:0-6937 GCA_964419595.1 uncultured Candidatus Saccharibacteria bacterium
GTACCAAGCCGTCGGCGGAAGTGAACTCCGTATACGTTACGTGGGGTTTCCCATATGTAGCAAACATCTGCCGAAATGCGGCATCGGTCACATCTTCCATCGGAGCCATTACGAAGAACGGCTTCGGCAGTTTTTCCCAAAAATTCATTGTGTGCACCATACCAAATTGGTCTCCTGTCGCGCTTTGCACGATGGTAATCCTCATTGTATAATACGGCACGGAGGAAAAGGTACAGTTTTGTAGAGTACCTCCACAGGATAGCAATTTTCTTTCTCTGGGGAGTCGAAATGACGTGCGAGACGGACGCTCTACAGTCCCAACTAAAACCGGTACTTGATGCCGGCGACGATCTTGACCTGCTTGAGCCGGAGGATCTCCGCGATGATGCGGTTCAGCTCGGACTGAGGCGAATTGTTTCCGACGACACTCAACCGCAGTGCCAGCGGGACAAAGCCGAACGCCTTCTGCTCCAGGCAAACGGTGCACAATAATAGGGTTCCGGAAATTCAATCCGGCCAATAAAGAGGGTCGCCACGCGCGGCCCTCTATTATTTACTCCGTCGCCTCTTCGGGCGTCTCCGCATTTTTGAATTTATAGTACACACGATTCCCGAAACGCAGGTCAATGTATTCGAGCGATGCTTCCTTGCCACGGAGCGCCGGTGCCACGGAAACGAGTTCCAAATTATGAACAATAGTATCGATGTCCTGTCCGAACGATGCTTTTATGGTAAACCCGTTCGTAAGCGCGATGGTGTAATCCTGTTCATCCAGTACGCGTAGCTCAGTCGGGATGAACCTCGCTTCGCGCATACGCTGTAAGAGGTCTTGCACGCCGGGCAACTTTTCAGGCAAGAAAACGGAGCCTATCGGTGACTGCTCGCTCACGCCTCCGTAAAATTTGTACGGCATTTCCGGTTTTCCGGCACGCTCGGTGCTCGCAAATATGAGTCCTCCTTCGTCAAAGGCAAAACACGCGGGCTCCGCCGCATCGTTGCACCACACGGCGTATGAGGAGCGCTCGTCCACATTCACAATGAGCGTATTGCCGAATATCCCGCCGCGCGCGATGCGCACAGATTTCAGGCGCGCAAATGTGCGCATAACCCCGGCTCGCAACTCTTCTTTCGGATATGCAAATATATTGTCGCGCGCAATGAAATGAGTCGACTCTTCCGCAAGTTCCGTACGTACGTAGGAAACCACTTCCCCCGGTTCCTGTAGCATCGCCCCGCGCACGGATATTTCCCCGATGCGCATCGCTTTTTGGTAGGACGACCAATGCACCCCATATAAAAGGACCGCGAACACCACCACTCCTAGGACTGAAAAGAGTATTCGCAAACGACGCCTGCGAGTTTTTAGCGGAACCGGCTTTTTCGGTGGGGGGCGCTTGGAATGAGTGGCAGACGGACGGGCAGGTGCGCGAGAAGAGTGCGAGAGCGTGGGTCGAAGGTCTACGATCTTTGGGACCATAATGTTCCCCGAATTTATGCGCCGATGGAATCTTTACCGATTTGTGGACGCAATACCTCAGGTATCAAAATTGTGCCGTCTGCCTGTTGATAGTTCTCCATGATAGCGATAAGCGTGCGACCGATCGCAAACACCGTTGCGTCGTTCATATGCACCGGCTCGATCTTGCCGTCAGTGCGGCGCACGCGTGTGTTCAGTCGGCGGGCTTGGTAACTAGTCATCAGGTCCGACGTATGCGTCTCGCGATAGGTATTCTGTCCGGGCATCCATGTTTCGATATCTATGCCGCGATGATTCGGAGTCCCTTGGTCACCGGTCGACTTCAGTATCACTTGGTACGGAAGTTTCAGTTGCTGCATGAGGTACTCCTGAATTGCGACAATAAAGTTCTGTTCATCCATCGACTTTTCCGGAATAACGAACGTTTCAAGCTCTATCTTGTCGAACTGATGCTGTCTGAGAATACCTTTCGTATCTTTACCGTACGTTCCCGCTTCGCGACGAAATGCGGTCGAGTAGCCCACATACCGTATCGGAAGATTCTTTTCATCGATGATTTCGTCCATGTGAAGCGGGCCGATGGTGTGCTCCGCACTTCCTACAAGGACCATGTCGTCTTTTTCAAATACGTAGCGCTCGTCCATCGGGTGGAGACGCGCCATGCGGTTCATTACAGCTGTGCGCATAAAGACCGGCGGGACGACGGGCGTGAACGGAGTTACCTGCACATTTGCTCCGGCCGCTTCTGCAATTTTCGCAAGCGTTGCCGCGTCGCCGAGTGTCTTGAAAGCAAATTGAATGAGTGCGAACTGCATGAGAACGAGATCTCCCTTCAGGTATGCAAATCGCGCGCCGGAAATATCGGCTGCTTTTTCGGAGTCAATGATTCCGAGCGATTTACCGAGCTCCCAATGCGGCTTCGCTTCGAAAGAAAACTTCGGCGGTTCCCCCCATGTGCGGAGTGTTTGATTTGCGCTTTCATCGCCGACAGGAGTATCGGCGGAAGGAACATTTGGTAGCTTTGAGAGCATCGCGACGAAGTCTTTTTCAATCGCAGGCAATTTTGCCTCGAGCTCTGCCAATTCTTCTTTGAGTCGCTTTCCGTCTTCGTGATTCTGCTCTTTTGCGGCCTTGTTTCGCAGCGTGTTCACCTCGTCGATCTTCCCCCGCAGTGCTTTGCGCTCATCGCCGAGGGTTATGAGACGGTCCAGATCGACAGGCTCAGAATTCTTATTTTTGATCGCTAATTCAACAATGTCGCGATTCTCTTGTATGAATTTTATATCGAGCATGGAAGTAGTTAGACTGCGTTACGGTATGATAGCACCATGGAGAGCGCTCTCAAACAGCTCAACCCTGCCGAATTTCCTGCTCTTTTGCAGCAAATTCCGGACCGTCCGAAGAAGCTGTATGTGCGCGGTGAATTACCGGGCGACGACAAAAAATGGCTCGCGGTAGTAGGCTCTCGGGCAGTGTCGCCCTACGGCCGCGCTGCTATCAATTATTTAATAGAGGGATTGCGTGGGTACCCCATTGTCGTAGTTTCCGGGCTCGCATACGGAGTCGACGCCGAGTCCCACCGTGCCGCGCTCAAGGCCGGTCTCACCTGTGTAGCGGTTCCGGGCACCGGACTAGATTGGAATACCATTTCACCCAGGGCAAATGTGCAGCTCGCCCGCGATATTCTAAGTAGCGGCGGCGCTCTATTAAATGAGTTTGAGCCCACACAGCCCGGGACCGACTACACCTTTCCGCAGCGTAATCGCATTATGGCCGGTATGTCGCATGCAACGCTCCTCATCGAAGCACGGGAAAAGTCCGGCACACTCATAACGGCACGCTTGGCGGTGGAGTACAATCGCGAACTCTTGGTAGTACCCGGCTCCATTTTCAACGAGAACAGCAAGGGTACGCATCAATTCTTGCGTCTTGGCGCAACTGCAATAACGAGCGCAGAAGATATCCTAGTGGCGCTCGGACTCGAAAAAAGAGCCGGCGAGAACTTTGCATCCTTGCGCGACGATCTATCAGATGCGGAGAGGCGCGTGCTCACTATTGTTGCTTCTCCGCTCACACGCGACGAACTACTGGAAGCGCTGGAGCTGGAAATTTCTGAGGCCAATGTACTTCTCTCCGCGATGGAGATCAAAGGCCTCATAACGGAAGAGCTCGGGGTGGTGCGTGCTCGCTGAGGCGCCACATGGCAATTCCGTTGTCTATTTGATAGAGTCGCGGCAGTCAAAGTTGCGTCTGTTGCGTTGAGTATCCCCCCAATGATGTGAGGATACCGATGACCGCAGAAACCGATCCGCCCGTACCGACAGGCACGGGAAAACGATGGTGGAGCAAGCTCAGCAAGGAGGAGCGCGAGCTGCACACCGACTGGCGCTTCAAAGCCGGTCACCGAAACAAGGACATTATGGAGGTGCTGAAACTCAGCGTCGGTACCGTAGCCGGCATGAAGCACCGGTGGGAGCTCCGCATGAAAGGTGCGGCCAAAGATGTCACTCCGGAAAACACTCCTGCAATGCCTCAGCTCGAGCCGTCGCATGAGCACATGATGGAGTCTGAAACTGAAATCCCGCCGGAGACCGTGGCTGCGGAGCCCGCAGAGATGGTGTCGATTCAGACGGTCACTACTGAACCGGTCGTTGAGGAACCACAGGAAGAGATTCCTTCAC
This sequence comes from uncultured Candidatus Saccharibacteria bacterium, assembly GCA_964419595.1. Lineage (GTDB taxonomy): Bacteria > Patescibacteriota > Minisyncoccia > Phycocordibacterales > UBA2100 > UBA10103. The sequence goes on from CAYQQI010000051.1 coordinate 4,159, forward strand.
CTACCAGAGAACCGCTCTGCGAATGGCCGCTTCCGACGAGTAAAAGTCTGAAGCCCGGCGAGTGCGGCAAGCCCGTTGTTCCCGGACTTCGTTGCTGTGCGGAACATGCGCATTTGGTGTACGGAAAAAGGTTCAAAGCGGATTGAAAAGTTCTTTGAAATGCCCGATGAGAGTCGGGCATTTTGAATTTCAATAACGCATGTTCCGAATGCGAATATTTGACATGTGCTAGTGTAATGAGGTATCAATCCGCTTCGTACATGAAACTGGTAATTGTAGAATCTCCCGCGAAAGCGAAAACGATCGAAAAGTATCTGGGTTCGGGATACACGGTCCGCGCATCGGTGGGACACATACGGGACCTCCCGAAGAGCAACAAGGACGCCGTCGACATCGAGGGCGGCTTTGTACCGCGCTACCAGATAGTGAAAGAGAAACAGAAGATCATCGACGAATTGCGCGAAATCGCCGAGCGCTCCACCGAAGTTATCCTTGCGACAGACCCCGACCGCGAAGGCGAGGCCATCGCGTTCCACTTGGCCGAAACCATCGGGCTCAAGAAGCCCAAGCGTATCGTGTTCCACGAGATCACCGAGAACGCGGTCCAGGAAGCTATTGCGCATCCGCGCAAAATTGATGAGCAGCTTGTGCGCGCACAGGAGGCGCGCCGTGTGCTCGATCGCTTGTTCGGGTACGACCTCTCGGGACTCATCTGGAAAAAGGTGCGCTACGGGCTTTCCGCCGGGCGCGTACAGTCCCCTGCGCTTCGCATCATTATGGAGCGCGAGCGCGAGATACGTGCATTCATTCCCGAGAAATTCTGGGTCGTGAGTGCCGACGTTAAAACAAAGAAGAAGGAGCAGTTCACTGTTACCTGCGTGGAGGAACCGCGAAGTGAGGGCGAGGCAAGGCGCATCCATGACGCGGCTGCTTCAAAAGACTGGCACGTTATATCGGTGGACGAGAGCGAGGCGAAACGCTCTCCGCGTCCGCCATTCACTACCTCGACCCTGCAACAGGCGGCTTCCACTCGCCTCGGATTCTCTCCCTCACGCACGATGGGTATCGCACAGAAACTCTACGAGTCCGGCCATATCACCTACATGCGTACCGACAGCCCGAACCTCGCTAAGGAAGCGCAGGCGGCGCTCCTTGCCGTTGCCACGAGCGAGTTCGGAGAGAACTACGTGGAGGCGCGAGAATACAAGTCGAAGAGCAAGAATGCACAGGAGGCGCACGAGGCTGTGCGACCGACCAACCCGCACAAAGCGTCCTGCGGCAACAACGAAGAACAAAAGAAACTCTACGCACTCATTCGCGCCCGCGCGCTATCAAGCCAGATGGCCGATGCGAAGACGCTGCGGACCAAGATCACTGCAAACGTAACCGGTGCAACCATCCCCGACTTCACTGCGAACGGTTCACGCGTCACCTTCGACGGATGGCTCGCAGCAGATCCGGATGCCCGCGGCGAAGACGTAGAGCTCCCGAAAGTTGCCGCACACGACCCGCTCACGCTCGTTGAGGCTCATACCGAAGGCAAAGAAACACAGCCGCCGGGGAGATACTCCGAAGCGGGACTCGTGAAAGAACTGGAGAGCCGAGGAATCGGGAGACCATCTACCTATGCTTCGATCATTCGTACGCTGGAGACCCGCGGTTACGTGGAAAAGCAGGGCCGCACCATGCTGCCCACCGCAACAGGAGACGTGGTTTCGTCATTCATCGAGGCGAATTTCGGCGAGTATATTTCCGACACCTTCACCGCAGAAATGGAGAACGAGCTCGACGAGATATCCGACGGTACCCGCAAATACGAAAAGACGCTGCGCGATTTCTACACACCATTCAAGAAAGCGGTGAAAGGCAAGGAAAAGATTCCTAAGATTACAGGGATGGGCGATGCGCCTGAGGAATTCCCCTGTCCCATCTGCAACGACCCGATGGAATACAAGCTCTCGAAGAGCGGACGCTTTATGAGCTGCAAGAAATTCCCGAAATGCCTCGGAGCGCGTCGCGACGACGGGACCATCATCCCGCCACCAAAGGAGATCGGCGAAGCATGTCCGGATTGTGGAGAATCAAAAGACGGCAAGCTTATTTTACGCGAGGGCCGCTTCGGCCCGTTCATTGCCTGCTCGAATTTCCCTAAGTGCAAATTCGTAAAGCAGGACCCGGAGCAGGAAGCGAAGATGAAGACCGGCGTGAAGTGCAATGTGTGCACTGAGGGAGAAATGGTTGAACGCCGCGGACGATTCGGTATATTCTTTGCATGCTCAAACTACCCGAAGTGCAAGAACGCCATCAAGGCACGGCCGACGGGTGCACGTTGCAAGCTTTGCGATTCGTTGATGATGGAAGGGACAAAAACTATCCCCGAACGTTGCTCCCAAAAGACTTGTGCGATGCACAATCCCCATAAGCTCGAAGGCGTAAAGAAAAAGAAGTAACGCGCAGCGTTACGGACGGTTTTTGTCGGCCGGAGCGTTGTGAGCCCAGCAGGGCGAACCGCGAGGCGGGGTCGCGGAAAATCATTTGCGACGGCAAATGATTTATCTGTGACCGAAGACCATCCCCGAGCGTTGCTCCCAAAAGACCTGTCCGATGCACAATCCGCACAAACTGGAAGGCGCTGGAGCTTCAAAAACGAAAGCAAAGAAGAAATAATCGAAAAGGCGGTGCATGCACCACCTTTTCAAAATGTTCAGCCCTCGGGACCCCTCTGGGTAACGACGTCGTCATCATCTTGAGGATGCGTGCGCGGATGTTTGTGCAGGTT
>CAYQQI010000052.1:0-6630 GCA_964419595.1 uncultured Candidatus Saccharibacteria bacterium
CTTTGGCGATACTGTCCCATCTGTCCGCGGTAGCCGTTACCGACAACAACCCCTTGCCTGTAACCGCGTCGGGGACCGTTTGCGTGGTAGTTCGGTATGGCACGGGCCGGGGCGTAATAATGCCCGCGACGTGCGCCCGGTGCGTACTCGGAACCGAGCACCATGGTGTTGTTACGACCGAATTCGCCGGAGCGACCGCGGTCGAAAAACACCTTGTTTTCATGGGGCAGATGCCGCAAGTTGCTTCCGCCGGTATTCACGGTTTGCGCATGGACATCCGTGACCTGCCCGAACGCGCCGATCAAGAACAGCATCAAGCCGACGAGAGCGAGTGAAAAGCGATTCATCGTGTGACTCCCTTGCTTCTGATTTCGAGTGGATTTTCGTACCGATACCGGGTGGTATGGGACGCTACCGAGTATTTTACACGAAAAAGGCACTTTGTCAAGTGCCGCACCCGTATAATACCCTTATTTTGAGCCATCTTTTTCTATCTCTGCTTTCAGAGCCGCAATGGCATCAAGCGCGGCCATCCCCTCCTCCTGCACCCTGGTCACCGCCTGTGAACCCTCGACTGTTTCGCGCATGAATTGCGTAAGCACCTGCCCCTGAATATCTTTGGGAAGCTCCTCGAAGTGGTCTATCACGTATCGCTCGAGCGCCTCCTCCCCGCCATTCTCGAGTGTGGCCTCCATTTGCTTCAACAATTGTTCATCGGTCATATCACTTGAGTTTATCTTTTATTTTTTCCGGGGACGAGCGGCCTCTGAAGAGCAGCATGATGAGCGCTTTGAATAAGCCTGTTGCCGTATACTTCTGTTGTTTATCATGTACGGTCTTCGCGTAGGAGCCTTTGAGTGAATCGAGCCGCGCGGCGTTCGTCGGGGCGGACCAATCGGTGATGTTCTGTTTTTTTGCTTCCGCAGCTTTCACTGCTTCGAAGCCGGCCTGCACCGCTTCGTTACTGAGCTCTTTTTCTGCAGTGGCATATTCTTTTACCGTACCGACGGTATCACGCGGCCGCTCTTCCAACACGCCGTCCATCGCAAGTTTTTGAATACGCATTCTCACTTCAGGAGTGAGTGTTGCGTGCAAAACCCAGGCTACGGAGCGCAGGTGCATATCGGCTTCGGCGCGTAGATTTTCACTTGTTTTGTACCGCTGATATAACTCTTTGGTCGTGCGCTTTGTGAGCCAATTCTTGAAATTGATGCCGCGCTGAAAATAGTTCATTTTCTCCCTCGCAAATGCTTGGAAATTCATACTCGCTTCTGCGGGGTTCCCAGATTGAGTGAATTCGGTGAACTGCTCTTTCGTCATCCCCTGCCGCCTGAGTTCGATATCCAATCGCTCCTGTACAAGCTTTGCGCGCTTCGATGTATCGATACTGTGGAATGCTTTCAGTGATTCCCGCAGTGTCCGGAATTTGGTCGGATCGGTGATCATGAGGTCCATGAGCTCGGGTTCTATGACCGCTTCGGCCTGTTCGTGGCCGATCTTTCCCACGATCTCGGCGATGCGTGGGTCGGCTTGCGCTATGCGTTTGAAATGCTCCGCGGTCATATATTCCTTCACGCTCCGTGCTTCGTGCAGCTCCGCGCTGTATTTTTTCAGATACATGTCGAGCTTGGTGTCCTCGCTCGGCTCGAGCAGTGTGTCGGCCGCGAGTTTTCTAACGAGCATGACACCGAACTTCGGGTTCTCACGGTGTAAGAATTTACCAAAAAAAAGTTGCTGCTGCTCATCGGTTGCCATCACGTCGGCGAGCAGCATGTCTGCCGGGACATCAAGTTTTTCACCTGTGATGGCGTTCACCGCGGTGGATTCTTTCTTGAGTGCGTCGCGCGCGTCGCGCTGTTTATAGAGCGGGTCCAGCCCTTTGAACGACCGTGCGGCGCGTGCGCGCAATCGCGCGAGCGGCGAGTTTGGAGGCGCAGCTGGTGCGCCCCGCGGTCGCGGAATGGTGGTTGCAGCTTTCGGTGCTCCTTTCGGTGCCGCAGCCGGCGCAGCGTTCGGTGCTACGGGAGTCGTGTTCGGCGTCGCGTTCGGTGCGGCATTCGGTGCTGTGTTCGGTGCAGCGTTCTGCGCTCCGGTGTGACGTGCAAGGTACCGGTCGACTCTCTTCTTGAGCGCATCAACCCGTCTGTCGTCTTCGGCAAGCTCGAACTCATCGGTGAACTTCTTGAGGTCTAGGGCAGGGATACCGACGATATTGTTGATAAGCATCCCCAATTCTTCTCTTTTTTTATCAGAACCATCCGTCGGCATCTCTGCACTACGAAGCTTCCGCTCGAAGTGCGGATAGCCCGGCGGCGGCTCCGCATCGGGGTCTTCCTTTATGATGTCGTACGCATCTTCGCCGGCCTCATCGAGTACGACGGGCGTTCCGTCCGGACCTCGGTACCACAGTTCACCCGCCTTATTTTTGTAGAGCGGAACCCGGTCCTTTTTAGACTCAGGGCCGGGTGCGGTGTCGAGCGCCATATCGCTCCATACTATCGTATAAAAAAGTTCGCACGGCGGATAACCGCCGTGCGTGTGGGCAAAAATAGCCCTTCGTGGGAACAGTGGAACAATGATCGCTACGCCGCGGAAGACTGCCGCGCAACGCCCTCGTCGATCTTCGCCTTTGTCTGCTCGGCGACGAGCTGCTTGGCGAGGTGTTTCAGGAACCTGCGCAACCACGTGGCGGCTTCCTTGCCGGTGTACTTGGTGATTACGACCGCCTCGCCATCCTCCACCTCGACGGTGTAGATGGCACTGTTGTGGCGAACCACGACGATCTCGGTATCCTTCTTCGAATACTCGATCTCCCAGGTTTTCACCGACCAGATAGGGTTGCCGGCAAGTTCCGGACCGTGCTTCTCCTCCACCGTGCGCGCCATTTTGCGGGCGAGCTTCTGATCGGCTTCGGGTTCGCTCGGATCGATGATCGCCTTCTTCGCCTTTGCCACGTTTTTGCCGCCCGAGTAGGCGACCGAACCGTGCAAGAGCGTCTCCGTGAGCTGGAAGTGCTCTTCCCGGAGCGGCTCAAACAGTCCGCTCCAGACCTCGACGTTCACAGTGTTGTTGCCGAGGTACTTCACCAAACGAGGATCCTCACCCGGCAGATTCTGGAACGACGCCCAGTCGATGAACTTCCTTAGACGCTGCTCGTCCTCGGGTTTCTCCGCCTCTTCCGGTGGGAGCCAATCGCGGATCGGCACCGTGTCGATTGCCTTGGTGACCTGCTTGAGCGGGATGACCTTCGTGTACTTCTCGATCACCACCGTATCTTCGCCGGCTTCGACGTTGCCCGGCCGCTTGACCTCGTGGTTCGGCCCGATGACGGCGCCGACGAGGATCGGATTCTCCGGCTCGTTGATGACGCGCAGGTACGGAAGCGAACGCAGTCCAACGCGCTTGTCACGCAAGGCGCTTTCGGCGCGATGCGGGATGAAGCGGAAGTTGTTGCCGCTCTTTTTGCCGTCGTGGATCTTCAGTCGTGCGACTTCGAGAACTGGCATAACGTGATCTCCTCATGATCGTGGCCGGGTTGATGGAATTGGTCGTGTTTGCGTAGAATCTCTCTTGGCCGGAAATATCCTATCACATTTGACAGGATTGTCAAATGGTTACGCTCTACTTTAACCATATATAGAGCCACGAAAAAACGCCGCGTTCTGCGGCGTCTTTTGTACCGAGGTCGAACCTCGGTACATTAGAAAGTCAGGTAGTAGGCGCCGGTCATCGCATCGTATGCGTAGTGCATCGTGTGGTTCGAGGCGTTCGTCGCAGTTCCCGATGAGGGCATTGCTCCGTAATAGCTCACGTACCCGTAACCGGAGTAGTCACTCACATACATCGGCGTTTCGTCGTAGAAGTTCGGCGTATTGTATTGCGCGTAATTCGGTTGCGCGGTTCGCGGTGTGCCTTTCGGACGATTTGTCGGCGCGGAGTAACCGGTCGGGACCGAATACCCTGCTGCCTGCGAGTAGCCTGCGGTGTAGCTCGAGCCTGTTGCGTAGGAAACGCCGGTCGGATACGAAGTACCGATCTGGTACGACGCACCGGTCGGGTACGAGGAACCTGTCGGGTACGAACTCCCGGTCGGGTACGATGAGCCGGTCGAGTACGATTCGCCCGTCGAGTACGAAGTTCCGGTGAATGCAGAGCCGCTGTAATCGCACGGAATGCCTGTCGGATAGCTCGAGCCTGTCGGGTATGAACTGCCCGTAGGATATGAGCCTCCTGTGCGGTATGAACTGCCGGTCGGGTATGAACCCGCAAATGCAAAGTTCGGAAGCACGAGGAGTACTGCAACGAACGATGTAACGATAAGTGTTTTCATACTGAGTCTAGATGATGCCGATAAAGTCTGCTTCAAGAATGAATCGCGCGCTCTTACCGGTGAGTGTGTCGCACGTCACGAGTGTGAGTTTGGTGCCGACGCGTGGCGAGAGGTCGATGACCGCATCGGAAACATCGGCTTTCCGCACCGAGGTTACGCTGTACAAATATTTCTGTCCGTCATCGCCGACAATGGTGATGCTATCGCCCTGCGTGAGTTCCGGTACTCGATTGAATGCTTTATACATTTGATTCTTCACGACCGGCAAATTCGATGAGTGCGCAAAGATGATGACATTCCCCTTCTGCCCGAGTTTCGCGGAATCCACGTAGCGCGCCGGGCCGTTCTGCAACAGTGTATCGAGTGCAGTGAGGTCGCGCGTGACAGGATTTTGAACCGGCAGATTCATACCGATGGACGGAATGATGATGGTGGTCGGCTTCGCAGTTGCGAGAGGTGCTTGCGCGACCTGTGCGGGGGTAACAATTTCTTCGCCGAGTTCCGGGAGCTGCGAAACAGCAACTGATTCTTCGATCGATTCGTTGTAGGCCAAATGTTCGCCCTGTGTGCCGTCGATGTAATCAGGCACCAGCCCCAGGGAATCAGCGACGGAAAGCGTGAGCACGAAGAGAATAACCGTCGCAGCGAGAAATACTGCGAAGGGTGGCTTCTGTTGCGTGTCTGAATGAAAACCGTTATTCATAGCCGTATAATACACCATATACACACGTTTGTCAAGCCCATGCAGATGGCCGCCTCGCTGAGGCGGCCATCGCATTTCGATGCTTCTTTTGTGCGCCCTTATGCGCGCAGGAGTCCGGCTTGCGCGAGCATCTGTCGTGCGCCGCCCCGAGAGTAGAGGATGAGATATGCGCCTGAGAGCGATGCGAGCACAATGAGTCCGAAGAGTACGATGTTCCCCATCGGGCCGGTACTACCGGTGTACGGAATGTACGAAACGGGAATGTTCGGTGGGTAGTACTGGATCGGAGGGTAGATGGTCGGAGGTTGCGGCGGGTAGTAGGTCGGCGGCGTGTAAACCGGCGGCGGGTAGTATGGCGGAGGATTATTCAACTGAACCGTTGCCTGGCACGTTGCCTGCTGACCTTGCGAGTTCCACACCGTAAGCGTGTACGTAGTCGTCTGGTACGGCGTGACGCTCATGTTGCCGTTCACTCCCACGGAGCCCACCGATGAGAGCTGTGCACTCTGCGCATTCTGAGAATTCCAGGAAAGGTATGAGCTCTGTCCCTGAGTCACGAATGTCGGGTTCGCATGGATGGTGCAATACGGCGCTTGCGGCGTCACACAGTTCGGATACGTTCCCGTGGAGCCTGCCGGGCAGATGAGCGTTGTGCAGTTCGGGTACGTTCCGTATGTTCCCGCCGGGCACTGCTGCGAGACGCAGTTCGGGTATGTTCCGGTCGTTCCGGCCGGGCAGAGGATCTGTATGCAGTTCGGGTAGGTTCCGTACGTTCCTGCGGGACACTGCTGCGAAACGCAGTTCGGATAGGTCCCCGTTGTTCCGGCCGGGCACTGAATGTTGATGCAGTTCGGGTACGTTCCCGTAGTCCCTGCCGGGCACTGGATCTGAACACAGTTCGGATACGTGCCGGTCGTCCCTGCGGGACACTGGATAGTGACGCAGTTCGGGTAGGTTCCCGTTGTTCCGGCCGGGCACTGAATCGCAGTGCAGTTGGGATACGTGCCGGTGGTTCCCGCGGGACACTGAATGGTTGTGCAATTCGGATACGTGCCGGTGGTTCCTGCAGGGCACTCATTGATGACCTGCTTATTCTTGAAGACGACCGTTGCGCACTGCGGTCCGGCAGATACTTGCACCACACCTCCCGGAGGAGTTGTGGAGAGCAGCGTCCAACCGAAGACTGTGGTTTCCGTTACAACGTGCATTCCTACCGAGACATTGCTGAATCGCGCGTTGCCTGCGGAGTTATTGAAGACGGTCTGCACATTGCCGTCGAGCTTGAACGAGAACTGTGCCACCGGTGTGATCGGCACACTGAGTGTGTTGTATGTTTCTTTTATAACGTCGATGCATCCCGTGTTCGGTGTGCAATTCGGATACGTGCCGGTTGTTCCTGCAGGGCACTGAATGGTTGTGCAATTTGGGTATGTTCCCGTAGTGCCGGCCGGGCACTGTATGGTTGTGCAGTTCGGATAGGTTCCCGTTGTTCCTGCAGGGCACTGAATGGTTGTGCAGTTTGGATACGTGCCTGTGGTTCCTGCGGGGCACTGAATAGCGACGCGGCCACGACCACCTACCACGCCACCCCGTCGCG
>CAYQQI010000053.1:0-6596 GCA_964419595.1 uncultured Candidatus Saccharibacteria bacterium
TACCTACCCCGAGCCGCGAACCGATAGTCGCAACCAGCACTCCGTCCGAGACCCCCTCGAAGCCGGTGACCGAAACGCCCTCCACTGATCTGCCGCTCTCGGCACGCGTCACAGTTTCGACACCGCTCCCGAATACCACCGTCGGCAATACCTTCCAGGCAAAGGGTATGGCCCCGGGCAATTGGTTCTTTGAGGCATCGTTTCCGATCATGGTGCGCGACAAGGATGCGAATGTGATAGCGCGCACACACGCGAGCGCGATCGGGGAGTGGATGACCACGGAACTTGTAGGATTCTCGTCGACCATAATCATCGAAGGAAGCTACAAAGGCCCCGCGACACTGATACTCTTGAAGGACAACCCCTCCGGTTTACCTGAACACGACGACGCAGTTGAAATCCCAATAGTGGTGCAGTAGTCGAGCCTGAAAATTTTTAGACTCTTAGTGGGAGTGCTAGGATGCCCCCATGTTGAAGTTTGATGAGCGAAAGAAAAGAGCAATAAAGGTCGTGGCTTTTTTGAAGAAAAAATATCCTGCGCCGAAAACCGAACTCAAATACAAAACACCGTTCCAGTTGGTGGTTGCGGTCTTAATGTCGGCACAGTGTACCGACAAGGTGGTGAATCGTGTCACTGAGCCACTGTTCAAGAAATACAAAACACCCAAAGACTTTGCCAAAGCAGATCTCGCCACCCTCACCAAAGAAATTTCATCAGTTACGTTCTTTCGCAACAAAGCAAAAGCCATTCAAGGTGCCGCAAAAGTAGTGGAGAAGAATTTCGGAGGGAAGGTGCCCAAGTCGGTCTCTGAGTTAATTACGCTTCCGGGCGTGGCTTACAAAACCGCGAACGTGGTTTTGGGAGAACTCTACGAATTGTGGGAAGGAATTCCGACCGACACGCATGTGAAGCGATTTGCATACCGCTTCGACCTCAGCGACAACACCGACCTCTACAAAATCTCAAAAGACCTCGAAGCGCTTGTTCCGAAAAAGGACTGGCGATTCGTGAATAACGGGTTTGTGCTCTACGGCCGATACGTGTGCAAAGCGCACAAACACGATTGCACAGTGCACGATCTGACGGCCATATGGCCAAAGAGCCGCGACCGTTGGCTGAAAGTATCCTCGTCTAAACGTTCGTTTTGAGTCGCTGTTGTTTTGTGTGTCGCTCAAGGGCGAGACCGATCAATCGGTCGATCAATTCGGGGTAGGAGATGCCGGATGCCTCCCACATTTTCGGGTACATGCTGATATTCGTAAAACCCGGAATGGTGTTTATCTCGTTCACAATGACCTCTCCGCTCTCCGTCACAAAGGAGTCAACGCGGCCCATGCCTTCGCAGCAGAGCACTTTGTATGCGTGGATCGCAGTGTCCTGGACCTTCCGGATGACTTCAGAAGGGAGATCGGCAGGGATCTGTATCGAGGACCCTTTGTCGTCAAGGTATTTGGATTCGTATGAATAAAATTCGCTATGCACGACCACTTCTCCCGGGAGCGATGCGATAGGTGATTCATTGCCGAGCACGGAGCATTCGATCTCGCGCCCAAGAATGGTTGCTTCGATAAGGATCTTTGTATCAAACGAAAATGCTTCGGCGATCGCGTGGTTGTACTCTTGCTCCGTTTCAACTTTGTTCACACCCACAGAAGAGCCAAGATTTGCCGGCTTGATAAAGAGCGGAAGCCCTAGTTTTGTTTTCGCGGTTTCAAAATCGACCGGACTCGCTTCAGTTGCCGTAAGGAACGCGCCGATCGGAATTCCGGCATCGCGCAGCAACCGTTTCATAACATCTTTGTCCATTCCGACTGCGGAGCCGAGTACGCCAGCACCCACGAACGGCACGTTCGCCAAACGGAGCAGCCCTTGCACCGTCCCGTCTTCGCCAAACGGACCGTGCAAGATAGGGAAGACGACGTCGATCGTTCCAGCATCGGGCTCTTCGTTGCTTGAGATCAAACCGTTCTCTCCCGGCGCGAGCGCGATGCTTGTTTCAGATGACGGAACCGAAGTTTCTTTCAAAAGCGCGGAGGAGCGCGCGGGCGGCAACCAATGACCCGCTTTATCGATGCCGATCAGCACAACGTCGTATTTTTCTTTATTGATGGCCTCCTCTACGTTCTTGGCGGACTTGAGCGATACTTCGTGCTCGGCAGATTTACCACCGAAAAGAATGGCGACACGCATCTTTTTGGACATATTTCTACCGTACCACATTCCACAAATGAAAAGGGCGGCAACAAATGCCGCCCCCGTTCATGTGAAAGGTGCAGAAATTCAGGCCGCGACCAGGATGCCCTTGGCGTTGCGCTTCTTGATGATGCGGTCGAACAGGATCGCCGGGGCAGAGGACTGCCGCTCGGCGGCGAGACAGAGCAGTGCCGCGATCAGGACATTCTCGCGACGCTCGATCGGACCCTTGCCGCTCATGTGGAGCTGGAGCCAATCGCGGATCGTTGCCCACTGGCTGCAGCCGATGGAAGAGCGGACGCGTGCGGCGCACGTGCTGAACTCGCGAGTCGGCAACTTTTGATGTGCCGACGAGCGCAGCTCGTGCAATTTCTTCGATGTGATGGACGTGCCGTCCGGAAGTGCCACGTTGCCGCCCGGTTTCTGGGTCGGGACGATGCGAAGTGCACCCCGTCCGACGCGATGATTTCCGGTCTGTGAATGTCCGCGTGTCTCGATCAAGCTCATTCGTTCGCTCCCTGGTTCCCACAGCGGGACCGCTCCGAATATGCAATATATACGCGAATTCCGCAAGGGGGTACCTGTGTGTAGGATTGACAGATGGCGGAGCGAAAGCGGCTGGCGGTGTTTGACGTAGACGGAACCATTTTCCGCTCATCGCTTTTGATACAGCTTGTTGAAACTCTTATCGAGCGGGGAGCATTTCCCTCCGATGCGCACAAAGTGTACGAAAAAGAACAGCGCAAATGGCTCGACCGGGAAGGCGACTACCAGGAATATATCGAAGCGGTCATTCAGGCATTTCGTGCGCATCTCAAGGGAGTGCACTATGCGGAACTTGCTGAGGCCTCAGAACAATTAGTGGAAGAGCAATGGAAACGAACGTATCGGTATACGCGTGACCTCTTGAAGGAGTTGAAAGAAAAGGGGTACTACCTGCTTGCAGTGTCGCACTCGCCCAAAACCGTCCTCGATAAATTTTGTCCGCGTCTCGGATTCGATAAAGCGTACGGTGTCGTGTACGAGATAGGCCCGCAGGATCTGTTTACGGGAGCCATTACCGACGAGCACCTGATATTCAACAAGGCAAATGTGGTGAAGCGAGCGATCGAAAAAGCCGACCTATCGCTCACGCACTCCGTTGGGGTGGGTGATACCGAGAGCGACATATCGTTCTTGGAAATGGTATCGCGTCCCATTTGTTTTAATCCGAACGCGAAACTCTACAAAACCGCGAAGCGCCTCGATTGGGAGGTGAAGGTTGAGCGTAAGGATGTGGTGTACTCTCTGTAATATCGGATTTGATATACTCCCATCCTATGCCGACAAAACAACTCAAACGTATACCGACGAAAGCGATGGTGGCAGGCGTTATCGCGGGGTTTGCTGAGTACTTCGTTGTAGACGTAACGATGCTTCGCGTACTCTTTATTGCGGCGCTCTTGGTGACGGGCTTTTTCCCGCTTGGCCTTGCCTACATCATCGCGATTTTCATCATGCCCATCGACCTGCCTGCGCAGGCAGGAGAACCTGTAATTCATGTCCACAGTGAAGAAAAAAACACGAACCCCGGCGCCTAGGAACCTTGTCGCGTTCCGTCGTGCTGTACTCTCGCACTACAAGCGTCACGGGCGGCACGACTTGCCGTGGAGAAAAACGAAAGACCCGTACAAAATACTGGTCTCAGAAATAATGCTGCAGCAAACGCAGGTACCGCGCGTTATCGAAAAATACACAAGCTTCCTGAAGCGCTTCCCGAATGTGCGCACACTCGCTAAAGCACCGCTTTCAGCGGTGCTCAAAGAGTGGAGCGGGCTCGGATATAACAGGCGAGGAAAATACTTGCACGATGCGGCTAAAGTGATCGTGAGCGAATACAAAGGCGATATGAAAAGGGCGACAGCAGGGCGACTGCCGGGCGTGGGCCCGTACACTAAAGCGGCAGTACGCACATTTGCCTACAATGAGCCGCACATGATGATAGAAACGAATGTGCGTGCGGTCTTCATCCATTATTTTTTTGCCGACGATACACGTGTGCACGACCGCGACTTGGTGCCGCTCATCGAAACGGCGGCCGAAGGACAAGATCCGCGAACGTGGTACTGGTCGCTCATGGATCACGGGGCGTACTTGAAGCGACTTCATGTGAACCCCACTCGGAAAAGCGCATCATACGCTATGCAAACCCCATTCTCAGGATCTATTCGCGAAGTTCGCGGAGCAATTATCAAAGCACTGAACGACGGCGCCCACGGGGATCTCGCACTTGCGAACAAACTCTCATTCGAGGGCCGCATGATCCGCCATGCACTCTTAGGACTCAAAAAAGACGGGCTCGTAGTGAGCAGCAGGGGAAGCTGGCGCATCGCGTAGTTTTGGTACACTGCCGGGATGGCGAAGTATCGCAGTATCGACACGGAATACGTACACCAGATAATCAAGGAGTACACGCACTGGACGCTCTCTATACACGACGATCAGCACTTTCTCGGGCGCTGCTACGTATGGCTCGTGCGTGAAGGTGAAATGCAACGCCTATCACAACTTACGTCTGACGAAGTGGAGGAGCTTCGTGTTGTCCTCAAAGAATACGAGGCCGCTGTTGGAGCGCTCTGGCAACCGGACCATATGAACTACTCATGGTTGGGAAATTTCTTTCACGAACACGGAGGGCACGGACACATGCACCTAGTTCCGCGATATAAAGATGCACGCTCATTTGACGGAAAAGAGTTCATCGACGGAAAGTGGGGACAGAATTTCACACCTCACGAACCATTGAAACTCAAAGAGGAGGAATTGTTAGCGATACGGGAAGCGATACAGAACGCGATTTAAAAACTAAGCGGCTCGGAGGGTATCCGAGCCGCTTTCAGTTGCGAGTGGTCGATCTGAGCAAATCGAGACCTTCGGGCGTGAGCTCGTAAATATACGCGCTACTCCGGGAAAGGAGCTTGTGTTCGACGAGCCATTCGAGGTCGAGCAGTAGTTCTTTCGCATCGCCCTGGCGACCAAGTGCACGGACAATGGAGGCGAACGAGAAGCGGAACACTTCGACGACGAGCACGACACGGAACAGCGTCCATATCGCAGAACGTCGGACGACGAGCATCTGTGGAATGATCGACATCTGGTTCATCACGAGGTCTCCGGTGACGGTGACATAGCGTCAAGTGCTGCGCTCATCGCCGCTTCTACTGCAGCACGATGTTGCCAGTATTTCGGAGCAGAATCAGCGTCTCTGAAGTAGTGGCGCATGTAGGCGCGCACCTCTTCGAATCTTTCCTGCGACTCAAACGCCGACGGCCCGCGATTCCAGTACGCGTCAGTTTCCCCATAGGTCGGAATTCGGATCGGCTCTGGGCTGCCGGGAAGTTCCACAAAGACCTCCTGCTCAGCGCGGAACATGTTCCAGAATGATTCCGAACGACGGACGGCCGTGTCTTCACTCGCCTGGTAAAACAGCATGTTCGTTCTCCCTCTCTCCCGAGACTACCAAAGTTCTCTGTGGACGCAAAAGGCGGCCGATGGCCGCCTTTTGTTAGTTTGTTAGATAGAGACGATGACCGGGATCACAATAGGGCGCTTCATGGTGCGCTGGAGCAAGAATCGGGAGACCGATTCCGCCAAGTCTTCTCGGGCCACGTCGAGGTCGGCCGAGCGGGGATTGCGCATCGAGGTTTCTACGGATTTGCGGATGATGAGTCGTGTCTGGTCCATGAGGTCTTTGTTGTCGCGTAGGTATACGAAGCCGCGGGAAATGATATCGGGTGACTTGTGGAGCTTGCCGGTGCGGCGATCCACCGTGGCAACGACCACACAGAAGCCTTCCATGCCGAGCGCCTTTCTATCGCGCATGAGCACATCCGAGAGCTCGCTCACGGTGTGTCCTTCCACCACGCGCAATTCCGAAGGTGCTTTGACCGCGTGCTTCACGATTTTTTCGCCCGCAATGATCTCAAGTACCGATGAGTTGTCGGGCACGATAACGTTCTTTGGGTTCACGCCCATTTCAACCGCGAGGTCGGCGTGTACACGCAGCATGTAGTGGTAGCCGTGCACCGGTATGAAGAACTTCGGCCTTATCTGTTTGTGGATCCACACCGCTTCTTCGCGGTTACCGTGACCGGAAGCGTGCACGTCGGAGGCGTGATAGGTAATGATGTGCGCACCCTGGCGCGAAAGATTATCCTTCAATTTCTGCACCGCACGCTCGTTGCCGGGAATGACCGAAGAGGAGAGCACGATGGTGTCGGTGGGCTGCAAGCGAATGTATTTGTGCGTTTTGTTGCCGATGCGTGCAAGAGAGGCGAATTCGTCGCCTTGTGCGCCCGTTGCAAGAATGATCATGCGCTCCGGCGGGTACTGCAGCATGTTTTCAACGGTAACGACGGTATCG
>CAYQQI010000054.1:0-6440 GCA_964419595.1 uncultured Candidatus Saccharibacteria bacterium
ATACTAATGCGCTATGGCATCTCTCTACACACAGCAGAGTAGTAACGTTGCAAAAACATGGGCGCTCATGATCGCGTTCTTTGTGCTCGTGATGGCTATCGGATGGGCCGCAGCACAGTACTTCGGGAACCCGGTCATCTTGTGGGTGGCGGTACTCTTTAGCATTGTGATGAATATCACCGCGTACTGGTTCTCGGATAAGATCGCACTTTCTTCGGCACATGCAGTGGAGGCTGATGCCAGACAGTATCAAGAGCTACATCGCATCGTAGAAAATCTGGCGATCACGGCAGGTCTCCCGAAGCCGCGCGTATACATAATAGAAGACCCGGCACCGAACGCGTTTGCTGCGGGGCGCGACCCGAAACATTCTGTTGTTGCCGTAACCACCGGATTGCTCGAGCGACTTGACCGCTCAGAACTTGAAGGAGTTCTCGCGCACGAGCTCTCGCACGTGGGAAATCGCGACATTCTCGTGATGACGGTCGCGGTGGTGCTTGCAGGATTCCTTTCGGTACTCGCGGATATGTTCTTGCGCGTATCAATGTTTGGGGGAGGGAATCGCGACAGCAAAGCGAACCCGCTTGTGCTCGTGCTTGGCATTGTGGGAATAATCTTGGCACCCATTGCTGCGCAGCTCATACAATTTGCGATATCGCGGAAGCGCGAATTCCTGGCCGACGCCTCGGGCGCGCTGCTTACCCGATACCCCGAGGCGCTCGCTTCTGCCCTGATGAAAATATCGTCGTATTCGCAGCCGCTCCAACATGCCACGAGCGCGACCGCGCACCTGTATATTTCCAACCCATTCGGGCCCGGAAAGGCCACGAGCTTTCTCACACGACTTTTTTCCACACATCCGCCGGTAGAAGAGCGCATAGCCGCGTTGCAGGGAATGAAGCGGGGCGTATAGTTTGCTTAGTGGCCCCAACGTGGAGCATCCCAATGGGTTCAATTACCGATTTTCCGCAAACAGCGGCAGAGCGAAAACCCTATCGCAAGGGTCGACACGTAGAAGCTGAGACGGTGTACAGGGAGGATAAAGCGCTGGTCCTGATTCTTCCGGTCATTCATATCGAGCGACCGGTGCCGATTGAGGCACAGAACGCTGAAGTTGTACCCCCGACTGATGCCGAGCCGATGCGTTTGCTGACGAGCGATGTGCAGCCCGGAAGTACGGAGGAGGAAACCCAGTCAACCGTTGGTCCGGAACCCGTGTTTTCGAGTGCGCAATTGTCCGGTGAAATGGAAGCGCGTCTCATGGGTTCCACATCGCACTACGGTTTGCGCCTGTCGGGGAGCATCTCTGAATTCCGGGCTGCGGCGGAATTCAAACCACAGATCTTGAATAAGGAAAAACTCGCGTACAGAAATATTCAGCGCACGATGATGGAGTTTGAACAAGCGCGCGCTGTCCTCCACTCATCGAGCGACGGAATGTCTCCGGCAATTCCTTTGCTCCGAGCGGTGTACGACGATCTAATGACGGCATTGCCGGTCATAGAACCATGACAACTGTCATGCAGAGTAGCGGCCGCCATGCGGCCGCTCACTTTTTTAAGCAGCAATTTCAGCGTATACTCGTGCGGATAGCAGTGGAGGGTTCGCATAGTGGTCTAGTGCACGTCCCTGGAAAGGACGAGTCTCGCAAGGGACCGAGAGTTCGAATCTCTCACCCTCCGCAATGATTCAAGAGAACGCCGTTAAGGCGTTTTTTTGATGCACTTAACCAAATTATGGATTTAGGGTAGGGTGGCGGCTGGTTGCTATTTAAAGTCACAACAGAGAAAGGACAGGTCGCCATGAAGCCGATTCTGAGTTTGGAAGACATTCAGGCAAAGTATCCTGGCGCAACGGTCGTTACCGAAGGGAAGACCAAAATCATTGTCGGCCTTCCGGATACTCATCTCATCGCGTCCATCGCCAAAGATGACATCACCGCCGGCGACGGCGCCAAACACGACGTCATCGAGAACAAGGGCGTGCTGGCCACGAAAACCACCTGCAACGTGTTCCGTCTCTTGAAGGCGTCGGGCGTGCCGGTCGCGTTCATGGAGCAGGACGGCCCGGATTCATTCATTGCGCCGAAGTGCACCATGCTTTTCTACGAAGTGGTGGTGCGGCGCGAAGGACGCGGGTCGTTCCTGAAACGGAACCCGCATCTTTCGGCGGGGCAACTGTTTCCGCGGCTCATTGTGGAGTTCTACCTGAAGACCAGCGGGAAGAACTGGAAGGGGCACGATCTGGTAGCCGACGACCCGTACATGAAGTATGTCCCCGGCAACTGCACGATCGAGTTGTTCAACCCTGCAAAGCCGCTGCATTCGCAGGAACCGTTCCTGATCTTGCCGGCCTCCGAAGTCTTCGGCTACGACGAAGAATGGAAGCTGTTTTCGCCGATGAAGGATATGGCCCGGCGTACATTCCTCGTGCTCGAGAAGGCCTGGCAAATGCTCGGCCGTACACTCGTCGACTTCAAGGTCGAATTCGGTATCGACTCGAACGGGACCCTCTTGCTCGCCGACGTTATCGACAACGATTCGTGGCGTCTGATGGAGAACGGCGAACACCTCGATAAACAGGTGTATCGCGACGGGGGGAAACTCAGCGATGTGGCTACGCGTTTTGCACACGTGGCCGCACTCACGGACCACTTCACACTTCCGCGTCAACGCATTGTGCTCTGGCGCGGGTCCGAGACCGACGATGTGGAGGTGTTCCAGAAGGCCATCGGCGATCTTGCGGAACTCGAGATCATCACATGCTCGGCCCACAAGCAGCCGATCGACGCTGTGCTCAGGCTCCACAAAGTGTTGCAGGAGGTACCTGATTCCGTTGTCATCGCCTTCATTGGCATGTCCAACGGCGCCGGCCCGACGCTCTCTGCACAGACCACCGTTCCAGTCATTACGGTCCCGGCGAGCTTCGAAGACTTTCGCGAAGACGTGTGGTCGTCGCTCCGGAGCCCGAGCAATGTTCCGGTCCTCACCATCGTCAATCCGAAGAATGCGGTCTTGGCGGCGCTCAATATTCTCGCCGCCCGGAATCCCAAGCTCTATGCGACGCGTCGCACGGATATCGAAAGCCGGGCGACCAATGTTGTGACTGTCTGATCAACGCCCGATGGGCACATCAGCACGGAGGCCTCTCACCGGGGCCTCCGTTTTCTTTTGATATAATGAAAGTTCTCTCGTTAGAAGCTAAGCAATTTGCTATGACGATAGGAGGTGGTCACTAAAAACTACGAATATCCCCGCAAGGGGATATTCGTTTGTTACGATGGCCGTATGGAAGTGGTTGCAGCTAGCAAAGGCAGGCGCGGAAAATGCGCCGCCTGCAACGATTCCCCGGTACCGCACCTGCCAACCTATATCTCCGCTAGCATCGAAGCGTGGCTCGCGGATCACTCGGTCTCGCGTTTTGCGAGCAATACACTTTTTTTCAGTCTTCGAAGTGCGCTCGCTGATGTCGTACTCGGCGCATTCATAGAGGGCGCATTATTTCTGCGCATTGCATCACTCGGACACGATATAGATATGGCCTGCACCTATCGTTCGCAGGTTGTGTGGGAAGAAGCAAGATGTCGCGGTATCAAGATGGAGCAGATATTTCTTTTTAATAAGCCGACGGAGATTTATAGAGCACGGCTCAGGGATATGCGCATCTATTTTCAGAGCCTGCCGGTGCCCGACTCCTTGGTAGACCAACAATACGAGCGGCTCGACGACAAACTCTGTTTAAAAAAGTTCTTGAACGAACAGGGTATCGCCGTATCCCGTGCGCACCAGGCACACACGCTTCGGGAGGCGCGCGATATCTTTGAATCGTTGCAGAAACCGTTGGTGGTAAAACCGCGTATCGGTACACGTGCACGGCACACCACCACCAACATCCGCACGATCGACGATCTCGAAAAAGCATATACGCTTGCGCATCAATTGTGCGCGTACGTATTGATAGAAGAGCATTTTACCGGCGCGGTATCACGAGCAACAGTGGTCGAGGGCGTTCTGCGGGGTTTTTTGGAACAACTCCCTGCGAGGATAACTGGGGACGGTACGAGCACGATAACGGAGCTTATCGAAGCAAAGAATGCCTCCCGTCCGGAACGTGTTGCGGTTATCTCACTCGACGCTGAACATCTGGCCTACCTGAATCGATCGGGCTACACAACGGAGAGCGTGCCGCCACGCGGCGAAACACTCGACCTCTCGCGCAGAACAGGGCGCTTCGAAGGAGGTGCAACACGAGAAATTCGCGACACTGTGCACCCGAAACTACGCGCCTATGTGGAAAAGGCCGCACGTGTTTTAAAGACCCCGCTCGTCGGTTTCGACCTGATTATTCCGGATCCATTGCAAGACCCCGATGAGCAGCGTTGGGGTTTTTTGGAAGCGAACAGCTTGCCGTATATCGACCTCCACTATTTCCCGCTCGAAGGGGAGCCGTCGAATGTGGCCGCCGCGGTCTGGGACCTGTGGAACAAGCGGGAGGTATAATTTCTCTATATTTATGGCGCCGTTCGTATCCTTGCAGATCGTTGCAGCCGGGCTTGTGCCGCTCATCGTAGGAGCACTCTGGTACCACCCGAGCATGTTCGGCACTCTGTGGATGAGCTTGAAGCGAGTCACGCCGGAAATGGCGGAGCGCTCGGCGAGGCAGTCACTCCGCGCAGCGCTCATCACGGTACTACTCGGAATATTCGCAGCAACAATGCTCCTCTATATTGATAATGCATTTCGCATCGATACGTATGTGCATGCCGTCTTCGCTTCGTTTTGCACCTGGCTCGCCTTCGTTGTTCCCGCATCCATGCAGCGCGTACTATGGGACCATGTACCGCTCTCGCTGTTTTGCATAGAAACAGGGGAATGGCTTGCCACGCTCACCCTTATGAATATAGTGCTTGTTCTGTAATGTTACTCGTATGAGAAAACTCGCGGTCGTACTTGTTGTTTTTCTTTTGGCCGCCGCGGGGCTCGCGTGGTTGAACTCAGGCACTGCCGCATTGGACGGAGGCATTCGTGTCATGCTCGGGACCGGTCAGGTTATCGCAGACATTGCGGATGATGTTGCGGAGCGAAAACAGGGGCTCTCCGGCAGAGCGGGACTCGGCGAAGATGAGGGAATGCTGTTTGTATTCCAAGACGACGGAGCGCACGGGTTCTGGATGAACGAAATGCTCATTTCAGTAGATATGATATGGCTCGACTCCGACAAGCGGGTTGTGTTCATTATCGAAAATGCATCGCCTGAAAGTTACCCGAAAACGTTCAAGCCGAGCACATCGTCACGCTACGTGCTCGAAGTTCCCGCAGGCTGGGCGAAGCGGCATAATGTTGCCACAGGCACCGTCGCGTCGTTTTAAATGAAAGGCTCGGAGGGTCGCTCCGAGCTTTTCAAACAACGTTCAAATCTCGTGGTACACGACGCCTTTTGTAGAGCCCGGCGGCACAAAGTGATTTACGATGAAAATCCTGCTCCCGTCCGGGACGGCGGTTGTGTCTGCGTCCGTGTCGCTCACCAGCGCCATATTGAGGACGACGTCGATGCCGTAGAGTTGCGGGAGAAAATTCGGTTCGTTCTCGCGCACACGCTTCACCGCTATTCGAGCGATCGTTCTGATCGTGACCGTAGCCGGCGGAAAAGGGATCTCGATCGCTTGCTCAGTGCGCGGGCTCGACGTTTCGTCGCTCACGTGGACATGAATAGCCATGTCTGCCTCCTTCCTTCGGTCTTCGTTGTACCGCACGAGCGCTGCAGAGGCAACTATGCGTTCGAGCCGGCAACGTATCCCGTGGTCCAGCACAGCTGGAGGGAGTAGCCGCCGGATGGCCTATCGATATTCAAGAGGTCGCCGACCACATACAGATTTTTGAATTTGTTGGAGCGCATTGTCTTAAAATCCACATCGTTCAGCGAAAGCCCACCGGAGGTAATGACCGCTTTATCGAGCCCCAATAGTCCGGATACGTTTACGGGCATTGCTTTCAAATATCGAATAAGTGCGAGGCGCTCTTCGCGCTTCACGCTGTTACCGAACGTATCACCGTTGATACTGGCCATCTCCAGGACCGGCGCAACGAGAGACGAAAGGATAACAGTCCCGAGCGAATTCTTTATCATTTTATTGCTCTCAACTTTCAAGAGCTCTTGCAATTTTTCATTGACTTTCTCGGGTCCCATGTCTGGTAGCATATCGAGCTCGAGTGTAACCTCGCCGTATTTCAAAAGCTCAGAGATTTCGCTACTGAAGTTCAGTATGCCCGGGCCCGAGAGTCCGACGTGAGTAAAAAGAATTTTGCCGATACGTGATTCCTGTTTTTCGCCGTTCAAATATGCGGTGATCTTGACCGAGGGGAGTGACACGCCGGCAAGGCGACGCACCCACGCGTCTTCCGAAACCAACGGCACGAGTGCACCGGTGGTATCCGCTACAT
>CAYQQI010000055.1:0-6323 GCA_964419595.1 uncultured Candidatus Saccharibacteria bacterium
GGTATCTATACTCATACTCATGAAAGTGAAAGCTTCAGTTAAAAAGATTTGCATGCATTGCCGTCACGTAAAACGACGCGGTCGCTTGTGGGTCATTTGTACGAACCCGCGCCATAAACAGCGACAGGGTTAATTTATTTAAAACGTATTCTTCATCATTAATTCACCATGCGTATCGCAGGCATCACAATTCCCGACGAAAAGCGCCTTGAGATTTCACTCACGGCTATTTACGGTGTCGGACGCCCGCGTGCGCAGGCCACGCTCACACGCTTGGGTATCGAGCATGGTGCGACAGCCAAGGACATCACCCCGGCACAGGAAAGCTCTCTTCGCGAGGCACTTGAGAAGTTTACCGTTGAGGGTGAGCTTCGCCGCCAGATTAGTGCCAACGTTCGACGACTCAAAGACATCAAGGCTCACCGCGGAACTCGCCACATGCGCAAGCTTCCTGCTCGCGGTCAGCGCACAAAGACAAATTCACGCACCGTCCGCGGCAACGTTCGTAAGACGATGACATCAGGCCGACGTAAGTTGGAGAAGACATGATCTGATCCTCACCTGAGAGGAGTTGCTGAACTGAAGCGCTTCTCTTACACCACGGATCAAACACACCTATGGGAAAAAAACGAATCATACGAAAATCAGGAGGGACAGTCGACGCGGGACTTAAGTCACGTGCGCTTGCTCGTGTTGCCAAAAAGAACATTGTGCAGGGCACGCTCCACATCCACGCGACCTACAACAACACCAAGGTGTTGCTTGCTGATAAGAACGGCAATGCCATTGCATGGTCCTCATCCGGTAGCCTCGGATTTTCCGGCGCTAAGAAAGGTACACCGTTCGCTGCTGCGAAGGTCGGTGAGATTGTCGGCGACAAGGCGGCTATCATCGGCGTCAAAGAAGTGGATGTCATCATCCGCGGAGTCGGCTCCGGCCGAGAATCAGCGCTTCGCGCATTCGCCGGGAAGGGCATCGATGTTACCCGCATTTCCGATGACACACCGGTACCGCACAACGGTCCGCGTCCGCCGAAGCCTCGTCGCGTCTAATTAATTTCTATATATGTTGCCTGTAAAATCAAAGTATAAGATCGCAAAGCGCCTCGGAGCCGGCGTTTTCGAACAGACGCAGACGCAGAAGTTCGCACTTTCTGAAGCGCGAACCGCGGCATCGAAAAAGAAGCCTCGCGGTCGCGGCGGCTCAGACTACGGACGACAGTTGCTTGAAAAGCAGCGCGTACGATTTACCTACGGACTCAATGAGCGCCAGCTCTCAAACTATGCGGAGAAGGCAATGAAGGACGCTGATCCCTCAACCTCGCTCCACCGGGCACTCGAGCAGCGAGCAGATAGCGTCGTGTACCGCGCAGGTATTGCCGGCACTCGCCGCATGGCCCGTCAGATCGTTTCTCACGGTCACATTTTGGTCAACGGCAAGCGAACGACAACTCCTTCACACCACCTCAAAAAAGGCGACGTTATCACTATCCGAGAGGGTAGCCGCACTTCTCCGCTTTTTGCCGGACTTGCGGATGTTGAGAACCGAAAGGCAGTGCCTACGTGGCTCACCTCAGACTTCGGACTTCTCAAGGTTGAGATCGCCGGAGAACCTGCATACACAACACTCGAAACGGGCTTGGATTACGCCACGGTATTTGAGTTCTATAGCCGATAATGTTATAATCGGCCGAATTTTACGCCTCAGATTTATTTATCAGTCAACTACATACATACTCTAAAAAAACTTTATGTCTGACTATCACATTGCACTGCCTTCTAAGCCTCGAGTCGTCACCGAAAGCGACCGAAGCGGAACATACGAGATCGACGGACTGTATCCGGGATACGGCTACACCCTCGGTAACTCGCTTCGACGTATCATTCTTTCATCGCTTCCCGGCGCGGCTGTTACGCATGTAAAGATCCCGGGCGTTGCGCATGAGTTTTCCACCATCGAAGGTGTGAAGGAAGATGTGGTAACGGTACTCCTCAATATCCGAAAGATCCGTTTGAAACTGAATACCGACGAGCCGCAGACCATCACGCTCTCAGTGAAGGGTCCGAAGGTTGTTACGGCAGAAGACTTGAAGCTTCCGGGCCAGGTAGAGATCCTCAACCCTGAACAGGTGATCGCAGATGTGACCGGCAAGGGCACATTTGAACTTGAGCTTCGCGCAGAGCGAGGGCTCGGCTACATTCCGAAAGAAGAACACCAGAAAGAGCGAGTCGATATCGGTTCCATCGCACTCGACGCCATCTTCAGCCCTATCCGTCGTGCGAACTACGAAGTAGAGAACATGCGCGTGGGTGATCGCACCGACTTCAACCGACTTCGCATCCTTATTGAGACCGACGGCACACTCGCGCCGCGCGAAGCGCTCGAGAGCTCAATAACGACCATGATTCACCAGCTCAAAGCGGTAGTGGGATTCAAGGAAGAAGAGACGACCGAACTCCCGCCGGTGAATTCCGGAGATGTTCGCATGGGCCTCCCGGAAAAGGTGCAGCCGATGGATGCCGAAATTCTTAAGACCCGCATCACGGAGCTCAATATGCCGCAGCGCGTTGAAATGGCGCTCGACAATGCCTCTATCCGAACCGTCGGGGGCCTCGTGCGCAAACGAGAGGACGACCTCTTGGCTATCGAAGGACTGGGACAGAAGGGTCTTCAGGACATCAAGCGCGCACTTTCGAATCTCGGTCTCACGCTCCGAACACAGTAACTATTGTTTAAATTGCTTGTATGCGACATCACGTTAAAAACCGAACATTGGGACGAGACAAGCGACAGCGCACGGCGCTCCTTCGCTCGCTCGCTCGCTCGATAATCCTCCAAGAGGGTATTACGACCACGATCACAAAGGCAAAGGAGGTCCGCCCCTTCCTCGAGCGACTCGTTACCACGAGCAAGAAGAATTCGGTTGCATCTCGGCGCGATGTGATGACCCGCTTGAATTCCGCTACCGCTACCAAAAAGCTCCACGACACCATCGCTCCTCGCTACGCTACGCGCGCTGGCGGGTATACCCGCATTGTTCGACTGGGTCGCGTGGGCACACGCGTAGCAGACGCCGCTCGTATCGAATTCGTAAAATAGTATGGCAACAAAAACTTACACAATCGACGCAGCAGGAAAGACCATCGGACGAATTGCATCCGAGGCTGCTAAAGCGCTTATGGGCAAGACCTCGGCCGACTACACACCGAATATCCGCTCTGACGTAAAAGTAACGGTCAACAATTGTTCCAAGATCTACACCCGAGAGCGAAAGCGACAGCAGAAGGTTTACACCAACTACTCGGGGTATCCGGGCGGTTTGAAAAAGGAGACACTTGCAAATTTGAATGCTCGCAAGGGATACGGCCAGGCAGTAATTGTTGCAGTATCCCGCATGATCCCGCGCAACACGATGCACACCGCTCGCATGAAGAACCTTATCGTTAACGCGTAGTTCGACTAGCTCACTATAAATAATCTTATGGCAACGAAACACTACACAGAGGCAGTCGGACGACGAAAGACGGCAAGCGCGCGCGTGCGACTTACCGAGGCAAAAACTGCTTCGATGACCGTGAACGGTAAGACCGCAGAAGAATATTTCCCGCTCGCGCAGATGGTAAAGACCGCGTTCTCTCCGATGCAGGTACTTGGCGCCACCTTTGCGGTTTCCGCAAAGGTGCATGGAGGCGGCCATAAGGCACAGGCCGATGCCATCCGACACGGCATTTCCCGAGCGATGATCATGCTCGAGCCGACACAGCGAAAAGACCTCAAAGTTCGCGGATTCCTCAAGCGAGACCCTCGCGCAAAGGAGCGCAAGAAGTTCGGCCTCAAAGGAGCGCGAAGGGCGCCTCAGTGGTCAAAACGATAAAAAGAAATTCCCCCGAAAGGGGGAATTTTTCGTTTTGACATCTTACTGACGCCAGAGCACACTTGAAGCGGAAACAAAGTGAGGTGGTCTGCATGAGCGTCATCTCTGTACCGATTCAGATCAATACGCATATTCCAGCACCGGGTTTACCGCGCGACATTTCTGAACCGGTACATGTGTCCTGTGTCAGCCTCGAAGCACGAGACTGGATGTGGAACGGAACAAATATCGTTCTTGTCACCGTTGAGGGTGCTCGCACTATCGCAGAGTCCGTCGCAGGATTACGAATGATGTGGCCGATTAATGGGCTTCGACCGGTTCGCGCCGATGAGTGTGTTCAACTCTACGATTACGCTAAGGATTGGCCGGCTGATTGGCTGTCTGAGGAAATAGGGTCTCGAATATTCTTTCCGGGCAGCGTGTTCGACCTAAAATATCCTGACGAAACGTTCAAACGTATCTTTGCAGCTCGATACGATCATGAGGTGCAAGACTGGATAATCGAGTGTGAAGACACGTATGTGACGCTTACATCGGGTGATCGGTTCGCATGTGTGCTCGATGACCCGAGTAAGAAAGTAGATGAGTGGCTTCTGAAAAATAGCCGCTCGTATCCGCGGCGCTCATTGAACCGTGAGTTCGAGCCTCCGCGCTCCGTTCGATACTGGCGAGCCAATATGTGGTGCCCAGCCAGGAAATAATTCCCGGACGCTTGCGTCCGGGAATTTTGCTTTGAAAAATTCATTTTGGTATACTCACGCGGCAATGCAGGAGCACGAAGCAAAAAACGACGCTCTCAATACAGAGAATGAGGAGTTTGTAGATGAGATGGATTATGAACCCGAAGAGGAACTCGGGTCTATCGGGGCTGCGCAGGCAAAGATAAAAAAGTTGCGCACCGAACTCAAAGAAGCACAGGCAAAACGTGATGAATACCTGGCCGGGTGGCAGCGAGAGAAGGCGGATGCCATCAATATGAAAAAGGAGGCGGCACACGATGCCATTCGTATGGCAGCTCGTGTAAAAGCCGGCATCATCGAAGACGTTCTGCCTACGCTCGATAGCTTCGACATAGCATATGGCTCCGCTGCATGGGAAACAGTAGACCCTACGTGGCGAGGTGGGATAGACGGCATCCGCAATCAGCTGCTCGAGGCACTCTCCAAGAACGGTATCGAGCGGTTCGGTAAAGTTGGCGACATGTTGAATCCCTATTTGCACGAAGCCGTTCAGGAGGTCTCCGACGGGCCGGGTGAGAGCGGGGAAATTGTAAAAATACTGCGCTACGGGTACAAAGCAGGGGAGCATGTGCTGCGACCTGCGCAAGTCATCGTCAAAGCATAAATTTGACCTGAACAAAAAACGTCGTATAATGCAAAAATCATTAGATCTTTAACCGAAAATCTTTTATGACAAAAATTCTTGGAATCGACTTGGGAACTACAAACTCGGCTATCGCAGTAGTTATCAGCGGAGAGCCGAAAATAATCGAGAACTCCGAAGGCGGACGCACCACACCCTCCATTGTGGCGCTTTCAAAGACGGGTGAGCGGCTCGTGGGACAAATTGCAAAGCGTCAGGCAGTCACCAATCCGAAAAATACGGTGTATCAGATCAAGCGCTTCATTGGGCACACGTTTGACGAAGCTGCTGTGCAAAAAGATAAGGGCTCGGTACCGTTCGAGATACGCAAATCAGAGAACGGCGGAGTAGAAGTGCAGATGGGAGACAAGTGGTACCGACCGGAAGAGATTTCTGCGATGATACTCCAGAAGCTAAAAGCTGACGCCGAAGCACGCTTGGGAGAAACT
The DNA here is from genome assembly GCA_964419595.1 of uncultured Candidatus Saccharibacteria bacterium. Taxonomy (GTDB): domain Bacteria; phylum Patescibacteriota; class Minisyncoccia; order Phycocordibacterales; family UBA2100; genus UBA10103. Next base: position 5,686 of record CAYQQI010000055.1, read on the forward strand.
ATCACCGAAGCGGTCATTACCGTGCCGGCATACTTCAACGACACACAACGCGCAGCCACTCGAGATGCCGGAAAGATCGCCGGGCTCGATGTGAAGCGAATCATCAACGAGCCGACCGCGGCAGCACTGGCTTACGGATTCAATAAAAAGAAAGACGAAAAGATAGTTGTGTTCGACTTCGGCGGAGGCACGTTCGATATATCGGTGCTTGAAGTGGGCGACGACGTTATCGAAGTACGCTCAACAGACGGCGATGCGCACCTGGGCGGCAAAGACATCGATCAGAAAATAATGAACTGGATTGCCGATGAGTTCAAAAAAGAAAGCGGAGTGGACGTGCGCACCGACGCGCTCGCTCGTCAGCGACTCGATGAAGCCGCAGAAAAGGCAAAGATAGAACTCTCCACCGCGGTTGAAACAGAGATCAATATTCCGTTCATCACCTCGACCGATGCCGGGCCGCAACACCTGCTCATCAAGATGTCCCGCGCGAAGCTCGAAGAACTCACCGGAGAATTCATTGATCGCGCACTCACCATCACCAAACGTGCAATGGAAGCATCACCGTTCAAAATTGCAGACATCAACGAAGTCGTGCTTGTGGGCGGGCAAACTCGCATGCCTGCGATGCAAAAAGC
>CAYQQI010000056.1:0-5731 GCA_964419595.1 uncultured Candidatus Saccharibacteria bacterium
ACGGCACCCTCGCCATAAATTCCGTTGCAGTGAATCCCATACTCGTGACCGAAACATTCTCGGGCCGTGAGCCGACGATCGTACAACAACCCGTCTCATCGAGCACAGCCAACAAAACACTCATCGTTGCACTGCTCACCACATTGCGAGATCTGCTCGTTTCTTTCCTCCACGCGCTCACCACTCGTTCCACCTACGGTTTCCAGGGGGCATGGCATCCGGCAACACTCGGTCCGATCTCTCGATAGATTGATTGCCGCTCCTCACCTACCTGTGGTATAGTCCTGCGACCAATGGGTTTTACGAAATACACATCGCAAGCGGAAAAAGAGCGCGTTCGAATGAACGAAGGCATCCGCGCCAAAGAGGTTCGCGTACTCGGGCCCGAAGGAGAGAACTTCGGGGTTCTGGCTATCGCAGACGCACTCGCGAAAGCCAAGGAGCTCGGGCTCGACCTCATCGAAGTATCCCCCAATGCCAACCCTCCGGTATGCAAGATCACCGACTACGGCAAGCATAAGTACGACCAAAAGAAGAAAGACAAGGATATTAAGTCGAAAGCCAAGGTCACGGAGACCAAGGAGGCGCAGGTAAAGATAGGTACCTCTACCAACGACATGAATATCAAGGCCTCGAAGATCGGTGCCTGGCTACGAGAAGGCCACCGCGTCAAGGTGGACCTGTTCCTCTGGGGTCGCTACAAATACATGGAATTCGACTTCCTAAAGGACCGTTTAGAGCGCTTTCTTGCAATAATCCCGGAATCGTATAAAATCGCAGACGAGATCAAGAAGAGCCCCAAAGGCCTCTCGGTCGTGTTGGAACGAGACGCCTCCAAGAAGTCGCCTGCCAAACAGGCGCTTAAAACCGAGGTAAAACCGGACTCCGACGAGGCGGAAGCCTCAAACTAGACCACAGACCCTATGAAGACCAATAAATCATTCACCAAGCGATTGCGAGTAACCCGCAAGGGCAAGATCATTGCCCGAGCTCCGGGTAACAACCATTTCAATGCAAAGCGCTCTTCCCGCGTACGCCTCTCAAAGGGCCGTCCGGTCGGTATGAGCATGACCAGCGTGCTGCGCTCTCGCTTCCTTGCCGGTACCCCGAACACACAGAAGGCCTCTACTCCTAAGAAGGAGACTGAATAATCTATGGCACGAGTAAAACGAGGAGTCACAGCAAATAAGCGACGCAAGAATACGCTCAAGATGGTAAAGGGCTACCGCTTCGGCCGCTCCACCAAGGAGCGCATGGCGAAAGACGCTATCTTCCACGCCGGCACACACGCATTCCGCGACCGACGCACCAAGAAGCGCGTATACCGTAACCTCTGGACCCTCCGCATCAATGCGGCAGCTCGCGAGGCAGGCTGGTCGTACTCAAAATTCATCGGTGCCCTCAAAGTTGCCGGCATTACCATCGACCGCAAGGCCTTGGCCGCTCTCGCCAAAGACCACCCCGAAGCATTCACCCGTTTCGCAGGAACCCTCAAGAAAGACTAACCAAAACAAACAGAAAAGCCCCGGAAAACCGGGGCTTTTTTAATACCGCTTTCGCGGTCATGTCAGATCGAGGAACGCGACTACCTCGTACCCTTCTTCACGGAAGATTGCGAGCATCTCCTCGTTGTCTTCGAAGATGAGGATCGGGGCACCGGTCAACGTTTCGTATCTGATCAAAAAATCCATGTCCTGAAACCGCATCAGGAGAAGTCGTTGCGCCTCGCGCTCGTCCGTGCCTACCTCATATGTCGGCAGGTACACAAACATCTTTCCAGTGTGTACACCACGGCGCACGAGAGGCCGGTGTACGTCGATCAGAACAATATGTTCATTCACCGCGGACTCCATTGAGCATTCGCCAGGTAACAGAAAACACCACTTTCGCGGTGCGGTCAAACCCCGCCTTCATCTGCTTACAGAATGACGTCGGCGTTCTTGCCGGTTGCCGACCACCCGTCATGATTGTTGAACACAAGATTGTTCCCCTGTTTCATCTTCATCACCTTCTCGATCAGCTTTTCAACAAGTGATTTCGGGTCGGAATCAAATACGATATTGGCGTTCGGACGGTGCGCCGCGTCAATGATGAGGTCCAGCAGTTCGTCGGTGTCGGATTGTGTTCGAAGCACGCCGATGGGCCGATGATCCTCGAATGCGACCGCGAATTCATTGATGGTACCGATGCGTCCCGGGCCGATTATCATCGCGTCCGACGAGCGCACAAACAAAAGATCGCGCCCCGAGTAGCCGAATCCCGTGTACATAACGACGTCCATATAATCGAGCGGAAGCTGGTACGTATCCACATGCTCGCGCTCAGTGGCCGCAGGAGAAAATCCGATAGAAAATCCGCATTCATCTTTAGCCCCCATCGCCGCGTAGAGCGGAAAGCCGGTGGTAGCGCCGGTCGTAATGATGGCGCCGTGTCGCGCTATCTCGCGCCCGATCTCTTTCGCCTTTTCAAACGCATCAAGCCCGGCATAGGTCGTGTCGGCCGCACCGGACACGCCAATTTTTACAACGCCGTAACCGTCCGGAAGTCGGCAAAAGTTCTGCGGAACCGCAGTATGGTTCGGATGGAGCAGCTTCTTCATCATCGTCAAGAAATTATACCACCACTTTTAGAATACGTTAGAGATCAATCTCCTGTGATTCCCCTTTTTTCGGTACGATCGCCTCGATTCCGAGGAAATCTTTGATGCGCTGACCCAAAAAAAGTGAGGCTTTGGTTTCCCCCATCGTTACGAACACTTTTTCCAGCGACTCTCCCACATTTTCTACGAATTGCATGAGCTGGTCGCGATCCGCATGGCCCGAATACCCGGTGAGGCTTGCAATTTCCGCATGCACCCGAATGTATTCGCCGTCTATGTGCACCTTCGGCGCCCCGTCCTGCAGTCGGCGCCCCAAGGTTCCCGGCGCCTGATAACCCACGAATAATACCGTCGCGTTCTTGTCGCCCAGGTACTGTGCTTCGTGCGCGCGGATGCGACCGCCAGCCGACATGCCGGCGCCAGCGATAATGACTTTTGGGTTCTCTTCTTTGTGAATTGCCGCTGATTCGTGTTTATTCTTTGTGATTGAGAGCCCCGGAAAGGTGAACAGATCTCCGCCGGAGGCGATCTTCGCTTTTGCCTCATCATTGAGGTCCTCCGCATACGCCCGAAATACCGGTGTCACGCGATTTGCGAGCGGCGAGTCGAGATATACCGGAAGCGGCGCCATGGAACCGTCGGCTATCATGTCGTGTATCTCATATAAGAGCACCTGCGTGCGCTCAACCGAGAACGACGGGATGAGCAGTGTTCCTTTTCGTACTCGAACGTCTTCTATAAAGCTTCGGAGACTTTCTTTACGTGCCGCACGCTCTTCGTGCAATCGGTCGCCGTAGACGCTCTCCATCACCAGGTAGTTCACACCCTCAGGCGATTCCGTGTCGCGCAAAAGCGGCTCCGGCGTATTGCCCAAGTCTCCGGTGAACATGATAGAGCGAGCGCCACGCGAGAAGCGCACCAGCGCGGAGCCGAGAATGTGCCCCGCATCCAAGAATTCGACTGATACATCGTGAATATGGAACGGTTCGTGATACGAGTGCGTTTTCCACAATTTCATCGTACGGTCGATGTCGTCGGACTCGTACAGTACCGGAGTCCCCGTGCGCAGTTCTTCTTCCTGCATGATGTGCAGTGCGTCCTCAAACATGATCTCGGCGATATCGTGTGTTGCGCCGGTCGAATAGATTGCCCCCTTAAAGCCGTCTCGAACCAGTTTCGGTATCCTACCGATGTGGTCGGCGTGCGCATGTGTGACCACGAGCGCGTCGATCGAGCGGACATCGTATGCAAATGGCGCATGGTTCACATCGTCCGGCCCCGGCTCAAGCGCAACCGTCCCGCAATCAACGAGGATCTTTGTGCCGGCCTGCCCTGAGCCTGCCTGCGGTGAGCCTGTCGAACCCGTCGAATGGGTTTCGAGCAGAAAATTGGCGCCCGTTACCGAGCCTGCTCCTCCGTAAAACGTAATCGTTGAGCTCATAGCATTCGTTGTGCGCCTTTCCAGGCGATCCATCCGCCGATGAGGTCGACTATCATATCCTTGAATGTATCGAGTGAGCGAGACATGTGTACGGAGATACCGACACCGAATGCGTATTCCACCAATTCAACAAGTGCACCCAACACCAGCGCTCCGATGAGCGCACTTCCGAGCGATGAGCGTCCCGTAAGGGCGAGTGCCCACCACACACCAATGAGACCCGCAAGTACCCCGCCAAGCAGATGCTCAACGATGTCGACCGAGAACGAACGCGTCCATATTTCGAAATAAATATCAGCTCCGAGTACGAGTGCGGTGATCAGAAAGACAAAGACACCGCTCCAGAATACTTTCCGCATGGTGCGCGCATTTTAACACTCAAAAACCCACTTCATTGTTAAATGAGTGGGTGTCTGAGTCGCGGCGAATACAGTAAAGCCCGGCTCTGAAGCACAGGTGGGAGCCCGCACCGGTTTCGTTTGAAATTCGCTATCATTGGACCACGACTCTCAGTGGAAGACCGAGTATAGAAGGCCGCCCTAATCTTTACTAAGCAGGTTTTAGTACCCGCCGCTGTATGGAGTATAGCAAATCACGTATTTGCCCCTACAAACGTTGTTTCAGCGCGAAAATTTTGCTGTGGCTCGGGTGATTTATCGTGGTTTCTATCCTGTCGCCCTTCACGTGGAACATCGCGTGCGGCGAAGAGCCGTCGGGGTGATGCTCGGTGGAGAAGGCCTTATCGCCTTTGATCGAATAAATGGGGCGCGACGTGTCTACCTTGCCGTCTTTTATGTCGTAAATATGCCCCTTCGATTTATCCATGGCCATGACCGGTTTAGCGGTATGAAAGCCGCCCGCGTGACCGTAGGTGGACTGGTGCAGATATTCCATACGGATATTATATAACGCAAAACAGTGAGACGGGGTCGGGGCCCCGTCGCAAGACCGGAGCCCGACGGGGCGAGGTATGGCGAAAAGACTTTTCAACGGAAAAGTACTTTTGGCCCTCCTGGGCGCCGTTTTGAACACGTACAGTCGTTATTCGAAGATGTTTTCGAGCTCCTTGGCGTAAATGACCGACTCGTGGGTCACTTTGTAGTCAATGATTTCGTCCTTTGTGAACCAGTGCGGTATCTCCATTTCCGCTTCGGCAACTGAGCCGGAACCGTGAATAAGGTTTCGTACCGCTCGGTCGTCGTTGTCGGACATGATGTAGGAATCCACCACGAAGTCCCCGCGAATGGTGCCTACCTGCGCTCCGCGCGGCTCGGTGCCGCCTGTTACCTTGCGCACCAATTCCACAGCGTGTGCACCCTGCCACACCATCGCAATGACCGGTCCTGCAGTGAGGTATTTCTTGAGGTTCTTGAGAATTTTTGCCGTGATCTCAAGCGGGTCTTCGCTCGGCGGCGTGAGACCGCGGTCTTTGTAGCTCTTGATGGTCTTCTCTCCGGTGACACGGCGCCATTCCGGATCGAGCGTGTAGTGCCCTTCAACCTGTTCCGAGGTCGGGACCATGAGCTTCATGCCCACGAGCTTCAGGCCGAGTCGCTCATATCGCTGCAAAATCTCTCCCACGAGGGCGCGCTGAATGCCGTCCGGTTTGATAATAACGAGTGTTCTCTCTTTACTTGGGTGTTGCATGCGCGAAAATATAGCACGAAGCCTCGTTATGAGCGAGGTAATAC
>CAYQQI010000057.1:0-5629 GCA_964419595.1 uncultured Candidatus Saccharibacteria bacterium
CGCTATAGTTTAGGCATGGAAAACATTCAAACGCGCTGCGTTATCGCCGGCGGCGGCCCGGCCGGCATAATGCTCGGCTACATGCTAGCCCGCGCCGGCGTTGAAGTGCATGTGCTCGAAAAATGGCCGGACTTTTTTCGCGATTTTCGCGGCGATACCATTCACCCCTCCACGATGGAAATTCTGCATGAACTCGGAATTCTGGAAGATTTCTTGAAACTGCCGCACAACAAAACACGCCGCATGGTAGGGCGAGTAGGCGGAAGGTCAGTGACCATTGCCGACCTTTCCCGCCTCAAAGTACGCGAACCGTACATTGCATTCTTGCCACAGTGGGATTTCCTGAATTTTCTTTCGGGAAAGGCAAAAGCATATCCGTCGTTCCATCTGCACATGGAGACGGACGCGACCGATCTTATACGTGAAAACGGCCGAGTAGTCGCTGTGCGGGCAAAACACAAAGACGAGGAGTTCGACATCCGGGCAGAGTTGGTAGTCGGGTGCGATGGAAGGCACTCTACGATACGAGAGAAAGCTGCGCTCGATATGGAGACACTCTCAGTCCCCTTCGATGTGCTGTGGTTCAAGCTGAAAGCGACCGAAGCCGATCCCGAACAATCGCTTGGCACACTACAGGACGGTAAAGTAATGGTGATGCTCGATCGTGGCGATTACTGGCAGTGCGGGTTCCTTATCGAGAAAGGAAAACTGGAAACTATGAAAGCTGCGGGGCTCGAACAATTTCGTGCCGATATCGTGAAGCTCGCTCCGTCGATGGAGAATTCTGTGAAAGAAATCATGTCGTGGGACCAGATAAAACTGTTGAGTGTGACGCTCGACCATGCCACGCAATGGTACAAAGACGGTGTGCTCTGCATCGGAGACAGCGCACACGCTATGTCGCCGCTCGGCGGCGTGGGCATTAATGTGGCAATTCACGACGCGGTCGCTGCGGGCAATGTGCTGGTGCGAGCATTCAAACGTGGTGTCCCGACTACTTCAGATCTGGCCGAAATTCAGCGCAGACGCGAGAAAGCAGTGCGAAGGATGCAGGCAGTGCAGAACAATATTCAAAATCGTTTCCTCATACCGTTCCTTAGAACTCGCGGCGAAACGCATATTCCGCTCCCTTTCAAAATACTTCGATTATTTCCCTTCCTCTCGGTTATTCCCGCACGCTTCATCGGCATCGGTTTTGATCCGCAGCATGTGGAGAAAGACCTGTTCGCGGCGTGAGCGATACGCTACTCGGTTTTGCTTAGAACAACGTGGTGTTCGGGTATCGAAGCAATACTGTTGTTCCTGTGTTATTACTCGTCGTGACGAGCTCTGCGCCGAGCTGCTTCGAGAGCGACGAAATGATGCTCGTGCCGAGCCCCGTTATTTTATCTGCAGCGATATATCCGACACCGTCGTCTTGAATACAGAGACTCCATGTCTTCCCGTCTGCCTCATACGTGACGTGAATAGTGCCTGCCGCATCGTTCGGGAATGCGTACTTCAAGGCATTGATCACCAACTCAGTGGTCAGGAGTCCGAAGCTCACCGTCTCGTCAGTTGAGGCCGTGCCGTCCTGTGAGTGCACCGTGATCGTAACGGGCTTTCTGCCGCCGATCATCGATTTGGCAAGTCCTTCGCACAGCGCCGTGAGATACGCTCCCACATTCACTCTGTCCTCCAAAAGTCCCGACGGGTCGAGGTGACGCTGCACGGTCGCAATAGAAAGTATTCTGTCGTGCGCATCTTCCAAGTGGAGTCGCGCCTCATCGGAGGCAACACTGCCGGCCTTCAAGAGCAATATACTTGCGATCAGCTGCAGGCTATTCGCAATGCGATGTCGCATTTCTTTGAGCAAATTATTCTTCTGCTCGACCACACGCTTCAGTTCGACCTCAATTTCCTTCTGCTCGGTAACATCGAAGATGGAAAGGAGCATTTTCTTTTTACCGTTGTCGTACCGTATCTCGCATGCATTCACGAGCATCGTCCGCTCACCGAGCGTCATGAACTCGTGCTTCACTTCGTAGTCCTCCACGTTCGTGTGCTCCGGTATCACCTGCTCAAGGAGCCTGCGCAGCGCAGGGATATTCCACTCCCCGTTCCCGAGGTCGTAGAACATTTTGTCGTGCGTGACCTCATGGGTCATGCCGAATTTTTTATAAAAGGAGCGACTTGCCGCGATAATGCGAAGATCCTCATCGAGTACTATAAGTGGCTCTCGAATGGTGTCTATAATCGCTCGAGTGAGTATATGGCCATCTTTCGGGTCACCTAGGGGGTCTCGTACCCCCCGGCGTGTTTGCACAAATCCATAGTATACCTATTCCGCGTGAACGCGAGGTGAATTCTTTATGAAAAAATACGTTCGCACCCGCTATAGTAAGAACCCCCTCAGAAAGAGGGGGTTCTTACTTAGGCTGACTTTTTCTCAGCCTCCTGCTTTGCCTTTGCTTCAGCCGCTGTTTTTTCACGAGCTTCCTGTGCTCGCTTGTCCGCGACCTCTTTCTCGTTCATATCTACCATATAGGTCATGTTCGGTTACGCCGGGTAATCCACTGTCGACCTCGATGCTATGAACTCTACGCGAGCACACGTGAGACTTGGATGAGGTTATCGCGCGGTCTTGAACGACATGATTGCACCGTTCACCGTTCCGTACTCGTTCTGGGCGTTCACTCGGAAGTAGTAGGTGGTGTTCGCATTCAGCTTCGGCGCTGCGCTCGCAATGATGGACGTATCACCGTTCCCGATAGACACGAACGAGGTGGTATTCCCCAAGCGATTCGTACGGCCGTATTCGAACCAGTACTGCGTCATACCCTTGTTCGGATTCACTTCTCCGCGCAGTGTGGCACCGGATTTGGTGATCTCATTTGCCGGGAATGTCTTTGCTATCGGCGGAGTTCCTACCGGAGCAACACTGGAACTCGAGGTGCGGAGCGTCAACGTTTTGCCCTCGCTTTTCCCGTATTGATTCTGTGCGACGAGTCGATAGTAGTAGCTCGTGCTCTTCGTGAGTCCGGTAATGTAGCCCGGTGCAAGTATTGCGACTTGTCCGGAGCCTACGGTTTGCGTCGGTGTCTGCTTGCCTAATGACGTACCGACTCCGTATTCGTACCAGTAATCGGTCGTGGCTCCGTTCGGGTCGACGGTTCCGGTAACGACCGACGTGGTGTCTGCGGGCGCAACGGATGCATTCGTCGTGGCTACCGGTGCGGCACCGGGCTCGTCTTCGGTCGTTGCGACTGTACTACCGCTTCCCCCTACAGGCGTTGTGTCAGAACCTGTGGGCGTGGATGTGGCGTTGGTAACCGCAGTCTCCGGCGCTCGTGTTGCGAGCATAAAGACGGCGACGGCTAAAATAACAATAATGATCCCTCCTATGACGGTTGTGGTTTGGTTCATATACAAACGCTACAGTATTGAACATGAAGGGTTCATGAGGGAATGAAAAAAGACGCACGGCATGCCGTGCGTCTTTTCTCGATGCCGTACTTATTGTGCCGTCTTTTCGTCCGCTCCTCCGATCGGATTCGGGATGGTGACGTTGATATTGGTCGTATCCGGCGCCGCGCGTTTGCCGAGCATGCCGTTTCGATAAGCATAGATCCCCCCACCGATGACCGCCAAAAGGATAAGCACCGCTACGACCCAGCCAGCAGAGTTATCGCTGTTAGGTGTCGGAGTGTTGGTTATTACTGTATCTGCCATAAATGAATTAAGAATTGTGTAACCTCCTGTTAATACGCAAGCGTAGTAAATGAAACATGGAGGAATCATGAAGATGCCCGTCGCAATTTGGTGCCCCCTGTCCCCTTTCAAAATGGCTCCTTTGTGGCTATAATCGGCCTCACATTCCGCGGTGGCGCAACGGTAGCGCAGCTCGCTGTTAACGAGTTGGTTGTAGGTTCGAATCCTACCCGCGGAGCAGAGTAGTGGTATTAGCGCCCGAAGGGGCGCTTTTACCTTTCTTAGAGCCGGATTTTACGGTTCGAAAATCCTTATTCACTTTCGGTATCCATTCGGCTAGAAACTCGAAGGCAAATGAGTAGTTCGGCTGTATGGTGCCCTCCTGCATTGTGTGGCGAGTGAACATGTGACTGAGGAGTAAACGCTTGTCCTCAACGGTCGCTTTGTCACTCTGGTAAATTTTAAAAGACTCAAGAGCGAGCTCATGGATCGCTAAGCCCGCCTCGTAATACGCGTTGCGACTATCACGTAGCTTCTCAAGCTCGTGAAGTGCCGAGCTCTTTTCTTCCGTGGAGTCTTTTATCACTTTCTGGCAGACATCTAGGGGCATCACTCCATCAAGCTTGTCTCGATACGCCGCCGCGATTCGCTGATCGGCTGTGGCGATAATTCGTGTAAGGGTACCTCGCTTTGATTCGTTGTACTCAATCTCATCGGACTGGCTTTCCTTCAACGCCTGTTCGAGTATCTCTAACACGTCCTTGTGAATCGGGGCTGTCTTATCGAAGTACGGGAAAAGCTGCTTTTCAACTGCCTCCTGCCGGATGTACTTTTTCTGGCTGCAATTCCGGTAGTGGTTGCAATGCCCATACCAATTTCCTTTCTGGATTTCCCACGTTATCGTTCCGGCACACTCCGCACACTCGATCATCGCTTTAAATACAGGCATATGCTTCCTGTAGAGAGGACTAGCGTTTTTACGGGCTAATTTGCCCTGTACAGCGTCAAACATAGGCTTTGTGATAAGAGGTTCATGCCTGCCCTCATAGATCTCACCCTTCCACCGAATCTTGCCGTAATAGAACGGGTCGGAAAGAAGCACGTGCAGACGGCTTTTTACGACCGACGTACCGCTGGCATTTCGCAGCCCCTCTTCACTCATTTTCTTTACTAGCGCTTTTACGGAGTAATTGCCGGTCGCGTAGAGCTCAAACATGCGCTTTACCAGTAGGGCTTTCGACTCGTCAACAAGATGGATCTTCTTACCCTTATCGCCGACGGTCTTATACCCGAGCGGCGGTTTAGTTGGCAACCATCCCTGAGCAATCTTTTCTTTTTGCCCCTTTTTAACCTCTTCGGAAAGATTGTCGATGTAATTCTGGGAAAAGAGGATGCGAACCCCCCAGTTGAGTTTCTCCTGAGAATGCGAGTCTCTATGAAGCACCAGAGAGTCTTTAACTAGATGAACTTGCCGCTCGCCATCCTCTTTCAGCCATTCATCAATCATAATCATGTCTTTAAAATTACGGGTCAGCCGATCGGATTTCTCACAAACAATGATCTTGATATCCTTTTCATCTATATGAGTCATCATCTTATTAAATATCTCTCGCTGGTATTGTCCTGACGCTGACTCCGAAATTGAGAAGCATTTTGATTCGACAAATTGATTCTTCGCCGCGTATTCTCTCAAAAGCTTTTCCTGCGAAGGAAGCGAGTAGCCGGTGTCCTCCTGCTCTCGTGAGCTTACCCTCGCGAACAGTACTGCTTTTTTAGTTGCTGAGCTCATATCGATAGTTTACAATGCTTTACATTATACATGCAAGGTATGATTTTCATATACTACCCCCAAGCAGTTCGTCGAGCGCGGAAATAACCTCTTCTGCCGTCATTCCTAGAAGCTCTCGCTGACGCTCCCGCACAATACCCTGTATTTCCT
>CAYQQI010000058.1:0-5539 GCA_964419595.1 uncultured Candidatus Saccharibacteria bacterium
ATGAGAGCGGACCGCTAAATGATGTGGACTGTACGGTTCCGTCGGCAGCGGTGTTGAGGAGGGAGTTGTTGATGTTGGAGATAACGAGGAGTGAGGTGGATGCGATGGAGGTGGAGAGTGAGGTGGTGGTTGCACCCGTTGCGGTGATGTTCTGGAAGGCGTTGGTGCCGGTGAAGGTGTTGTTCTTGAATGTAGTGACGACGGTGGTGGATGATTGCTGGTAGTAATTTTCAGACGATGTAGAAAAGCCTAAGCCCAGTGCAGACCATGCGTTCGCGGATGAGGTCGAGAATCCGAGACCGAGCGAGCTCCAGAAGTTCGCGGATGTTGTTGAGAAAGAGTTCCCTGTGTTTTGGCTCAGGAAGTACGAAGCCGAGGTTGTGGAGAATCCGAGTCCCTGCGAAGCGAAGTAGTTGCCGGATGTTGTGGAGAAGCCGAGTCCCTGCGAAGCGAAGTAGTTGCCGGATGTTGTGGAGAAGCCAAGCCCTTGTGAGGCAAAGAAGTTTGCGGATGTGGTCGAGAACGAGAGACCGGCGGCGGAGTAGAAGTTCTCGGAGGTTGTTGAAAACGAGAGACCGACTGAGGTGAAGTACGACGCGGATGAGGTTGAGAAGAAGTTGTTCTGCGTTTTCCAGTAGTCCGATGATGTGGTGGAGAATGCGAGACCGAGTGATGAGAAGTAAAGCGCCGAAGAAGTAGAGAATCCGCCACCGGTTGAGTCTAAACCGCACTCGAATTGACGCGTGGATGCATTCCACAGCAATTTCTCCCCGACTGCAGAGCACGATGAAAGTCCGGCGCCTGAGATGGTTCCGGCGATATTGAGATTCGTCGATGTTGCGTTCGTTGCAACGAGGTCCGCGATTGTCGATATCGACGAGACAAGCGAACTGATGATCGCAGAATTAAAACGCGCGATCGACGAGAACAGACTCGTCGAAGTCGCATTCACGACCATCATACTGGTCGACGTTGCAACAGTGGTCGACACTCCGGTTGCCACAATGCCGCCCGTCACCGCATTGAATGTGAATTGCGGCGAACCGTCAAAAACCCCGCCGTTGTTGAACTGCACCTCGCCGGTTGCGCCGCCGGGAGTGCCGCCGCCTCCGCTTCCCAAGCAGATGCCATTCACTGCGATACAACCCCCGCTGAGGTCAATGCCGCCCGCGAACGTCGATGTGGCACCCCCCGCAACCGTGAGCGTGTTGAGCGTCGTTGAACCGGAAAGTGTTGTATTAGAGATCGTTACCCCCGAAATGTTTGCATCCGTGATCGTTCCGCCCGTGAAGGTTGCGTTCGTGATATCGACGCTGTTAAGCATGTCGACGCGGTTCGTCTGCGTGACCACGTTGTACGTCTGTGCAATTGCTGTTGAATTTGCGCTCGTGAGCGAGTAGAGCCTGCCTGTTATGGAATTTTCCAGTGTTCGCAGGCGTTCGGTGAGTATTTCTTCGGTGATACCGCCTGCAACGACGATACGCTGCGTTTCCACAACGCGCTCCCGCACAGGATTCGAGATCACAGTGGTGGGGGATGTCGCAATGCTCACCGGTCGTGTTACCGGAGCAGGGGGCGCAGGTGGTGTAGTCCTACCGGAGGGAGTTTGAGCACGCTGCACAATGTGAACCGCAACACTTCCACGAGAGAGATGTGTCGAATCGCTTTCCGTATATACCTGTGAGGGAAATGCCACGGTGTATACGAAGCTGTTGATGTGACCGTTAAGCGCACGAGCCATCCTCGCGATCGTGCTCGGCACGGAATCGATAAGCGATGCCGCCGCAGCTGCAGGGTTCGCACCGGAGATGGCTACGGGAAGTCGAGGATCACGAGCGTATTGTTCGAGCTGCGCAATGCCGATGGAAATATTCTTTCCCGTGTCATGCGCCGCCGATATCGCCGCACGCATGTAGGTCGGATCAACAAGGGAATAGGTTCCGAATGTCAGAACGATCGCGAGCGTGAGTGCGAATGCCCGATGCAGTAAGTCGCCCGCCGGTGTAACAGTGTAGAGCGGAGCGTGCGCGATACCGCTGTGCAGTGATGCTTTCACCAACTCTTCCGCAGCACCTATCGGAAGTCGTGCGCCTTCTGCAACGCGCTCAGCCATTTTTGCTCCGTGTGAAGTGATTGCCCGGGCAGACGTATTCGCTACTGCTTGCAGCTGTCGTGCCGCCTCAAGGGTAGCTTCCTTGGACGGAACCCGTGCGGCAAGTGCGGATGCCGCGACGGAGACTGATGTTCGAAATGTTCCCTTATGGGATTGCTGGGGCGTCTCTCCCTTCTGAGCGCTCGCGAGGCGGTATTCGCGTGAGCGGGATTCGGATAGGTCTTTGTGGCGCTGCGCTTTGGCATGTTCCTGCTTAACGAGAAAATTCTTGAACGAGTCTTCATTTACGTACCAGTTACGTCCGATACGATGTCCTTTAACTTTCCCGGTTCTGCAGAGGATCGCTATGTAGTCTCTCGTAAAATCGTATGTCGTTGCAGCATAAGCGGCTGCAACGTATTTGATGCCATCGAAATATTGTTCATCGGACATGAAGATTTTTTTCGAGGAACGAACTTACTAATATTTTACTAGGTAATTCGGATATCGGACGCGTAACGGACGTCCGATTATGTGGATAAGATTAAAAAAAAATACTTAGGAAATTTTGAATGAGACGAACCGTTTCGAGACTCACAATTGTCCGGATGCTACGTCGGACCGGATGCACAGCAACTGAGCACCTACAAAAATTGGCTTAGACAATGGCGTTTGAAAGCCATATGCGCTGCGCACAAACGGATCCGGACGCACAACTCAACGCCTCGATGAATATAAAAAGCCGTCGTGGTTAACCGACGGATCACTGACACATATCTAACCGACAAGTGCTACGCTAATAGACGGCTCTATTGCTAGTCATTTCGTCAACTTCAGCGCTCTCGGTGGTATTCAAGTGCCGGGGATACGAGATTTTCAATGGCATCACCAAGGCCTCCGACTGCCTCGGCCGCACCGGCCGTCATTCCTGCAACGCGCGGTGAATTCTGAATATTTGCAAACGTGCTTGAGCCTTGCATGCCTACAATGCCCACAGAGAGTACAAGAATTATTGTGAGGACCCCCACAGCTGCAGGAATAACTCGCTTCCTGGAACGTTTTACGGGCCGTGGTATGGGTTTTGAGACCACAGAAACAGGGGCACTGATTTCGATCGGAGACTTTTGTGCAAGCGGTGTCAAATTTTCGGCGCCGCGAGGTCGTATTTCACTGAAATTACTCATTGGGTACGCACGCTGTCCGGATTTCTCCGGAATATTCGGTAAAAGATCGTGCGATTCATGCGTGTAGGTCATTTGAGGCAGTACTAGTATGTGTTCGGGCTGTCTCCGCGGGACCACCGGGGTCATGGTAGGTATTTCTACCGGTACAGGCGCACTCACAATACCCACCGAATCGGCCTGCACGGCGGCAAGCAGCGCATCTTTCTCGGCTTTATGCTGTACGAGCGCCGCGCTATCGACATACCAGCGGTTTCCTATCTGTTTTGAAGGGATTTTGCCGCCACGGGCCAATTGCCCTACGTAATCCTGGTTATAACCAGTTATTTTTGCTGCTCGGGACGCCGAGACATACTCTTTTCCCTCAAATGAGAGCGCTGAGCCCTCGTCCTTTGCCATCACGGGCGAGAAAGACCGTGCGGTCTCGGCATTCTTCTCATAGCCTTCAAGCGATTCAAGGGATACGTACCACAAACCCCCTACTCGCTCAGCGTCGATGAGCCCGCCGCGAGCAAGCTGGCCAATATAGTCCCGTGCATACCCGGTTTGCTCGGCGGCCTTCTTTGATGAGACGTACTGCTTTTCGTGAAGAATGAGCTCGTCTGACATCGGCCAAGTATATACTGCCGGAAACTCCCATTCTCTCGCGTATCCGAGATACGCTGTGGATATCTTAAATCGTCAATATCTCGCTCTGGAGCATCTCTCTAAGGGTTTGCGGGTTGCCTGCCCCTTTGAGTGAGCGCATGCACTGTCCGACAAGGAACTCAAGTGCCGCAGCTTTACCGGCCTTGAAGTCGGCAACAACGATTGGGTTTGCGGCAATAACGCTTTTGACGGTAGTTTGAATAGCACTCGTATCATTTGATACCAAAAGCCCGTGTTCTTTGGCATACGCCTCCGGATCGAGGTCCGCGCTCGACATGGCCAAAAGAATGTCTTTGGCGACCCGAGAACTGATAGAGCCGCCTCGAACCAGTGTGATGAGTTTTTTAAAATTAAGCGGGGAAATCGGTAAAATACCCATTAATTCCGTATCTCGGCCTTCAATATCTCGGATTATTTTTACAAGATCGTTTGCAATATAGTTTGCTGCAAGCTTTACGGATTCAGGATCAGTATCGGTTGAAACCGCATCCAATAAGTCGCCAAAGCGGGAGTCCCGAACGAACGAATCGGCATCTTCCGCTTTGATCCCGAGCGACACATAGCGCTCCCTACGCTCTCCCGGTAATTCATTGATGCCCGAACGCAATGTATCGGTACTGAATTCAGAAATTTCCGATATTTTGAGCGACGGAAGGTCCGGATCCGGGAAATAGCGATAGTCCGCACTGCCTTCCTTTGAACGCTGTGCAAACGTGGCCTGCTTTGCCTCATCCCACCCGAGTGTCTGTTTCTCGATTTTCCCGCCGCTTTTTATGAGTGCTTCCTGACGCTTTATCTCGTAGGCAACTGCTCTCTCCATAGCTCGGAAGGAATTGAGGTTTTTAATCTCTACGTATGCGGAACTGCGCTCCCCTTTAGGCGCAACAGACACGTTTGCCTCAACCCGCATTTCACCCCGCTCCATGTTGGCATCGCTCGCTCCCAAATAGCGCAGCACAAGCTGCAATTCGCGAGCAAATGCTCCTGCTTGCTCCGCGGACTTTATGACGGGTTCGGTAACGAGTTCCATCAAGGGAACGCCGGCGCGGTTGTAGTCGATCTTGGTGAGACCGGATGCGTCGTCGTGAACTGAGCTCGCAGTATCTTCTTCCAGGTGGATGCGCGTGATGTCTACTCCCATGAGCGAGCCTCCCTGCACGAGCGGAAATTCGAACTGGCTGAGCTGGTATCCCTTCGGGAGGTCCGGGTAGAAGTAATTCTTACGATCGAATTCGGTGTAATCAGCGAGTTTAGCGCCGATAGCGATACCAACGCGTAGAACCTGTCGTACCGCTTCCCTGTTGATCACGGGCAAAGTTCCCGGGTGCGCAAGGCATACGGGGCAAATATGAGTGTTTGCGGGGGCGTTGTAAGGGTCGTTCCGAGATGTGCAGAACATCTTGGTGTTTGTCTTCAGCTCAGCATGAATTTCGAGCCCTATGGTTGCTTCGTATTCCGACATGCCCGCACTGTAGCAGATGTAATTGTACCCCTCCACCCGTCGTATTACGAGCGGACTACATGCGTATGAGTTTTCGGAGCTGGCAATGTACCGGGTACCGTTGGAGCTTCACAGATCCACCCGAGAGCTCCCAATGAGAAATCGAGACCCGTATTC
>CAYQQI010000059.1:0-5529 GCA_964419595.1 uncultured Candidatus Saccharibacteria bacterium
TCGTACACCGAGGCGTCGCCGTGCGGATGGTATTTACCGAGCACATCGCCCACGACCGTTGCCGACTTTCGGGTCTTGGCGTTTGCGGTAAGTCCGGCTTCTTGCATCGCATACATGATGCGGCGATGCACCGGCTTGAATCCGTCGCGCACGTCAGGCAGCGCACGACCGGTAATAACGGTCATTGCGTAGTCGAGATACGATTCGCGCATTTCCTGCGTGATGGAACGCAAAATTACGTTCCCTGTCGGTACGTTCTTCTCTACGCCATCCCCGTCTAGGGATGGGCTTGCATCTTTTTTCGCGCGCGCCATATCCCGCTTATTGTATCAAAAATGAAGCCGAACTGCCAGTAATGGAATGTCTGAAAAACCTTTATCTGTAGCCCTGCAAAGGAGCTACAGCGGACTATCGTCCTGCCGGAACCAGCTCCACGCGACCGTTGGTTGAACTCGCGGTAAGTGGTTGCGGCTCGCCAAAGAGAATTGTGTCTGCTGCGGCGACGGCCGAAGCTGTTTGCACCGCTGCCTGCGGTGCTTCTTGCTGTTGTGTGAGGCGTACCGCCATTTTTCCGATACCTCGTACCGCAAAAAATCCCCAGAAAAGCATCAAGAATGTGGTAATGCCCACTGCCCAGTATAGGGCGATGGTCCTTCGCTCATGATGCGGTCTTTCTTTTATCTCCTCTATTTTGTCGAGGGTGCGTTGCACTACCATACCCACATTATGCACTAGTTCAGGAAGACAGCACGACCACCTCTCCCTGCTTTCCCGCGAGGTCGCGCGGCTTGAGGGTGAGTTTATCCACCGGCTTGGTGCTCTCGGCTCCGGCTTCTTTCAAGAAAGTCTTCAGTGACTTGTCGTTGAAGAGGATCGGTATGACCACTTTTGCTTCGAGCTTCACGGCGAGCTTTTCGGCTTCTGCGGCGTTCAGCGTTCCCTCGCCTCCTACGGGGATAATGAGAATATCGGGCGAATCCATCTCCAATACTTCGTGGGGCAGATCCATGTCGCCGAGTGCGCCGAGGTAGAGAACCGATATACCGTCGAAATGGATCGAATACACGGTATTGATGCGTCCTTCTTTTTCGTACATTGAACCCGCCGGGTAGCCTGATGCGGTAATTTCTTTTACCTCGTACTCACCGGGACCGGATACGACGAACGGCTGCTTGTCGCCGCGACCGGCTTCTTCGGAGCCGTTCATGTCGGCATGATTGAGCGAAATGAATGCAACGTCGGCGCCGAAGTTCGTAGGTTTAAAATTCTTGGACTGTTTGGAGATGGGACCGAGCACAATCGTAGTGTCGCCCGCGCTCGCGCGGATGCAGGAGCCTTCGTGGAATGTCAAAATCATGCGCAGCAGTATACCCCGCACCACTTTTAATAAAAAGTGGTGCGGGGTATACCCACCTATTAAAACGGTTCGTCAAATGCGCGATATCATGAACACACTCCGCGCGTGTGGAGCATGTGCGCCTCCGGGCGCGTTGACAGGAGGAGACGATGAAAAAAACGCTTCTGCTTGCCGCGTGTGCGGCACTGCTGGCTACGGCTGCATCTGCGAGCGATCTCTCCAATGCCATCGGAAAGGTCGAGGGCAACGCTTCCGTCTTGATCGACGGCGGCATTCAGGCCATCGAGTTCAATCTCAAGACCCAGCAATTCAGGATCGAGAAGGCCATCGGGACCGCGACGAAGATCGAGGTCAAGACCGCACCGGTCGAATGGGTTCAGTCGAAGGCCGTGCGCTGGCTCGCTGACCAGGGCATCACGATCAAAACGATTCGCTAAGTCAAGGAGGTTTTCGCACAAATATTGTGCGAGATTAGTTCTGTCTGAAAAGAAAGGAGGTTATTTCTCAATCATCGCTCTGCATATGCGTCGCGCTCAGGCGACGGCAAGGAAGGGTCCGGCTACGCCAGTCGGGCCCTTTTTTATAATGCCCAAGCATTCCCTTGACGGAGTGCTGAATCCGTCCTATCGTATAAACCAGTACCTGTGCGTTCCTTCCACGGGCGTACAGGATAAGTTCCCGAGGGGTGGAATCTTGGGGAATCACGATGAAGAAAGCGAACATTCTGGCACTGTGTGCCCTCGCTATTGTGAGCGGACCTTCGCCCGCTTACAGCTTCTCCCAGTACGTCGACGGCTCGCGTATCGCGCCGGACACCATCAAATGCTGGTACTTCGAGCCCGACGTCGAGAAGTACCGGAACCTTCCGATCGAGGCATCTGACCCGCTGAAAGCTCTCGCGCTCTGCATGGAGCACTATGCGGTGAGTCTCAAGGAAGACCCTGACCACAAGGAATTTCTCCCCGTCGAACAGGCGCGACGATAAACCCGCCCGCAGCACAAAGAAAACATCCCTTGAGCTTGCTCGAGGGATGTTCTTTTTTGTTATTGGTGGTGAGAATCCAAATGTTGCTTGAGCGAATCGCGGATTTCGGCGAGCAGTTTCTGGTCTTCCGTAGGCTCGGGCTTTACTTCCGGGTGAGCCTCTTCCTTTTTCGCCAAGCGCTTTCGCAGCCCCGAGATCAATTTGAACATTGCAAAGATGGAGAGTGCGATGACAAGGAAATTGATGAACACCTGCAGTAAGTGCCCATAGCTGATTACCACATCGCCGCCGATCGTGTATTTGAGACCGCTCAAATCCTGAATGCTTCCCGTTGCAATAGAAATGAGCGGCATCGCCACGTCCGCTACGAATGAGTTCACGACCGCTCCGAATGCGTTGCCTAAGATGACCGCTACCGCAAGATCGAACACATTCCCCTTTGCGGCAAATGCCCAAAATTCATGCAGAAAACCTCCGGTGCGCTTTTTCATTTCCTCGAGTTCTGCGACACGCTTCATGAGAGCGATAGTATCACATCTCTCTGTGTCGGGACTTGCGAAAGGTTGCCACTCTATATATAGTGCACGGACCATTTATTAGTTTCTGTGGATGGGTTACATCTTGCTTCCGACAGACTTCGGTAGCGTAAGGAGCAAGACCCCGGACGCACAACACAATGGCTGAAAATGAAGTGATAAAAGACGTCGATAACGACGAAGTCGAGGTAGTTGCAGAAAAGAAGGGCCCAATGGCGGAACTTCTCCTGACCGCACCAAAGGTGCCGGTCATCGACGACGTGGTCGAAGGACCGGTCGTAGCGATCGGACGAGCGCGTGTGTTCGTCGATCTTCACCCGTTCGGTACGGGTATTATTTACGGCCGCGAATACCTTTCGGCCCGCGAAACACTCAAGAACGTCAACATCGGCGACTTGGTGACCGCGAAGGTCGTCGGCAACGAAAACGCAGAAGGCTACATTGAGCTCTCGCTGCGCGAGGCTCGTCAGGCACTCATCTGGAACGAGGCGGAACAGGCTTCGCAGAAGAAGACCGTATTCGAACTCCCTATCACCGATGCAAACAAGGGCGGCCTTATCATCAACTGGAACGGTATTCAGGGATTCCTCCCCGCTTCCCAGCTCTCCCCCGCGCACTACCCGCGCGTACCGGACGGCGATAAGGACAAGATCTTCGTCGAGCTCAAGAAAATGATCGGCACGAAGCTCGAAGTGATGGTTATCACTGCAAATCCGAAAGAGCAGAAGCTTATCTTTAGCGAAAAGGGTGCGGGCACGTCTGAGCGCGCATCGCTCGTCGGTAAATACAACGTGGGCGATGTGCTCGACGGCGTGGTTACCGGTGCGACCGAATTCGGCGTGTTCGTAAAACTCGAAGACTCACTCGAAGGCCTCGTACACATTTCCGAAATGGACTGGGCACTCGTTGAAAACCCGAAGACCCGCTACAAGGTGGGCGAAGCCGTAAAGGTAAAGGTCATCGAGATCAAGGACGACAAAGTATCGCTCTCCATCAAAGCACTCGTGGACGACCCATGGAAGGCTGCAGCGGCCAAGTACAAGAAGGACCAGCAGGTGGAAGCCGTGGTCATCAAGTACAACAAGCACGGCGCACTCGCCTCTATCGAGGAAGGCGTTGCAGGCTTGGTGCACATCTCGGAATTCGGCAGCGAAGACGAGCTTCGCGCGAAACTCGAACTCGGCAAGGTGTATCAATTCACCATCACCTTCTTCGAACCGAAAGAACGAAGAATGACGCTCAAGCCTGTTGTATAAGAAAACTTCCAACAAAGAGGAAAGCCCGGTTCGCGATAGCGTCCGGGCTTTTTTCTTTTTCTCATGATGAGCTCCCTATTTGTCGATGTGGAGCAGAATGGCGGCAAGATTGCTCTTGTGCATCGGGATGAACTGCGGATACGGGATGGTGACCGCTTCCTGGATCATGACCGCGAACTGGTCCCAGCGCGCCTTGATGCACTGCTTGGTCGGGCACGTGAACGGCACGAGCGCGTCGATGAGCGAGACTTTGGCAGTAGCGACCGCCATCTCGTACATGTTGCTCTTCTTCTCGGCATCCGTGCGTGCCGCCGCCGCGTCTTCGCGCAATTCGCGGAGACCCTCCACGACACTGACATGACAGTTATTCATTGTTTCCTCTCGGCTCTGCGGCCCCATGTGGCCGAACCGCAAGCAGAAAACCATATGAACACCACGCCGTCAATTACTTACAATGATTCCCGAATGGATACCGAAACTGCCAACAATTCGTCTTGCGGAGTCACCGCGCGAGAGCCGGGGCGATAGAGAAAATCACGGGGTTCGTATTGCAATACTCCGGCGTCTCCGGGGGTACGCGGCACCACGTGCAGGTGGAAATGCGGAACGGATTGCCCCGCCATCTCCGCTTCGTTCCAAGCGTGATTGAATCCCTCCGCCCCAAAACCCTTTCGCAACGCTGCTTTAACGGTCTCCGCAAGGTCGAAGACATCGTTGCGCTCATCGGGAGCGAGTTCAGCAATTGTCTGTACGTGGCGCTTCGGCACGATGAGCGTGTGGCCCGGTGTGATGGGAATATTCGTCGGGAACGCTTTCGCGTGTGCATTCTCGGTAATGACCCGAAGTTGAATATCCTCCTGTTCACAAAAAACGCACACCATACTAATTGAAGTGATTCATCGCTATCATCGGGCCCTCGGCCACGATCACGTCTATCGCCTCAGCCACGCGCTTGAACACTGTCTTCAATTCAGCCAGCTCGTCCTCCTTGAACTTTTTTAGAATAAAATCATTCACCTCTTTCTCCCCCTGCGGCTTTTTTATTTTCCCCCCGGGCGTTTCGGGAGTGATGCCGATTCGGATGCGGGTGAACTTCTTTGTTCTGAGCGTTGTTGCGATGCTCTCGATACCTTTGTGCCCGCCGCTTCCGCGGTCGAACGACAATTTTATCTTTCCGATGGGCAAGTCGAGGTCGTCGTAGACAACAATGAGACGTTCTGCGAGCTTGGCGCTCTTCACGAGCTTCCCCACCGCAAAGCCGGACTTGTTCATAAAGGTGTTCGGGAGCTGTAGCGCAACGAGGGTCGTTTTTACCGTCGCTCCGGTGGTGAGCGATTGCGACTTTTTGTCCTCTTTCCAAGCGGGAGCCGAGGCGTACTTGGCAAAATGCATCAC
>CAYQQI010000060.1:0-5528 GCA_964419595.1 uncultured Candidatus Saccharibacteria bacterium
CTTCAGCGACCAGAACAAATAGCTTGTGGTGTAGATTGCACACACTCCATGGCCCGGAATTCGTCCGGGCCATTTCGTTTGGTATCGACCAGTCCAATTACTGACCGAGCAGCACGTTGATATCGGCCTGGTACTGGTCTCGGTATTTCATCACGCCGTCGCCGTAAAACGCGTACGACGCTTTGTTCCAGTTACCGCCCGCAAAGTAGCGCAGCGCAGCACGCCGCTCCGACTCGCGCGTTCCCTGGTCGGCGCCGTTGTCCGCCATCAGCATCGCGGTCGCAAATATTGCAGTGCGTGCCTGCCACGGATTCGGGGGATTATCTCCGGTAGCGGCCGCCAGGCGGGCCTTGTACAAAACCCACGTGGAGGGAATGAACTGTGCCGGTCCCATCGCGCCGCCGTAGCCGGAAGATTGCGGGCACGAAACCACCTGCGACGCAGGATCAATGCCGAGCTCTGCGGTTATCGCCATGAACGGGTCAACGTCGCGATCCGGCTTCATCACCCGAGAGAAGAACTTTCCCGAATTCTTTCCCTTCCCGTCTCCCTTATTCGGTGAATTCGTTACGAGGCATTGCCCCACGTTCTCTCCCAAATTCGTTTCCTGTCGCAACACCGCAAGAATAAGTGCGGGCTCTACTCCCGTTTTTGCCTGTGCATCCTTTGCGTACTGATACGCGGTGCCGAACGGAATGGCGCCGCCGTCACGGAGCCCGAAGAGTGCGTTCTTTATCTGTGTGGCGGTTCGCTGCTGCTCGGCGATTATTTTTTGATAGTTGGACTCCTTACCCTTCGCGGCGGTCACCAGTGTTTTCTTTTGTGATTCGGTGTACTGGAGGTCTTTCTTCTGCAGTTGCTGAAGTTGCAACATATCGGCCTCTTCTTCTTTTTTGTCTTCGAGCGCGGATTTACGCGACGATAAGTCGGAGCGCGTTGCGGCCATTTCGGTGAACGATGCATCGAGTGCCTGCTGAATACGCTCAAAGTTATCGATGTCTTCAAAGAGTTGTGTGAACGAGTGGCCGAGTGCGAGCTCCACGAGCGTGAGGTCGTCTATCTCTCGGGTGCGACGCAGAATTTGTGCGAGTGATTCCTGCCCTGCCTGTACTTTGCTATCCAGCGTGCCGATGCCGCGCTGCAATTCGCCCACGTCGCCGTTGATCTGTTTTATCTTCAAGTCACGCTGTTTGATCTGAAGCTGCGCAGCCTGGATCTTGGAGTTTAGTACGGCCACATCGCGCTCGAGCGAGGTGCGCTCCCGCTGTGTAACCGTGAGGTCGCCTTTATTCTTTTCTATCTGCGCCTCAACCGCGGCAAGCTGCTGTTCAAGCTGTGCGCGCTCTTCGGGAGTGAGTGCAAGGGCGATCTGGGCAAACGAAAGGACCACAATAAGGGCAACACCCACCACACCTAACACACCTCCATGAATTCGAGCGGGAAGTCGCATACGTCAGTCGATTATACCAAGACGGAGCATCCCTGCTCATATTTCACTTACAAACGAAAACCCCGCGACTTCTCGCGGGGTTTTCTTTTTTATCTGAGTTATTCTGCTTTCGCTTCTCCGGCTGCCTCTTCTTTCTTCTCCTCGCCTTCCACAATAGGGTTCGGTACCTCGCCTTCGGTTGCCGGTTCCGGTTCCTTTTCTTCAACGTGAGCGGTAACGGATGCAACGATCTCGTCTGCTCCGATCTTGAGTGTGGCACTCGGCGGAAGTTTGATATCGCCTGCAGTAATGTGGCTGCCGATATCTACGAGTACTGAGAGATCGATATCAAGCGCGTGGGGGAGCTCCGCTGGGGAAACTTCGATCTCCACCTCGTGGAGCGCCTTGGAAATAACATGGCCGAGCTTCTCTGCCGGTGCTTCGCCGAAGAAGTGCAAGGGGACTGCGATCTCGATCTTCTTCCCCTTTTCGAGCGCATAGAAATCGGCATGGAGTATTTCTCCGGTCACCGGGTGTACCTGAATGTCTTTGATGAGTGTATCCAGTCCGTCTCCCGCGCCTTCGAGTTTGATGATGGTGGTTTCCCCAGCTGCTTTCCAGAGCGTGGCGAGCTTGCGGGCGTTGATGACGATAGGAGTCGCGTCTTCCTTCGGTCCATAGAAAACCGCCGGCGCATACCCGCGCTGTCGGATCATTTCCGCGCTCTCATTTGAGTCGCGCTTCTCTACGTTCAACGTCATGATCATATCGCGGCGAAGTATACGGATTTCTTGGGATTTTGCAACAAAACCGGCCCCGGCGAACACGCCGAGGCCTTTACATTGAATGGAACGCGATGAGGGCGCCGTACACAATACATACGCCCCCGTTGTACCAAATACAGTCGCGTGAAAAAGTCTCGTCCTGCACGATACGTCCGAAATTCAACGCGTGCAGAGCGCATATCAGTACGAGCGCATGCAGGCACAGCAGTGTGTAGGGAACGATCAGGGCACCGTCGTATATTGCAACGATCGCAGCCACGAACAGGAGCGTCGAGGTCCTGAACCACTCCTCATGGTGATAGGAGCGGAATTTTAGCGACAGTATTCTCATCCTTGCACCTCCTGCAGCAAACGTATCAAAGTCCGGCGAAGAGTCGAATCTTTCCGACGAGGAACGCTTTCATGTGGGAAACGGCAGGGGAAACGAATTTGTACGGCGTTGTCTCATCGGGGTTGTCGCGCAGCGAAGCTACAAGGCCTTCGCGATACGCGAGGCGCAATTCCGTATTGATATGAATGATAGCGACACCGGCTTTGATGGCGGCAGTAAATTCCTCATTCGAATTCCCCGATCCGCCGTGCAAAACAAGCGGCTTCCCGACCGCCACTGAGATAGCAGCGATGCGCTCAATGGAGAGTTTCGGGTCGCCGCCTTTTACCATGCCGTGCACATTGCCTACCGCGGGCGCGAGCATATCGGCTCCGGTTTGCTGCATGAACTGCGTCGCCTCGTCTATCTTTGTCATCAACTCTTCCGTAACTTGTGCGCCTTCCGGAAGTGCATCCAATACCTTGCTGGAGCTTCCGATGTAGCCCAGTTCGCCTTCAATGATAACGTCGCGGCCGCTTGCGCGGGCATATTCCACCGCGAGCTTCGCAAAATTCACGTTCTCGGCGAAGGGGAGTTTGGCTCCGTCGATAACCACGGAGTCCACACCGGCATCGATGGCCGCACGAACTTTCTCTATAGAGTAGGTGTGATCGGCGTTCAGATACAAGGGGAGTCCGGTCTTTTGATATTCGGTCACAATGGCGCGAGCGTGTGAGAGCGGAAAATAATCACGTTCACCTTCGGAAAGTCCCACGATAACAGGCTGCCCTGTTTCCTTTGCGGCATCCGCGATGGCTTTGATCTGATTGGAATCGGAAATATTAAAATGCCCGATGGCAACTCCTCGTTCTCGTGCCTCCGAGACGGCTTCTCTCAGTGTCTTCATGTTTCAAATCGTAACATGTCAAAATGAGCGCAAAATGACCAAAAGATGGCTCAGCTGAGTCCTCTTTCCACTATTGACCTATCACCATATCCGTGGTATTATATTAGACGGAAGATAGCGTCAATTATGAAGCTGTTGTTTCCGATTTGTATCGCGTACGGAGGAACAAATGTTCACGCGTCGTCTGAAAGTCAGTGAAAAGCTGCAGAGCTATCGTCTCAATCGGATCGCCTACTTCGCTTCCCTACTCTTTGCGATCATGGTTTCGACCTTGATCTCACACGTGGGATCCGCGCACATCGCGCATGATATCCAGGTGGAGAGCGGGCTTCGTGAAATGGCGGTGATCAAGAAAGCCGAAGAGACGCGCCAAACCATCTGCCTTACCAACATCGTGACGCACGAAGCAGGCGGAGAAACGTCGGCGGTCCGCAAGGACCTCGGAAAGGTCATCATTGCAATTGCAAACGACCCGCTCTCGACAAAAGCGCGGACCGTCTGCGATCTCGCGAAGATCCCCGGTTTCTTCAGCAACATCAAGATCACGGACACTGTTCAGCCGAACAAACCGGGATGGCGGAATGCGTTCGCTGAAATGACCGAGGTTTACCAAGGCGACCGTGCGCTTCCGAGCGGATGGCAATGTGTGCGGCGGTTCCGTGTTTCAGACGACAAACTTGAAACACTGTCCGACAAATCACTAAAACAACTCGGGTTCACTGTAAAAGCGACGGGACTGAAGTACTTCGCCGCCAAACTTGTTCCCGTGGATACCCGCGGAAGCATCACCTTCTACTCAGATCGCGGCGGATGTAAGAACCCGACGCGAACTGCACTGCGCTAACACGCTCTTTCTTCAGTCGCGTACAGAACGTACACATCGACTGCAATACCAAAACATCGGACCAGAAGGTCCGATTTTTGTTTTTAGGGGTCTCCAATGCGGTATAATTCTCGAATGAAATACGACATTCTCGCGCTCGGCGACACGGTAGTCGACGCATTTATCCGATTGAAAGATGCGCGGGTCACCTGCGACATCAACAACGAGAACTGCATGATATCCATGCGTTTCGGCGACAAGATCCCCTTTGAATTTGCCGAGGTCATCTACGGCGTCGGCAACTCCGCAAATGCCGCCGTCGCCTGCGCACGCCTCGGAGTGAACACGGGGCTTCGCACGTACGTTGGCAACGACGAAGACGGCGCACGCTGCATTGCCGCACTCCAAAAATGCGGTGTGCACACCGAGCTCATCGAAAAACAGGACGGCAAGATAACCAACTACCACTACGTACTCTGGTTCGAGACGGAGCGAACCATCCTCATCAAGCACGAACAATTCGACTACGCGATGCCGAAACTCGATGAGGAGCCTACGTGGATCTACCTCTCGTCGATGGCAGACGGCACGCTTCCCTATCACCAGGAACTCGGTCGCTACCTCATCGCGCATCCGAATGTGAAAGTTGCATTCCAGCCCGGCACCTTTCAAATGAAAATGGGCACCGAGGCGCTCGCCGATATTTATGGGCACAGCGAGATATTCTTCTGCAACAAAGAAGAGGCGCAGCGTATTTTGAAAACCGAAACGCACGATATAAAGGAACTTTTGAACGGCCTTGCGGCACTCGGCCCGAAACTTGTGGTGGTGACCGACGGACGCGAAGGCAGCTACGCACGTGAACGCGACGGTGCCATGTGGCACGCTCCCATGTATCCCGACCCGAAGCCCCCGCTCGAGCGTACCGGCGCGGGAGACGCATCCGCCTCCACAACCGTCGCGTATCTCCACAAAGGTATGAATCTCGAAGAGTCCCTGTTGCGCGGACAGATCAATTCGATGTCGGTGGTGCAGGAAATCGGCGCACAAAAAGGATTGCTTACGCCGGAACAAATTGAAGAGTGGTACGCAAAACGCCCCGCGGATTTCAAAGCATCGCCCCTGTCATAAATGGATGGCATACATGAAGCGCGGCGTTGCGTCTCCGCATGCGATACATAGAATAGCGGTACCACGTACATGATGCGCTCTTCCCCTATCACTGCGGGTTATCCCTCGGCACCGAATCGCGTCGTTATTTTGCACGGATACAC
>CAYQQI010000061.1:0-5520 GCA_964419595.1 uncultured Candidatus Saccharibacteria bacterium
CTCCAATACGATGATATTTTCCAGATCTGCGACGATGCCCTGCCAGCCGATGGTTTCAAGTTCGTGCACGTCTTTCAGACGGTAGGCGTCGATGTGAATGAGGCGGCTGAAGAGCTGGTCTTTGAGGCTGTATATCTTTTCTATGACGAATGTGGGGCTTGAGACCGTTTCGTCGACCCCGAGCGATTTTGCAATACCCTTGGCGAAGGTGGTTTTCCCTGCGCCAAGTTCTCCGGAGAGCGTGACCACTGTCGCGGTTTTGCCGGGTTTTAACGTGGCCACGAAATCCGCCGCCTTTTTCGGCATTTCACTCTCGAGCACTTTCATACGGTCATTCTATTCTTTTTATTCCGTACCGCGAGTCGATCCGATACGGCGCCTACATATGCGATACAATATTGAGACATGACCACGTTCGATGAAAAGAAGCAGGATGAACGCCTGCACGAGTTGCGATTGAAAGAAGAAGAAGAGCTTGCCGAAATGCTCTCTCACCGATACGGGGTCGAATACGTGGACCTGACCTCGAAATCAATCGATACCGACGCGCTTGCACTCGTGAAGGAAGCGGATGCGCGTGCCACCGAAATAGCGGCATTCCGCAAAGTGAATAAGCAGATCATGGTTGCCATGCGCTCCCCGGACAGACCGGATGCGCTCAAGCAGCTCGAAGCGATCGAGCACCTCGGATACCAGGTAAAGCGCTTCATCGTTTCGAGCGCATCGCTCGATCACGCATGGGACCGCTACCACGACATATCGTTTGCCACGACCACCGAGGCGGGTGTGCTCACGCTTTCAAACGAAACCATCCAGGAAATGTTGCAGAAGCTGCACACACTCGAAGACGTGAAGCGCGAAATCGCATCGAGCACCGCTTCGAAAGACGCGCACCGAATTTCGCGTGTACTGGAAATTCTGATGGCGGGCGCACTCTCGCTCGGTGCATCCGACGTGCACTTGGAACCGGAAGACGCGGGCGTGGGTATGCGATACCGCATGGACGGCGTGCTGCTCGCGGTTCTGATGTTCGACGCTCCCACCTACGCGCTCATATCTGCGCGCTTAAAATTGCTCTCCGGACTGAAGCTCAACATCAAGAACGCGGCGCAAGACGGCCGATTCTCCATTGTGGTCGGAGGAAAAGAGATAGAAATACGTACCTCGGTACTCCCCGGCGCATATGCGGAAACCATCGTGATGCGTATTTTGGACCCGTCGACCATCGCGCTACCGATGGAAGTGCTCGGCTTTGATAAATATCTGATGGATATCTTTAAGCACGAGATCGCGAAGCCCAACGGCATGATATTGAACACGGGCCCGACCGGCTCCGGTAAAACCACGACGCTCTACGCGTTCTTACGCGGCGTTATGAGTTCTGAAATTAAGATCGTCACCATCGAAGACCCGATCGAATACCACCTACCCGGTGTGGTGCAGACGCAGGTTTCCAAAGACTACACATTTGCGCAGGGGTTGCGTTCGACGCTGCGACAAGACCCGGATGTGATCATGGTGGGTGAAATTCGAGACGGCGAAGTGGCATCGACCGCGGTGAATGCGTCACTCACCGGTCACTTAGTATTCTCCACGCTGCACACCAACGACGCCGGCGGCACGTTCCCCCGCCTCATCGACATGGGCGTATCATCCGACATTTTGGGCGCGGCAATTACTACCGCGATGGCGCAGCGTTTGGTGCGACGACTGTGCCCGCATTGCCGCGAGGCAGTGCCTATACAAGGTGCTGACCGCGTGACGATAGATAAACTGCTCAATAATATTCCGCACGCGGATGAGTTGCCCGAAAATAAAGACACAATGTGGATCGCGAAGGGCTGCGAGAAATGCGGCGGCATCGGATATAAGGGCCGAATTGCGGTGGTGGAAGTCATCTTGATGGATAAAGATATCGAAGAGTGTATCCGCCACACATCGTCTGAGAGAGAGATATGGGCAGCGGCGAAGCATCAGAAAATACGCCGTATGGCACAGGATGGAGTCGTAAAAGTATTGCAAGGCGTAACCACGCTCGACGAGCTCTCGCGCGTGGTGGACCTCAATGACGAGGTGATGTTGAGTACGATTGCGTAACAACGTCGTACGGAGCAACACTATTTGCCAACATGCAAAAAGCACTTCCTGTTTACAGAAGTGCTTTTATATTCCGTTTCGGGTGTTATGGTTCGGGAAGTACCCGGCTCATCTACGTTCTGTGGAGATGCACAATTTCGGGCGATGCTTTTGTAGGAAAAGTTGCAGTTGAGATCTAAGGATAGTGAGAGCCGAAACTTTCACGTCCTCGAAGAAACCGCCATCGCCCGAAGCTATGCATCTCCAATTACGGTAGACAAAAAGCGCCTTTCAGCGCTCTACCAGGGAATATAGCATAGTATAACTAATTGTCAAGTCTTATGGCACACGACGATTCCGCGACCCAGAAGGGCTCCCGGACCCTCGACCAGGCCCTTCGCCCCGACTCATGGGCGCAGTACGTGGGGCAATCCGCAATTAAAGAGAACCTGCGCATCCTCCTCACTGCCGCCAAAGGCAGAAATCACCAGCCCGAACACGTGCTTTTGTACGGTCCCCCCGGGCTCGGTAAGACCACGCTCGCACACCTCATAGCCAAAGAGGTAGGTGCTAATTTGCGCAGCACCTCCGGGCCTGCCATTGAGCGCGTGGGCGACCTCGCCTCGATCCTCACCAACCTCTCCCCCGGTGATGTGCTTTTCATAGACGAAATTCATCGCCTGAACCGCACCATCGAAGAGGTGCTCTACCCTGCCATGGAAGCGGGGGTGCTCGATATCGTGATCGGCAAAGGCCCGGCGGCGCGCACCGTGCAATTGGAGCTCCCGCCGTTCACGCTCATTGCCGCAACGACACGCATTTCAATGTTGAGCGCACCGCTACGTTCCCGATTCTCCGGCGGCACATTCCGCTTGCAGTACTACACCGACGACGAGATAGCGGAAATTCTGCGACGCTCGGGAACCATTCTCGGCATTGAGACAGATATGGATTCGCTGATGGAAATTGCAAAACGCTCTCGCTCCACGCCGCGTACCGCAAATTATTTGCTGAAACGTGCGCGTGATTACGCATCGGTGAGTGAGCAGGAGTTGAATGTAAAAGCGGTTCGACGCGCGCTCGCGATGCTTGAAATTGATGAAGGCGGATTGAACCAGACGGATCGCGATATTCTCACACTCCTTATCGAAAAATATAACGGCGCGCCGGTGGGATTGAAAACGATAGCCGCAGCACTCTCCGAAGAAGAAGCCACCATCGAAGAAGTGAACGAGCCGTACCTGATGCAAACCGGTCTCATCGACCGCACGCCGCGCGGACGTATGGTGACCAAAAAAGGATATCTGCACATGGGTTTCAAACCACCGGCCGCACAAGAACCGCTTTTGTAGCTATACACAGCGGTGCTTGCACAAGCGGTGTTTCGGGGTCAACCTTGTACGTAGGCCTTCGGGTCGCAATCAGGGAGCGCGCGATGCGGACACAACCTGTTTCGGACGACTTTCGCAAACAAGTTCTGGGCTACGGACTCACCACTGCCGAGATCCTCTATAGGATGCCGGATCATCGTTCGATCCTTCAGACCTACGTCTGGCAGAATTACGATCTGTTCCCGAAATTTCCCGCGCTGAACGATTTTCTCGCGTTCTGGGCACAGAAGCTTGACGGTCCGCTCTATTCCGTGAGGGTAGCGCATTCTCGGCTCATCAAGCCGGCTGAGCTCAAGACCGTGAATGGCGTGTTCCTGCTCAACTGAATTGAGAATAGAATAAAAGATCATTGAACGGCGGCCCTGTGGGTCGCCGGATCTTTGTATCCCATAAACAAAACAACTTCCCAGAGGGAAGTCATCTTGTCTACGACGATTTCGGATCAACGATCGCTGCTGCTCGGATTGATATGATCTCCTCGCGCCTTAACTATCGCTTCTGTGCTCTCGCCACCTATTCCTGCACCGTCTTCCGGCTTTGACCCCGGCCCAGATCCTAGGAACTGATTCCCGGGATTCTCAACGTTGCCGTTGCCCCCTTGGTATCGACTGACACACGGTAAAGCGCATCAGTACGGGTGAGTATACGGTGCTCTTTGATCATGCAAATTGATGCAAATACCCCGAATTGTGGGATTAACTCTGTATAACTATGTGGATAAACATGTGAGTAGTCATTCCATCGCTGTATCGCGAAACATTGCAGCCTGTGGATATACACACTCCTACGCACATGAAGGGCTATAGAATGAGCGGGACGCACGGTAACGAAAAAGGTCCCGATCGCTCGGGGCCTTTTTTCGTTATCGGGCATTTCGAGTCCGACGCACGGATGTGTGAGGATTGATGTGATCTCACCTTACTCGAGCTGGATGCTTGCTTTCGCAAACCTCCGCCGTACGCCCGTTGTTCTGACCGATTCCTCCCACGCTGTCGGAGCGCTTACGCACTCCGGAGACTCTGGGAACGTGACGCGGTTTGCTTGTCTTGGCGACCAGTTTGACCGTATCCCGCTGACACACGGTAAGGCGTATCAGAATTCAAATATTACTGCGCCCGCAAAACATGCAAATAACAACAAATCCCCCGTTTCGGGGGATTAGTCGTGCGTAACTATGTGGATAGCGGGGTGGATAACTCAGTGTATATCTACTATC
Organism: uncultured Candidatus Saccharibacteria bacterium; assembly: GCA_964419595.1. Classification (GTDB taxonomy): domain Bacteria; phylum Patescibacteriota; class Minisyncoccia; order Phycocordibacterales; family UBA2100; genus UBA10103. The sequence goes on from CAYQQI010000061.1 coordinate 4,684, forward strand.
CCTCCAAACTACGGCTCTACTCCGCCCTCTTAGAGATGTGCCGGAACGCTCTGCGGATGGTCATCCTTGCAGGTCATTCCGCCGCAATTGCGGCACTCCACTGCCCACAGTGACCAGCGGCCGGAACCGGCAAATGCAATACCGAGCGAGAGGAGTAGGAGCACAATCTCGAGCTCATGCTGCGAATAACCGTTCTGAAAGAATCCGGTCTTGATGATCGCGACCAGCATTTCGACTGCGAACACCAATGCAAAAATGCGCGGCAGGATGCCGAGAATAAGTGCTGCGCCGCCGATGAGTTCCAAGTAGGTAATGAACATGGCCGTCCCTGCGGGGAAGCCCATGCCGGAGAACATTCCACCGATCATGTCGGCATTGTTGAATTTCATCCAGCCATGCATTACGAACACGAGGCCGGTCGCGATACGTATAAAAAGAAGTCCGATGGACGGCATGTACACAGCCCGCCCGAACATATCCATGATTGATCTCATATAAATAATCGTTTACTTGCTATGACTTGATTATAGCGCCTCATGAAGTTTGCCATTCAGCGGCAAACGAATAGAATTCGGCCATGTCCGGACACAACAAATGGTCTCAGATCAAACACAAAAAGGGTGCGGCCGATAAAGCGAAGAGTAATGTGTGGGGCAAACTCGCCAAGCGCATCATCGTGGAGAGCCGGCTCGCCAACGGCGACGTAACATCGCCTACGCTGCGCACCATGATAGAAAAGGCACGCAAAGAAAACATGCCGAAGGAAAATATTGAGCGCGCCGTCAAAAAAGGAGTTTCCGCTGATGCGGGAACGATGGAAAGTATTCTCTACGAGAG
>CAYQQI010000062.1:0-5511 GCA_964419595.1 uncultured Candidatus Saccharibacteria bacterium
GTCAGGGCTCCTAGCACGCGCACCGCGAGTCCAGGTCCGGGGAACGGATGACGCGACCAAATGCTCCCAGGTAGTCCCATCTCTTTGCACAGCACTCGCACTTCGTGTTTGAACAAGTGATCGATGGGGTGCATTTGAATGAGCTTACCCATCCAGAGTCCGACATTGTGATGTGTCTTGATGACCGCTCCGCCGGTAGCGCCCGATTCGATGCGATCCGGCGCAAGTGTGCCCTGGACAACGACTGTCGCACCAAACTTTGCAGCTTCGCGCATGAAGATGTCGGCGTACACAAGCCGAAAGCGTTTGCGCTTCAGTTCGGCATCAATGACACCTTCATACCGGAAGACATGCTTGGCAACAAAGTTGACGATGCTGCAGCCGGCACGCTTCCACCACCAGTCGTTCTCACTCACATAGGCGTAGCTGGCAAAGGCGTGAAGGAACTCTTCTTTCGCGTCGATGACTTTCCACTGCAGATTCGCAGCCTTTACGTTCCGCTCGATTTCCTCGAGTTCGTTTTCTCGCAGATGACCACCGTCGATGGTGATGGCAAGTAGACTGCTACCGAGAACAGATGCCAGAGCGGCGCCTACGGTTGTTGAATCGACGCCGCCGCTCGCTCCCATGATGAACTTCGTCGTGGGAGCGAAGGAGAGGGCCTTTGACTGCATAAGCGACAGTTCGGATTCGTGCTCCCAGTTGGGTTCACATCCCGCATGCTCAGCGGCACGAATAAGCGCTTTGGCACCGTACTTCGTTTGCGTTACTTCCGGGTGCCATTGCACGGCGATGACATTCGAATTCGCAATGGCGCCGATGGCCCCGCTTTCGGTGAATGCATGCACTTTGAATCCGGGCGGTGCTACGGTGAGCGAATCACCGTGACTCATCCAGACATCCTGATCATTCGGAAAATCACGAAAAAAGAAGTGATCATTGTCGACGACCTTGACCGTAGCAGCGGCGTATTCACCGTTACCGTTTGCGGCCTGGACGTGTCCGCCGAGCTGGTGACCGATGGCTTGCAGGCCGTAACAGATGCCGACAACGTACGGTCGGTATCCGTCGGCCGTTTCCTTCAGCATGTCTTCTGAAATCCTAGGAGCGTCTTCATCGTAAACGCTGAACCTGCTCCCGGAATAGACGACAAGACGGGGTTTGTTTTTCTTGATCCACTTGTCGGCCTTCGTATGGTCAACGATCGCAGCGCGGTAGCCATGACTGCGGTAGACTTCGTCGATCTTGAGCGTGTACTGCGAACCTTGCTCGACGATGAGAATGTTTGGCAACACTGCTTTTTTAACCGCTTTAGGCATTGCGGGCTCCTTTGGTCTTCATATACTCCGCGGTCTCTACCGGGAGTCTGCCGCGAGCATACCAAAGTGAGCAAAGTGCGCCATAACTCAGCTGGGTTGTGTACTTGTCGATATTTGAGCGCGAGTGCGCTGTATAATTACCTTATGAATCAAAAAGGTGGTGTGGGAATACCCGTCGTGGTCTCAGTGGTGGTAGGACTCGCAGTGCTGTATTTCGGCTACACGCTCGTGGGCGGAATGATGGCGCAGGATATTCCCGACGGTCCCGCCACGGCTGGTGTCCAAGCTGTACAAATGCAGAGTGAGCAGTCTCGTGCGCAATCCATCGTTTCGTTCGATGACAATTTCTTTACCGACGGTCAGAGTTTTTATTTTCGGATCGGTAACGGGGTCGATGAGAACGGCAACCTCACGTACTCCTATATCAAGGCGGACAACATCGCAGATATAAAAACTTTTCATAAAGTTCCAGTACTCGGCGAGAACGGCGGTATCCCCGGTAAGGCCACGGGAAAGGGGACAATGCCTGCGTTCTATATGGACTCGCAGTATGTGTACTTTTTCTCGGGAAACAGTGTACAGATCCTGACCGGTGCGGACCCGAGTACATTCCAAGTGCTAAGCCCGGTGTATGCGAAAGATGCTAACCACGTGTACGTGGTGCAAACAACCTGTGATGAGAACGGGAACTGTACCGGCGTGGTGACCATCATCCCCGCGGCCGATCCGACGAGCTTCGAAACATTCCACGATACTGTGGTGCCGGATCCTGATGGCACGGGCACCGTTACGGTCGATGCGCACGACGACAACAATATTTATTACTACGGCACGTGGGTAGGCCCGTTGCCGGACCCGGACGACCACTCGGTGCACCCCGACGTTGATAATCCGGTACTCATCTCTCCGTAGCGGTTGCGATTGACACAAGACCTGAAGAGTGGAACTGTGGAGACTGTGTTGGAAAATCGTATTTACTGAGGGAGGCAGCATTGAAAAACGATAGCCTACTTACACCCGGGTTCGTGTTTGCGGTCGCTGTGATCGTCCTCGCGGGCCTGAGCCAGATCTACGAGAAAGGCACGTTCGGAACAAGCGCGGTTGCAGAGCCGGTAACGCGACTCGAACAATTCGTTCGCGCCGAGGCCGAGGACGCTATCCTCGATGCGCATGTGAACGCACAGCTCATCGCGCCGAGTGCGCGAATGCAGAAACTGTTCTGGGTGCACTCCGGTAGCGATGCGGACCACCACAGGTATTTCGAGCACTACCACATCTGACAGACCGAAGAACGACCGGTCATACCAAAGAAAGCGCGGCAACTCCGCGCTTTTTAGTATGTATAACATTCTCACATTCTGCAGAATGTGAGAATATGTTCTTTTGCAGGCGCGGTTGTTGCCACAGGGGACTGTGATACGTTGACTGAATGGGAACGAATCCGCCGCTACCGGTTCGAACAGCCGCAACCGTTCTTGCGGCAGCCGTATTCTTAGGCGCATCGTTCGTGTATCTACTGTGGGAAAATGACCCCGGCGTCGGCATTTCTACATTCGTGGCAGTGTTATTGCTGTCTTTTGTTAGCGCAACAGCGTTGCACGGAAAAGCCATTCGTACAGACACAGCCCTACTGCTTTTGCTTGTACTGTTTTTTGCCGCAATGATCGGAGTGCGCGAGAACATGCTGCTGGTCGTTCTGAATGTGGCGAGTATCGGGCTTTTGTGTCTTTTGATAGCGGAAGTACATGTGCGAAGAAATTTGCGCGAGTTCAACATGATCGATTATCTGCGCGTCGCGTTTCCGCCGATACAATTCCTGGACCCGATGATAAAGAGCATTTCCACGGTTATCACCGTCGGTAGCGTAAGCACCGCAAAGAACACCACACGTGTTATTCGCGGAATTGTGATAGCGATACCCGTTGTCTTTGTCTTTTTTGCTCTTTTTGCGGCAGCAGATCCCACGTTTCAACGATTTATTGACTGGATATTTCACATTCAATTTTTCAATACTGATTATCCCGCACAGATCATTCTCGGGTTTGTAGTAGCACTGTTCATTACGGGAGCGTTCTCGTATGCGCTCGGCGAGCGCTCCACGGTGTCTGAAATGTTCACTACGCACATCCGAAAGCTTGGATACATAGAGATACTGATCGTGCTTGGCTCCATCACTGCGGTATTCGCCGCGTACGTACTCGTGCAGGCGTCGTACTTGTTCGGGGGAGCGGATTACGTGACCTCGCAGGGCGTTACATATGCCGAGTACGCGAGGCGGGGTTTCTTTGAACTAAATGCGGTTTGTGTACTCGCATACCTGGCGCTTGCAGTCTCCGAGCTGTTCATCGACCGCGAAGGTACCAAGCACTCTCTCTCATTCCGCGCGGTCAGCACTGCACTTATCGTGCTTACTATCGCCACGATGGCGTCGTCGCTTTACAAGATAATCCTCTACGAATCCGTATACGGATTCACAACGCTCCGACTGTATAGCCACGCATTTGTAATATTGCTCGCTCTCACATTCCTATCGCTCCTATACAAAATACTCGTTGATATTCGCAACGAAACGTTTGCGCTTCGCACGTTCGTGTCCATTGTTGTGTTCGTCGCGTTTATGAACCTGTTGAATCCGGATGCCTATATTGCGCGAATGAATATCGACCGTTTTGAACACACTGGCAAGATAGATATTGAATACATGTTGAGTCTATCGAACGACGCTCTGCCGGAGCTCGTACGTGCGTTGCCGGTGCTGGAGCAGGGAACAACGACGTCGTTACGTTTCCCCCTGGTCATCCGCAGATTCAAAATGACGCAACCCGAGCCGTGGCAATCCTCCACGCTCTCCGACATCCGCGCGCTCAAAGCAGTGGAAAGCCTGTAAAGAACGTGTTATCTGCGAGTCGCTAAATGTATAACATTCTCATATTCTGCAGAATGTGAGAATATGTCTTTTCCAATTTCAATTGTTAGCTTTGATATAATTTCAAGCATGGAGAAGATGAACAGAGACCGCATCCCAAATCCGGGGAAGATGCAGGCGCCGGAGTACGGCTCCATTCGGCTCGATATCTCCACGAAATCGATCCGGCTGAAGGGGTCGACCAAATCGGAGCATCTGTCTGACTCTGAGTATCAAGTGCTTTGGTATCTCGTCAGAGCACAAGGAAGCCTCATTACCGAAGGGGAACTGTCAACGTTTCTATACGAGGATATACCGGACAATAGAGACATTCCGATTGGAAATAATGTCGCAGTTTTCTTGAATCGCGCTCGCGAGAAACTTGAGCGACTTACCAAGAATAAAATGACTATCGGGAGCGTACGTGGACTGGGCTATTGTGTAGAGGAAGTTTCTAAATAAAAACATTCTCACATTCTGCAGAATGTGAGAATATGTAGAGAACACAGGAGCACCGGGAATGCTAAAGTACGAGCATGAGAGATTTTCCGGCAGGAGAGAAGTATTGGTATTTCGCATACGGCTCGAACATGAATTCGAGAGTGTTTCAGGGTAGGCGCCAAATGCGGCCAACGAAAATTGAACGGGCGGTACTCAAAGACTATCGTCTCGTATTCAATCAACCGGGTATTCCGTGGCTGGAACCGTCGTTTGCCAATATCGAAGAAGCGACCGGGGAATATATCGAAGGCGTCTTATACGAAATTACAGGAGCAGAAATGATACGGCTCGATATTTCCGAGGGAAACGGCGCGTACGACATCGTCACATCGAACGTAGAAGGGGAGGTTAGTGCCACCGTAACTGCTCACACTTTTCTTACGCGCAACGTGGGACATGGGCTTCACCCATCGCTTCGCTACATGACACTTCTCATAGATGGGGCAGTAGAACACGAGCTTTCTGAAGAGTGGGTGCAAAAACTGCGTGAAGCGCCGTTTTCTTCGGGTACCGTGTCACAGCGGCTATCGCCGATCATTATGTTTGTGAACCGCGCATTCCTACGATTGGGCCTTCCGCACCCGTTCCGTTGGTGGAAGCGCTATCATATCAACAAAGCGAAACGTTCATCCGCATAGTAAAAAGCCGCGGGTGAGCGCGGCCTTTTGAATTTTCACTCCAGCCTCAGGCTGCGACGGTCTTGGCGATCAGGCCGGTCTTGAACAGTTCATCTCGGAACATGCCCAGGATTCGTCTGTAGAGCTTGATCGGAACAAAGCTCAGAGG
>CAYQQI010000063.1:0-5506 GCA_964419595.1 uncultured Candidatus Saccharibacteria bacterium
ATGCAAAAAGCTGTCGAAGACTTCTTCGGAAAGAAGCCGCACATGGGAGTGAATCCGGACGAAGTTGTGGCACTTGGTGCGGCACTTCAGGGCGGTATTCTGCAAGGCGATGTGAAAGACGTACTTTTGCTTGACGTTATTCCGCTTTCGCTCGGTATCGAAACGATGGGAGGAATTGCAACGAAGCTTATCGAGCGCAACACCACCATCCCTACCTCCCGTTCACAAACATTCTCAACCGCCTCCGATAATCAGCCTTCAGTTGAAATTCATATCGTGCAGGGAGAGCGATCTATGGCGGCCGACAACAAATCGCTCGGTAAGTTCAATCTCGACGGTATCCCACCGGCACCGCGCGGCATGCCGCAGGTAGAAGTAACATTCGATATCGACGCGAACGGCATTCTCTCCGTAAAAGCGAAGGACAAGACCACGAGCAAAGAGCAATCCATTCGAATCGAAGCAGCATCCGGCCTCTCCGACGCCGAGGTGGAAAAAATGCGCCAGGAGGCAGAGGTGAATGCCGCAAGCGACCAGGAAAAGCGCGATCTTGTTGAGGCACAGAATATTGCCGATCAAGCCGTATACGCCGCAGAAAAGGCACTACGCGAACATGGCGATAAGGTAGGCGAAGACATAAAGAAAAACGTGCAGGATAAAATTGATGCACTAAAGACGGCTCGCACCGGTTCCGACAAAGCCGCTATGCAATCAGCTGCAGCGGAATTGAACACCGCCATGAGTGCCATCGGTGAAGCAATGCAAAAAGCCCAGGCTGAGGCACCGAAGCCGGAGGAAAAAAAGCCGGAGGACGGTGAGACACCAAAGACTGAATAGGTCAACATGAAGGACTACTACGAAATACTCGGAATACAGCGCACTGCGAACGACGACGAAATAAAGTCGGCGTTCCGTAAACTTGCACAAAAGTATCACCCCGACAAGAAGGGTGGCGACGAGGCGAAGTTCAAGGAACTCAGCGAGGCGTATACCGTGCTCTCGGATAAAAAGCGACGCGCTGAATTCGACACGTACGGTAAAACATTCGCCGGCGGGAATCAGGGAGGCGGTTTTCAGGGCTTCGATTTCTCAAACTTCCAGGGCGGATTCAATGGTCAAAATGTCGAGTTCGACCTAGGAGATATTTTCGGGGAATTCTTCGGCGGACAAGGCGCGAGACAGGCACGAGGCCGCGATATATCGATTGATATAGAACTCTCGTTCCATGAATCTATCTTCGGGACGGAGCGTCGAGTTCTCATTTCGAAAACCGGTGTCTGCGAAACCTGCACCGGAAGCGGCGCGCAAAAGGGGACCGGCATGGTCGCGTGCAGCGCATGTAACGGCAAAGGAGAGATTCGTGAGACTAGAAATTCATTCTTCGGTACATTTACTTCGACACGCACATGTCCGAAGTGTCACGGCAAAGGACAAATTCCGGAAAAGCCCTGCACAACATGCCAGGGCGCAGGAGTTTCAAAACGACAGGAGGAAATACATGTAGTCGTACCGGCGGGTGTGAGTGACGGAGAAATGATACGCATGCCCGGACGCGGCGAAGTCGCAGTCGGGGGAGGCGCGGGTGACTTGTACGTGAAATTGCACGTTAAGAGTGATTCAGCTTTTACGCGGGAGGGGAATAATCTCATCCGAGCACTACCGGTGAAGCTCACCGACGCGCTCGTCGGTGCTACGTATCATGTGCGCGGAGTGGAGGGAGACCTGCCGGTTGAAATTCCGGCGGGAGTCGTGCACGGAGAGATGCTTCGAATCAAAGGTCAGGGTGTTCCGTACGGACGAAACAATCGCGGCGACCTGCTTGTAAGAGTTGATGTGCAGTTCCCGAAGAAACTATCCAAGGAACAAAGACAACTCATTGAGAAGTTGCGCACAGAGGGACTGTGATGCAGGGAATAGGTTTTAGGCTCTAGGTTATAGTGTAGGTACGTTACTAATTCCTATTACCTAATCCCCACAACCTGTTCGTATGGATGTTGAAACAGTAAAGGGAATATTTACGACGCTGCCAATTGATATGGTGGCTGCGGTTGTATTTGCGACGCTCATCACTGTTGTGACCCTCCGACTCGGCGCAAGTATTTCCATCGCGTTCTCACTCTCACTCATCACTGCAAGTGTACTGTTCAGCTCACTACCGGGAACATTTGGTATCGGCGCTCTCGTATCGGGCACAACATCGCCATATGTTGCGGGAGGTATTTATATCGCCCTTACGCTGTTGCTTACATTTATCCTCTACCGAGCAACCTCGACGCTCTCAGATGAGTCGTCAGGCCCTCTGTTTGCTATCGCCACCGGCTTTGCGACCACCGTTGTCCTCCTTGTCATGTGGAACTACGCCTCGCCGCTACAGGCCTTCTGGACCTTCAATCCGGCCATCCAGGCAGCCTTCGGGGCCGCCTACCGGCTCTACTGGCTGCTCCTCGCCTTCATCGCATTCGCATTCGTGAAGAGTTAGCAAAAAAAGCCACTCATATAGAGGGCTTTTTCGTTCAAAGGTCACCAAACTCCTTTCGGAACGTGCATGTAGAGTCTCAGGATCAGCATGCGGACGCGCCACATGAGTTTATCCGGCCAGTCGCGAATTATTGTATACATCGTTCGACACCTCCTTGCTTAGTATCGCGTATGCGTGTCGGCAGTCAATCAATGTAGGCCCTTCATGGGTTCACCACGACGGGAAGTGTAGGTTATCCACAGGTTTCCTTGACATATTGCACAAATGTATCCCTGTGCTACTGTGAAGGCTGGAACTTTAACTGACCCCATAGGATAGGAAAGCCATGACACACCTTGTGCCGACTAAATTCTTGCAGTCAGTCATCGTGCTGGCTGCTCTCGCGGCGTTCGCTGTGCGGGACCGCGTCCGCGCGCTCCGCGCTCGTCGTTAATTCAAACCGGATAAGAGGAGTACAGCATGACTGCCAGAATCGGCGTAGCTGGTACCGGCAGCTTCATGCCGGAGACCATCATCACCAACACGGAGCTCGCAAAGCTTATCGGTCGCGGTGACAAAAACGAAGAGTGGGCTGCCAGCAAGCTTGGCATCCGCGAGCGTCGCTTCATGACTCGTTTGGACGCTCACGGCAAGCCCGTGGCCGAAGCAGACGAGCTCGATATGGCCGAAAAGGCGGCGCGAGAAGCCATCGCGAACGCCGGTCTTGAGCCGCGCGACGTTGACGGGATTTATTTCGTCAGTTGCACGCAACGCGGTCACAGTCGGCATCATTTTTCCCGCAGCGTGAACGAATTGCACACCCGACTCGGTCTGCGGCAAGACGTTCTCGCATTGGAAATGGATGCGGGTTGCGGCGGTGCACTGCATGCGATGGTTCATAGCACGAAGATGATCGCGGGCAACGGCATGGACAACATGATCGTTGTTGCGAGCAACGCCCCGTCCCGGTACTACGGAGACTGGGAGTCGTATGTGAGCAGCAACGAATGGCTGCCAATGTACATCTTCGGCGACGGAGCCGGTGCTACGGTTTTGCGCAAGTCCGAGAAGATCCTGTCGGACTCAGAAGTGATCGCGTCCTACATCGCGAACGATCCCGCGAACCAGCTCATGTACTACGAGCCTCGCGGCAACAACCCGAGCCCGCTCTACATCATCGACGGACGCGGCGTTGCGGTCGGCTTCAGCAAGTACGCGAAAGCGGCACTTGAGGGGCTTCGTGCTCGACACAACTTCGACTGGTCGGAAGTCTCTCGGTTCTACTTCCACCAGGTCAACGGGAAAGTCTTGACGAAGTTCGTTCTGAGTCAGGGCATTCCGTTGAATAAGGTGGCAATGCATGTCGATCGCTATGGCAACATCGCGGCGGCAGCCACTCTGGTTCTCTTGGATGAGGACCGTAAGACGGGCGAGGTGTCCGAAGGCGATCTCTGCGTGTTCTGCACCGTCGGTGCAGGTGCGCAGTTCGGCGCGGCACTCGTTCGCCTGTAATTCCTGTCCTATGACGATCACGACCTCGCGCGATGCTACAATTGTAGTAACGCGCGAGGTTTTTTCTTTGTATGTTTTTTCAAATACCTGATGTCCTTCTCATGGTGACGGCCGTCGTAAATATCGGCCTGACATGGTTCATATATAAACGCAACACTCAGAACGACGCGAACAAGATATTTTCCTTCTTCGTTGCATTCATCGCATTTTGGGCGATCGATATACTGCTTTTCCGACTGCTTGACGGGGAGACACTCTCGTTCTACCTGATGAAGCTCTCGTATATATCAGCACTGCTACTCGCGTATTTTTATTACCGATTCTCATTCCTATTCCCTCACGAACAGAAAATTGCACCATGGCATTACTGGTCTGTAACGGGGTTCACCGCACTCTTCGGCCTGTACCTGCTCGTCCCGAACGTTCTGACCATCGGTCTCCTGGAACATGACTGGGGTAAGGAGATCATTCTTGAACCCATAACGTACCTTATATTTGCAGCAGCATTTATCTTTTCATTCATCGGAGGCACGCTCAGATTGTTTCTAAAGATACCGAGTGCAGAGGGTGCCGAAAAGCTGCAGCTCTGGATAATCAGTGTCACGGTCATATCCGCCGGAATGTTCGGCATGTATTTCAATCTTCTGTTGCCGTCACCGTATTTTCAGAACTTTCAATATATTTGGAGCGGTCCTGTGTTCACCTTCTTTTTTGCCATCGTTATTACGTATTCCATTTTCCGCTTCAGTCTCTTCAATCCGCGAGCCATTCTAGCCGAGGCGCTTGTGTATATGTTGCTTACGTTCCTGTTTGTTCGTCTTGTCCTTACCGGAAACTATACTGACCTCGCGATAAACGGAACTCTGCTCATCGTTGTTGCGCTCATCGGGAGTTTGCTCATCCGAAGCGTCACAAAAGAGGTGGAGCAGCGCGAGGAGATCGAACGGCTGTCGTCAGAGAAGTCAGAATTTATGACTTTTGCGTCGCATGAAATTCGAAATCCCATTACTGCAATGCGAGGCCTGGCATCGCTTATCGTCGACGGTACGACCGGTCAGGTTACCGCAGATACAAAGGATGCCGCACAAAAGATACTTGTCGCCGGTCACGATGTGTTGAATATCATCTCGACATACCTCAGTAAATCAAAAATGGAACTCGGCCAGATATCGTACGACAAAGCCACGTTTGATCTTGGGGAGGCAACGCAGCAGATCGCGGAGGGGTATGTGCCGCATGCCGAGGTGAAAGGACTCACGTTCAATATTAATATTGATAGGACTCACAAATACAACATTGTGGGCGACCAGGGGAAGGTGAAGGAGGTGGTGGGCAATATGATAGATAACTCACTCAAGTACACCAAACAAGGCGGCATGACCGTTTCCGTTGAGCGTCACGGACCGTTCGTGCGCGCAGTCATATCCGACACGGGAGTAGGGATTCCGCCGGAGACCATTTCTCAGCTGTTCAAGAAGTTCTCACGTGCTGATGCGCAAAAGGTGAACCTACTCGGTACCGGTGTCGGGCTCTACC
>CAYQQI010000064.1:0-5362 GCA_964419595.1 uncultured Candidatus Saccharibacteria bacterium
GCCCCAACTTGCATGCGCGAATTGTAACCTAACTCGCAGAAATGGCGTCCCAGACGCGCTCGTGGATGGCCTTGGGAGATTCGCCCTCCTTGCACTCAACGGTGCGCCACACCTTCTTGTCGCGGGCCATTTTTGCATATACTTCGGCAACGGCTTTTTGGTATTCGGTATCTCGCTCGTGCTGGTCGAGCTGTTTGCCGGCAGCATCCATGTGTTCCTTTGCGAGCTTCTCAGTCATTTTGAGGTAAATGACCAAGTGCGGCTTCGGGAGGCCTGCTTCCTTATACATAAGCTCTTCCACGAATTTGATGTACTTACCGCGAGCAACACCTGAAAGCTTGGCCGCGTGAAATGCGACGGTCGACGGAACGTAGCGGTCGGCCACTACCATTCCCATCTTGAGTGCGGCAACAAGAGCGTCTTTCTGAGTCGCGAAATCGAGCAGGTACGGGAGTCCTGAAAAGTACGGAGACAGATTTCGAAAATCGCCATGCTTACCGTGCAGTGCCTCTTGTACGAATTTCCCGATCGGTTTTTCGTAGCGCGGTGTGTGGGCACTCGTAACATGATGCCCCTGCTTTCGAAGACGCTCTGCGAGCATTTTGGCTTGCGTAGCCTTGCCGGAGCCGTCTATTCCCTCGAACGCGATGAGCGTGTTGGTCCTCATATAGACGCCAGTATTCTCCTATAGGAACTAAATTGCAATACGTGAGGATTTCACTATGCGATTCGAAATAGGAGGCCCCAGATACGAGGCACGGGAAAAGCCGCATCTCGAGCCGTACAGAAGTACGGTGAGAGTGCGGCTTGGGTTCCGTAACAAAGTAGATGGGGTCTATCTATTTCGAATCGACGTCGACGCCCATGGAGCGTGCCGTCCCCGCGATGATCTTCTTTGCGTGTTCGATATCGAGCGCGTTCAGATCTTCCATCTTTTCGGTTGCGATCTCTTCGAGCTGCTTCTGGGAAAGCTTCGCGATCTTGGTCGAGTGCGGCTTGTCGGAGCCCTTCTCCTTGCCGATAGCCTTGAGCACAAGGCGCGAGGCCGGCGGCTTCTTGATGATGAACGAGAATGTTCGGTCTTTATATACGTTCATCACGACCGGGAGGATAGAACCGGCCATAGCGCGCGTCTGGTTGTTGAACTGGTTGACGAATTCACCGATGTTCACGCCGGCCGGGCCGAGCGCGGTGCCTACCGGCGGCGCAGGGGTCGCAGCACCAGCCGCGATCTGCAATTTGATTATTTTTGTGATCTCTTTTGCCATAAATGATTATTCTTTGTTTATACGCGCTGAACCTGGTCCGCCTCAAGCTCCACCGGAGTCTCACGGCCGAACATAGGAACTAATACCTTAACCTTTCCACGCTCTTCGTCAATTTCCCCCACCTTACCCTCGAGGTCCTTGAACGGGCCGTCGATAATGACGACCGCATCGCCTTCGCCCAGGTCGATGGCGTGTCGAACGGTATCGCCTTCGGTTCGCTTCAGGATCTTTTCAACTTCTGCCGGCTCAAGCGGAACCGCCTGGTTTGCGGTGCCCACGAATCCGGTGACCTGCGGTGTGTTGCGAACCACGCTCCACGCATCATCGGTCGCAACCATGTCCACAAGCACGTATCCCGGAAATATCTTTTCTTTGGTCTCGGTGCGGCGACCGTTCTTGATCTTTATTTTCTTTTCGGTCGGAACGACAACGTTGAATATCTTGTCGCTCATACCGAAGCTCTCAACTCGCTGACGAAGATTTCGTGCAACCGCATCTTCATACCCCGAGTAGGTGTGGACCGCGTACCATTGTCGCTCAGTTCCGTACGTTTGTTTTGCCATGGTGGATGTGCGAATTAATAATTACTCTTGTGTCGAAGGCAGGTCGAAGTCGATCTGGGGTGTGACCGATGAAGTTGCGGCGGTTGTCGTTGTTTGTTCAATAGGCGCCGCTGCAGGCTGCACGCCAACGAGTCGAGCGAGTGTGGAGGTGAAAATGTAGTCGAACAGTCCGAGATAGAGCGCAATAAAGAGTGAGATGGCGAAAACGAGCACCGTGTACACGATGGTCTGCAAACGTGTCGGCCATGAGACGTGGCGGAGTTCTGCCTGCGTTTCCTTGATGTAGCTGAGTACGGACATACAGTATCTATTTTAATTTTTCCATTTTAAAAACGCCTCTCGGCGTTTGTTTAAGCCAATATACTACGATTTTTGACGCGGTCAAGCATTCGGGGCCCGCGATGGAATCGCGGGCCCCTCAATTGATCACCTCGAGAGCATCCTCGAAACGAATTCCCGGGCGACGGTATAGGCAGTGTCGAAGTGACCCTGCGCCATCCGCTCGTAGGGCGAATGACTGATACCGTCGTTCTGACGGATAAAGAGCATGCACACCGGAATGCCGACCGCGGCATGCCGATCGGAGTCGTGTCCCGGCAACGACGGCATCTCGACGAACGGTACGCCGAGACGGCTGACGATCTTCCGTAACTCATCTACGAGGTACGGTTCGACCGGTTGCGATCTTTTCTCCGAAACCACCTTCACGTGTCTGATACCGGGTATCGTGTGGGTCTTCTGCTTCAATCGTTCGAAGAGTCGCTCTCCGTCGCGGCCGTTCACCTCGCGTGTATCGAGCTTAAACGAAACTTCGCCGGAAGCGATCCTCAGGTCCGTAACGGTTGCGCGCGTCGTTCCGAATTGTGCTTCCTCTCTCCAAAACGAACGGGTTGCGATTGCATTCACGACGCGCGCGATATTCACATAGCGCCTCGCGTGCCGCAACGGAACGATTTTGACCCCTCTGCAGACACCGGAGATCTCGCCCGTGATGCGCACTCTGTGCATCTCCTCGCAAACACGAGTGAGAAGCGCGAGGTGCAGTTGAACCGTCGTGATCGACGAGAGCGCGACCGCAAGATACGCGACCTGGTGCGAAGGAACGGCGGTAAAGCCGCTCTCGATGCGCGGCAGCGTACTCACAAGGTGGACGCCTTCGCAGCGCAAGAGGTCGGTTATTACATGACCCATTGCAACGAGTGCGTCTTTCCGATACGGAACATCGTCGGCGAAGCATGCGGGATTCGGAGGTGTACCGCCCGTATGGTCAGCCTGTCCGAAACATTCGACCACACACATTGCAAAGGTACCGCTCTCCGGCAATTCTTGCGGTGTGTACTCTGCCTCGATCGTTCGGCGGGCTGCCCCGCCGATACCGTCGACAACGATACCGACTTCGGCGCCGTTACCCGCGATAACACAGCTCTGTTCAATATGAACCTCAAGGCTGCCTACGGTGTTGCCGGTATGTATCCGCGGCCGTGACACCGACGCCTTGATCCTCTCCCAACGTTCGGGGTCGAAACACGACGAGAGCTTTGCGACCTTGTCGTATTGAATGGTATCGAGTTTCCCCGCGGTCGTGCTCCCTGTTGCGACGGCACTCCCGAGACATCCGTATCCGTTACGAGGTGAAGACTCTTCGGATACATAGATGCCGATGCGTAAGCCCCGAAGCGGGCGATTTCGGACCGCGTCTTCGAGCACGCCGAGTGCGACCGCAATACCTGCAACACCGTCGTACATGCCGCCGTTCTGCACCGAATCCAGGTGCGAGTGGACCATGAACGGCGAGAGCCGTTCGTTTCTGCCGAAGAACGTGACGAACTGCGAGCCGAGCGGGTCGCGCTCGATCGTATAGTCAACCT
This sequence comes from uncultured Candidatus Saccharibacteria bacterium, assembly GCA_964419595.1. Lineage (GTDB taxonomy): Bacteria > Patescibacteriota > Minisyncoccia > Phycocordibacterales > UBA2100 > UBA10103. The sequence goes on from CAYQQI010000064.1 coordinate 3,700, forward strand.
CCTCTACACATCCGTGGAGGATGTGTCGGATCCTCAATTCCGCGAGATCGTGCGCGGCGCGCTCCTCATTGGAGAACGCATAGCACTCCCGTCCGATCCCTTTTTCAGGGTCGGGTTGCACACCGTCGGTACGGCTCACTGCCCCGATGTCGCTGATGAACCGATGCGGGTCGAATGCCGAATTGCGCATTCTGCTGTCTCCTTATGGACCGCAGCAATACTAGTCCGCGGCGGTTACATTCGCAACGACATGTTATTTAACCGTTATGAGGAACTTCACGAGCGCTTTGGCCTGCGGATTTTTTGAAATGGCGTAGCACATCATACGTCCCGACTTTTTTGAAACCACGATGTCCGCTCCGGCTAAGACCGCGAGCTGATGGCTCACGGCTGAATGCGTCATGTCGAGTTCGCTCGCAATATCCTGTACCGCAAGCTGTTTGCGGGAACTCAACACGAACAGAATTGCTGCTCGTGTTGAACTTGCCGCAAGTTTTAACAGTCGCGCAGCGTGAGCGGCGCGCTTTCGATCTGCTGTTCCCATAGTATTTTTAATGTCTTATCGAATTTCGTACGTGATATTCACGTTGGAGGTAATCTTGTTCTGTCCCACGGGAAGTTCAGGTGAAGGAGCGGACTCCAGCTTCATGGACTGTGCCGCGTCCATCGCAACACCCCCACGACCGTATGCGTAATAGGGCTGGTATTCACTCTCACTGAAACCGACCACGCGAACGATGGAAACGCCGAGCGAAGCAGCAAGTTTTTCAGCTTTCACCTTCGCATCGGCTATTGCTTCGTCGCGAGCATCCGCTTCGAGCTGGTCCTGGTCGTCGATTGTGAATGAGAGTCCTGAGACGGAAGAGGCTCCGCGCGAACCGACTCCGGAGAGCAGGTCGCCCGCCTTGTCGGTGTCTTTGACCTTCACCGTGAGCGTTTGCGTAACCTCAAAACCGATGAGTGTTTGTTTGCCCGGTGCGCAATACCCGTTCGTACATGCGCCGTTGGTGTATTCGTATTGCGGCTGGACGTTATAGTCCGCAGTCTGGATGTCTTTCTCATCCACTCCCTCATCCTTCAAGTACGCGATGACATCGTTGTTCTTCTTTGTCGCCGCAGTCTGAGCTGCCGCGACATCTTTTGCACGCTCCTGAATAGTTACGCTGAATGTAGCAGTATCGGGAACAGCGAAGACTTCGCCGTCGCCGCTCACACTAATGGTATTGCTTGCCGCAACACCGCTACCGACGTAGCGAATGCTTTTAAGCCCGTAAATGGAGGCTACGAGGAGAAATACTGCCAAAAGCGCGAGTGCACATGCGCCGGCGAGCTTCATCCAGTAATTGGTTCGAACGATATCCTGCTCTGTGGGAGTCATGAGAATATGAAAAGACGATTAATTGAACACATAATACCATCAGACGTGCCTCAACGTTCTTGCTTACAAGGCCAGCATCGTGCTGTAGGTCGAGAGCATGGAAGGTATCGCAAATACGAGCCCGATGAGCGGCAAAACAATGGCTAAGACGGTGATAATGACCGCGGCCAGCATGTATTTTCTGGTTTTTTCGGCAGAAACGAAGGTCGCATCTATCTTCCTCTCAAGAATATCGAGTCTATTTTTCAATTCCGGATCCATGAAGAAAGTATATCTGTCTTGTTG
>CAYQQI010000065.1:0-5349 GCA_964419595.1 uncultured Candidatus Saccharibacteria bacterium
GCTCAGGCGGTGGTGGCGGACGAGGCGGAGGCGGAGGCGGAGGCGGAGGCGGCGCAGGTTACTGGAATACTACGGGTGGCGCGGGTGCCGCAGGCGCAGGCGCAGGCGCAGGCGTCGGTGGTAGACAGGGTGTTGTGAGGATCACCTACACGCCGCAAACAGTGACTGCAACACCCCTTGTAGGTTCGTGCCAGGCAACGCTCACCGTAACTTGTGCACCAATTTACGCATGCAGCGGGCCCGTAGGAGCAGACGGATACCAGCACACGATTGACTACACAGATTCCTCGTGCGTCACCACTTCTCCGACCTCATGCTCTATACCTTCGTATTGTGTGAACGGACAAAGTGCGTGCGTGAATCCGCCGCCAGTATTTAATGCGGGCTTCGGCACGGGCGGCAGCGGTTCGTCAATCTCCCTCTCGGGACACTTCGAAGCGAATCCGAAACTGGTGCGCAAAGGCACACCCGCGAGACTGTTCTGGAACGTATCAAATATTAATATTGCGACTTGTTCCATCACTGATAGCGGCGGCGGCTCAATGTCGGCCGGCTGCTCAGGCAATACCTGCACATCGGGACCGACCGGTGTAGCAACACCGAATGTGGATTCGCTTGTTTCCTACACTCTGAGATGCAATGCTCTCGCCGGTGTCGTGCCTTCCAGTTTCTCTGAAACGGTGAGTGTGCTACCGGCACCGGTATACGAGGAGAGATAGTGTTACGAATACAATAAAAAAAACGCCGGTGCGAGCCGGCGATTTTTCGTGGTGGCTGAGATAAGGTTCAGATGGAGCTTGTTGTGACCTCGACCTCTTCGCCCTCCGGCGCTTCATTCGGGTCGAACACAGCATCCAATGCTTCGTAATGAGTCATTCCGATGCACAGCAGCGTCATAACGAGTCCGAGCAGTCCGAAGGACACGTCCACCCCGTCGCCTTTCACGAGTGAGCCGACCGGCGCCCACGTTAATGCCGAGACAAAAAAGACGCATGCCGCGGTGATTTGTTTGCCTTCGTACATGAGTACAAGGGCAACGCCCGTAAAAGCGACGGCGAGATACACGCATCCGGTGAGTGTCATGTGATTGCTCCGGGGTTCCATTACGAACTGTGCATCGTAACGGGGAATGTGTCAAACGAGTGACTTTACAAATAAGCCGGGAAATTTGACGCAAAATCAGTCTCTGTTACTATACGCGGACGCACGCTCTGTGCGTATTTGTTTGCTTGCCCTGAGCGATTTATCCTGAGTTTATCGAAGGAAGTCGAAGGGCTGAGAATCATCCGTGTGGCGTAGCGAACCACGTGTAAGCGGCTGACTGATCACAAACAAACTACCGGAGCACTCAAAGCGTTGGCTAAAACATTCTGCAGCAGCAGAATGTTCGCCCGTCCGACGAGACAGGGTCTCGTCTGGATTAGGGCAAACAATTAGCAGTTAGTCATATCAATTATATGGCAGGAGAATTTTCACGAACGAAGCCGCACGTCAACGTCGGCACGATCGGACACGTCGACCACGGTAAGACCACTCTTACTGCGGCAATCCTCACGGTGCTCTCGAAAGCCGGCAACGGTTACGCAGCAACAGTGAAGGGCATCGACGACATCGACAAGGCACCGGAAGAGAAGGCACGCGGTATTACGATCTCGCTCTCGCACTCTGAGTACGAGACACCGAGCCGTCACTACGCACACGTCGACGCACCGGGCCACGCCGACTACATTAAGAACATGATCACCGGCGCTGCGCAGATGGATGGCGCGATCTTGGTGGTTGCAGCGACCGACGGCGTGATGCCGCAGACCCGTGAGCACGTACTCTTGGCATCCCAGGTGGGTGTGAAGAAGCTCATCGTCTTCCTCAACAAGGTGGACATGGTGGCAGATGCCGAACTCATCGACCTCGTCGAAGAGGAAGTGCGCGAATTGCTCGACAAGCAGGGCTTCGACGGCAAGAACGCACCGGTTATCCGCGGCTCAGGCCTCAAGGCACTTGAGAATCCGGATGCAGCAGGTGAGTGGGGTAGCAAGGTAATGGAACTGGTAAAGGCACTCGACGAGTACCTCCCGGAGCCGGTCCGCGACCTCGACAAGCCGTTCATCATGCCGATTGAAGACGTGTTCTCGATCGAAGGTCGTGGCACCGTTGTCACCGGTCGTATCGAGCGAGGCATCATCAAGGTAGGTGAGGAAATCGAGATCATCGGTATCAAAGACACCACCAAGACAACCGTGACCGGCGTTGAAATGTTCAACAAGTCACTCCAGCAGGGTCAGGCAGGCGACAACGCCGGCGTGCTCTTGCGCGGAACAAAGAAGGACGATGTGCACCGCGGACAGGTTCTGGCGAAGCCGGGATCTATCAAGCCGCACACGGACTTTGAGTCAGAAGTCTACATCCTTTCTAAGGAGGAAGGCGGACGACACACTCCGTTCTTCTCGGGCTACAAGCCACAGTTTTACATCGGTACTACCGACGTAACGGGCGAAGTTACCCTCGCAGAAGGCGTGGAAATGGTTATGCCAGGCGACACTGTCACCTTCAAGGTGAAGCTCGTTGGCCCAATCGCTCTCGAAGACAACAAGCGCTTCGCAATTCGCGAAGGCGGCAAGACTGTCGGCGCAGGCGTCGTGACCAAAATCGTTGCTTAATTCACTCTTGTTTTAAGCCAAGAAAACCCCGCCTTTCGGCGGGGTTTTCTTATGGCTCGCTTTGTGAAAAGAATAGAGGAATAATAGTTCTACGTATGGAAAAAGATCCGTGGCAAATTGCAGCAGCTCGGTTTTGTGTCGCGCACAAAGAATTTACCTATGAGGAGCTCAGAAACTACCTGTTAGGCGAACCATATAATCTACCTGACCAAGTGGTTAGGATTTTCTTCACGGAGAATATTCAACACACTGCAGGCAGACAACATAGCCGGGAGTTCCGCAACGATGGGTTGTGGTCTGCGCCCATAGAGATGGTTTCGATGATTGCTGATCACGACGAGCTACGAGAGGCTCGAATAAACGCGAAAGAGGCGAAAGAACTCGCGATAATAGCGATTGCAGTTTCTGTAGGTGCGGCAGTTGCATCAATCATTATGCCAATCCTGGTCGCACAGTTTATTCCACAAACCGTTCGCATTGACGAAGAGCAGCTTCGCTCTATCAACTTCGTCACAACCCCGACTTCCGAGAATAGGGACTAAACCCCTCAAAAGGGAAATAGTGTGGCCTGTCACGCCGAGGAACGCAGGCTGATGAAATCAAAAACCCCGGCCATTTCCCAAAAGTGCATATACACCGATCACTCACCACCGTGAGTAATTGGTGTAGCGGGTTTATGGCGTGTGGAGCTGGGGTTAGACACGTCAAAAAGGGAAGTGGTGTGGCTTGTCCGCCGCTGAGGCGGGTGCTTGTCCTGCGAAGCTTTACGCGAAGCAGGAAAAACAAAAACCCCGGCATCGCTGCCGGGGTTTGATAGCATTTGCTGATGCGATGGATGTATCGGGCGGGGGCAGACGCGATTTTTCTAATGCACCTCGCGCTCGTGTTGGTGGCTATATTTGGCTTTCTTGAGCCACGAATTTGGTTTGTGTACATGGGTGTACTCGTCGCAACGCTGATTTCCGACATCGTGTACGGCTACTGCGTTCTGAGTAAGTGGGAATTCGATTTACGCCGCAAATTGAATCCTGCCCTGAACTACGACTTCGCATTCGCGACGTACTACACCTACAAGGTCACCCATCAGCGCATCGACAACACACTCTATAAAAATCTTGCGATCACGTACCTTGTGTTCGCTATCGGTATCAATCTTTATTTCAAATACGTGTACTAAGCACCTCAAAAAAAGGAAATGTCTCGCGAAGCATATTGATTGACACCCGGAAACAAAAAGCACAGAGTGCGCGCAGCAACAAAGGCACGGAGGTGCATGACGATGATCACAGCAAGGGGAAGACCGCTTTGGCGGACGCTTGATGTCCCGCGCAAACTTCCGCTCTATCAGTTGCCCCCGGGGTTTCTTCACGCCGTCGAACCAAGCGGAGCATTTCTCGAGCAGGACACGGTAGCCCGCATGGGCAATCTGCGATTCAAGCAGCTCGGTGACGAGCCGCAGGTTGTCGTGGACATCCTGATCGAAGGTGTAACGTTTTTCGTTCTCGTTCGCGACATCAGCGAACGGATGAAAGCACTGAACGCAGCAACTCTGCGATCTGCACAGTACCGGCAAGTGTCTGTAGAGCCGATCTACGACGCACTCCGGTCGTACTCGTTTGGACCGTGGGAGGACACGTAACGTAAGGGACTGTGGGAGCATGCGCTCCCACAGTCCCACTTGGTATGTGTAGTTGGTGTCAGACACGTCAAAGTCAAAGAAAAACCTGCCGAAAGGCGGGGTTTTCATATGGTTCGCTATGTGAAAAGATATAGGAACGACTCTACGTATGGAAAAAGATCCGTTGCAGATTGCCACAGATGCAAGAAAGCTCGCAGTCATAGCTATTTCAGTTTCCGTCGGCACAGCGCTCGCATCCATTGTTGCGCCGATAGTTTTAGCGAAATTGGTCACACAAAATGTGCGTATCGACGAAGAGCAGCTTCGCTCTATCAACTTCGTCACAACCCCGACTTCCGGCGAGACACCGTAGAAATGAGTGATTGGTGTCAGACACGACAAAAAGGGAAATAGTGTGGTGAAAACAAAAACCCTGGCGTGCTAGGATTTTTATATGAGTATCTACGTGTTCGGGCGCGCTATTGGAGGACTCGTAATGGCGTGGGGGACGATGGTCCTTTTTGTATATTTTATTCCTGTGTTTTATGAGCAACCCACGCTACTGATCATCTTTGCGTGGGCGGGGTTGCTGGTTCTCGGGACTGCAATTACGCGACTGCTCGATTGGCGTAACATATCGTCTTGGAAAAAGGACGCCACAGCAGTTGTTTCGGTCTTGATAGTTTTTGCGGTCGTATCGTTTCTACTGAGTCGAATATTTGGGTAAAACTTAGAAACAGGACCGCAAACATGGCGCAGGCAGGTGAGAGCGCGTGATAGGATTTTACGTAACATGACCCCACGAAACCTCGTCGTCGGACTCGTCCTGAGCGCGCTCGTTGCGGTTCCCCTTCTTGCGTCGGCGCAATCGGCTCCCTGTCCGGTTCTCTATCGCAGTCTCAGGCTCGGCATGCTGGGTTCGGATGTGAGTTCAGTGCAGAAATATTTGGCAGCAGACCGCACGATATATCCGGAAGGTCTTGTAACGGGCAGGTACGGAGTTTTGACCGAGGCTGCCGTAAAGCGCTGGCAGGCAGCCAACAAAATTGTTGCCTCAGGTTCTCCTGCAACAAC
>CAYQQI010000066.1:0-5336 GCA_964419595.1 uncultured Candidatus Saccharibacteria bacterium
GAGCACCGCTGCTGCGGAAGCCGCATTCTCAACCCCGAGTCGCGTTACTTTGACCGGGTCGATGATTCCCGCCTCTATCATGTCGACGATGGTCTCCGTTGCGGCATCGAATCCCATCGTATCGGCTCCGTTGATCTGCTCCACGAGTACCATTTCGTCTTCGCGTCCGGTGTTTCGAACAATTTGTTTGAACGGCATCGATAGTGCGCCTACGAGAATTGCATATCCCGCAGCCATTTCCGTGCTCCCGGCCTTCGTGTGCTTTTCAATATTCTTGAATAGTTTCGCGGCCACCTTTACCAGTGACGCACCGCCTCCGGGAATAATCCCTTCCGCGATAGCAGCCTTGGTTGCATTTACCGCGTCCTCAATTTTGTCTTTCAAGTATTTTGCTTCCGTTTCTGTTGCAGCACCCACTCGAATAACCGCAACACCGCCGGTGAGTTTCGCCACACGCTCCTCAAGCTTCTCTCTGTCGAACTTCGATGTCGTGCCTTCGAGCTGTTTTTTCAACTGCTGTGCGCGCTTCGTGATTTCTTTCTTGTCGCCCTTACCGCCCACTATTGTTGTGGTGTCCTTTGTCGCCACCACTCGATTCGCACGGCCGAGCATCGTGAGCTCCGCCTTTTCGAGTGTGATACCGAGGTCGTCGGAAATCATCTGTGCACCCACGGTAATTGCGATGTCGGAGAGGAGTTCTTTCTTTCTGTCGCCGTATCCCGGAGCTTTCACCGCGAGCACGTTGAAGTTGCCGCGCAGACGGTTCAACACGAGTGTCGTGAGCGCCTCACCGTCCACATCGTCGGCGATTATCACAAGGTCTTTTTTGCCGGACTGCGCGACTTTTTCCAAAAGCGGAAGGATGTCTTTAATTGAAGAGATCTTTTTGTCGGTCACGAGAATGGGCGCGTCTTTTATTTCAGCTTCCATTCTCTCCGCATTCGATATCATGTACGCCGATACGTACCCTTTGTCGAACTCCATGCCTTCCACGTAGTCGGTCTCGGTGCCGATGGACTGCGATTCCTCCACCGTTACCACGCCGTCCTTCCCTACTTTTTCCACAATATCCGCTATCGCTTCACCGAGTTCCCTGCTCTCCGCAGAAATGGTCGCTATCTGGCGCACATCTTCTTTGCCTTTTACGGGCTTTGCCATCTTTTTGAGCTCTTCCACCGCATCCTTTGCGGCGGCCTCAATACCGCGGCGCACCATCATCGCGTTCGCGCCCATGGCTGTCTTTTTCAAACCTTCGGTGATGATTGCCTGTGTGAGCACGACCGCGGTCGTTGTGCCGTCACCTGCCTTGTCGTTCGTTTTGTTCGCTACTTCTTTTACGATAGAAGCGCCCATGTTCTCAAACTTATCGGCGAGTACGATCTCTTTTGCAATAGAAACACCGTCGTTGGTGATTGTCGGTCCGCCCCATGATTTGTCGATGGCGACATTCCGCCCCTTCGGACCGAGCGTGACTTTTACCGCACCTGCAACGATGTCCACGCCGCGCTTCAGCGCTGCGCGAACCTCTGTGTCAAAAATTACCTGTTTTGCCATATCTGTTTGTCTGAAATTTGAGAATAATTATTTGTTGAGTACCGCAAGAACGTCGCTCTCTCTCACGAGGAAATATTCGTGGTCCTCGTCGATCGTTACTTCGTTGTCCCAGCCCGAATTAAAGATGACCTTGTCGCCCGTGCGCAGCGTCATCGGTATCATGTCTCCTTCGTCTCCGAATCGTCCCGGCCCTACCGCGAGTACCGTGCCGAGCTTCGACTTTTCCTTTTGCGCTGAATCCGGAAGGATTATGCCGGAAGCCGACTTCTTTTCGGGCATGTCATCCCGTCGAATGAGCACACGATCGGAGAGCGGTTGTACGGGGGCCTTTGAGACTGTTTTTGAAGATTTAGAGGCGGTCTTTTTAGATGTTTTTGCCTTTGCCTTCTTCGGAACCTTTGTTTTCTTTTTTGCCATACATTACAAGTTATTGCGGTTAAATATGTTTTAGTTGCCGCATAGTACAGCACCTACATCAATTCGACAATTGACAAAATATGGCTTATTTCCTATGTATTTAGGAAATCATGTTTTCATATAAATTGACCCCAAGCCTCACGTTTGCTAGGATTCTGCCACATGGATCTCCTCCAACAGGTACTGCCGTACGTGCAGATAGCGCTTTCCGCGCTCATCATTGTCGCTGTAATTTTACAGCGCACCGGCGCCTCTTTGGGCGGAGCATTCGGAGCCGACAATTTTTCGTCCGGTTTCCACACCCGCCGCGGTCTTGAAAAGACGCTTTTCAACGCGACGATCGTACTTGGTGTCTTGTTTGCTGCTTCGGCACTCTTGAACTTACTCATTAGCTAAGGTTTTCGCACGACGCCTTCGGGCGCATCTGTGCATGCGCCACTGCGCTATGGACGACTCCTCCCGGGATACACCCGCACTCAAAACAAGTTTAACGCGTGAACGCACCCTCGTGCGGTTCTCGATGCTCGACGAACTACTCTCTCGGTTCTCCCCCGCGGAGCGCCTTATTCTCTACGTGCTCACCGTGTTCCTTTCCGCAAGTGCGCTCGCGCTCCTGGCCGGTGCAAACGAAACCGTTTCCGTAAATGTTCCTTCGCGAGGAGGCACCATTCACGAAGGGCTTGTGGGGCCGGCGCGATTCATTAACCCCGTGCTCGCAACTTCGGCAGCGGATGCCGATCTCACGGCGCTCACCTACTCCGGACTACTGCGGGCCCTCCCCGACGGTACGACTGTGCCGGACCTCGCGGAGAACTACACCATTTCAGAGGACGGTACCGTGTACACATTCACTATCCGCTCGGGTGCTGAATTCCACGACGGAAAACCCGTGACCTCGGCCGACATTCTTTTCACGATAAAACAGATACAGAATCCCGAGGTGAAAAGCCCCCATCGCGCGGACTGGGACGGAGTAGTCCTCTCTGCACCCGATGATAGGACCGTTATTTTTACCCTCCCCCACGCCTACGCTCCTTTCATCGAAAATTGTTCGCTCGGTATCTTACCGGAGCATTTGTGGAAAGGCACGACTCCCGAAGACTTCCCGTTCAATCCGCTCAATACCCATCCGGTCGGAAGCGGCCCATATCGTATCAAGTCTGTTGAAGACGATTCCACCGGTTCGGCCGTTCGATTTGACCTGGAGCCGTTCTCGAACTTTACGCTCGGGCGCGCGAACATCAGCCTTATTTCTATCCGGCTCTACAGCAATGAAGAGGCTATCGTGGAGGCGTTCAATAAAGGAGAAGTGGATACTATTGCGAGCATCTCGCCGGATCAGCTCGCGCTTTTGCAGCTCGATAATTCTACGGTGATGCGCGCTACGCTCCCCCGAGTATTCGGAGTATTTCTGAATCAGAATCATGCTCCGGTCTTTGCGGATGCTTCTGTGCGAAACGCGCTCGACATTGCGCTCGATAAAGACAAGCTCGTGCGCGCGACGCTCGGCGGATTTGCAACACCGCTGAATAGCCCCGTGCCGACGCTGAACTCCGGCGTCATCGTGAGCACAACAAGCAGCTCGAGCGCCGCATCTACCGCATACACACTGGATTCAGTTGACGCCGCGCGCGACGCGCTCGGTCGCGGCGGATGGAAGTGGGACGAGTCGGAGGGCGTGTGGAAAAAAGGAACACAGGTGCTGCAATTCACGCTCTCCACGACCGATACGCCCGAACTTGTCGCGACCGCGAATGCGGTTACCACAGCGTGGCGCCAGGCGGGCATAAAGGTAACGCTCAAGGTGTACCCGCTCGCTGAATTGAACACGACCGTGATACGTCCGCGTGAATACGACGCGATACTTTTCGGGGAGGTAGTCGGCCGCGAGCCCGATTTGTATGCGTTCTGGCACTCTTCGCAGCGCAACGACCCCGGTTTGAATCTTTCCTTGTACGCGAATGCGAAAGCTGATACACTCCTATCGCAAGCGCGCGCGACGACAAAGAGAGAGGATCGCGACAAGCTCTACACGGAATTTGCGGATTTGATCCGAGAGGATCAGCCTGCCATCTTTCTGTACGCTCCGGATTTTCTGTACGTGTATCCGAAAAATGTCGTCGGCGTGAGGATGGGATCGCTCACCACTCCTTCGGAGCGCTACCAGAACGTGTACCGGTGGTACACCGATACGGAGCGCGTGTGGGAGATCTTTGCCCGCGATACGAACCGGACAATTTAAATAGTTACAAAGCATTAGAATTAATATGGATCAGCATTTCTCCAATAAAGGCGGCGCATTCGTGCCCGCACCGAATGACAACGCAACCCCGGGACAGAACCCGCGGAAGTCTCAGCCGCAAAAGCCCGGCAACAAACCCGATGCTCGCCCCGCACAACCGGGACAAAAGCCGGGAGGACGCGGACGGTCTCGCCGGCCCTTTTCTTCGCGCACCTCGCGCCCACCACGCGGTCGCACCAAAGTAGAGCACCAGGCACCCTCAACCCGCGACAAGAAGCCCGTGCAGCAGGTACCGCCTCCCAAAGACGACGTTGTACGTATCATTCCGCTCGGCGGCGTAGAAGAGATCGGGCGCAACATGACGGCGGTGCAATTCCGCGACGACATCTTTATATTGGATGCAGGTTTTGCATTCTCCGAAGACGACACACCGGGCATCGATTACATTCTGCCGAACACCGGCTACCTCGAAGAGAATCGCGACAAGATTCGCGGCCTTCTCATATCCCACGGCCACCTCGATCACATCGGTGGTATCCCCTACATCATCGATCGCATCGGAAACCCGACCATCTACACACGCCGGCTCACCGGCATGATGATCAAGAAGCGTCAGGAAGAGTTTGCAGCAGTGCAGCCTGTGCAGATACGTGAAGTAGAGAAAGACGAAGTGATAAAACTCGGCCAACTCAGTGTGCGCTTCTTCGGCGTAACGCACACGGTGCCGGACAGCATGGGTATCATCATTGAAACACCGTACGGCGACGTGGTATTTACGGGCGACATCAAGCTCAACCACGAAGGCGGAGAGCCGAGTGACGAAGAGAAGCGAGAGTTCGGAATATTTAAAGACCGCAATGTCTTGGCACTCTTGATGGACTCCACAAACGTGTGGCAGCCGGGCTTCTCCATTCCCGAGAGCAACGTGTATCGCACACTGGAAAAAATAATCAAAGATTCAAAAGGCCGTCTTATTATCGCGATGTTCGCCTCGCACTTGGAGCGTCTCATTCGCGTGGTTAAATTCGCCGAAGATTACGGTAAGAAGATCGTTATCGACGGTCGCTCGGTGAAAACCAGCATCGAGATAGCGCGCGAACTCGGCCTCATTGAGTTGCGCGGC
>CAYQQI010000067.1:0-5304 GCA_964419595.1 uncultured Candidatus Saccharibacteria bacterium
GGCATAGGTGAACGAGCCGAGCATGTTCGCGCGGTGTCCCGGCGAATTCAGCCAGTCATTCACGATCTTCTTCGCAGAATCTTGTGCCGAGAGTTTGTAACCCTGCATCCAGTGAATGTTCTCACCGTAGGTCTTCCACACGTAACCTGCTTGCGTAAGCCTGCAACCCGCGTTGCATCCGGAGAGGTTGGTATGTTCGAAGTAATTCTTAGCAAGCATATCGGCACTGTGCGCGCGGGCAACTGCTGCAGCTTGTGAGTCATACATCAGGGGAGCGAGGCCATGCTGCATTCTGGCCGTGTTCGTTTCAGAGAGCACGAATTGCTCGATCTGGGTGCGCAGGTCGCTCGACTGAACGGGTGCGCTCTGGAGTGGCTGCGCTGCAACCGGGGCAGCTGGCGACGTTACCGGTGCAACGGTCGGAGTTGTTGCGGGACGACTCACGCGTATCTCTGTCCGGGCACTCCGGGCGGATTGAAGTTGTGAAAGCTTGATCTGCGCCGTTTGTAGTTGCAGTAAGAGAGAAAGTAGGAGATCCATAATGTTTTGATGTGATTGAAGAGAATAACGTGCACGTGTATTTGATCGGTGTTTGTTTTATTTGCTAACAAAGTTCCTCATTCCACTTTCACATGTGAGACGCATGAAGTGAACTTGTGTTTCAGTGAAGTTAGTCACCTGATGCTTTTTTCATGAGCCCCTTCATGTATCATTCTCTCATCGGGTTGAATATGCTCACTCTTTTGGTACTGGGCTTCATGATATTTTTGATGTTTCTTTTCGAGCGCTCCATCGCATCGCGCACATATCATGGTCCGAGCAGCGATCATTTTGACGGCGTTCGTTTTTTTAGTACCGGCACGGGCGTTGCGGCGACCGTGCACCCAAAGCAGCGACGCTCGGTGTGGGTTTGGCTCTTTACACGCAGTCGCGGCGAGTGGAAAAAGCGCGCGGTTGTGCCCGCTATACCGCCTGGGCGGGTGCACGAGGGCATTCTCGTAACGTACATCAACCACGCGACGGTACTGTTACAGTTTTCTGGCATCAACATCCTTACTGACCCGGTCTGGTCATACCGTGCAAGCCCTTTTTCTTTCATGGGTCCTATTCGGTACGCAGAACCCGGTGTGAAATTTGTCGACTTGCCGCCCATCGATATCGTTCTGATTTCCCACAATCACTACGATCACATGGATATCGCAACATTGCGCACATTGAACAAGAAATATGCGCCGAAAATATTCACCGGGCTCGGAAATGCGGCATATCTTGAACGGAAGGGAATAGCGGGAGCAAAAGACATGGATTGGTGGGATGAGATGCTATGCAATTCCATCGGCGTTGTGTGTGTGCCGGCGCGCCACTTTTCATCGCGCTCACTCAGTGACCGCAATTACACTCTGTGGTGCGGATTCATCCTGAAAACCGCGTATGGCAATCTCTACTTTGCGGGCGACACCGGCTTCGGGTCGTTTGTGGATGATATTGCCGCACGATTCGCTCCGGTCACGCTCTCGCTTTTGCCCATCGGCGCGTACGATCCTGCGTGGATGATGCAGCCGGTACATACGAACCCCGACGAGGCGCTTCGCATGCACGACATACTGCACTCTGCCCATTCCGTCGGTATTCATCACGGCACATTCCGTCTCACCGACGAGCCGCAAGACGAGCCCCGACAAAAGATAGCGGGAAGTCGTGGTGCACGCGACTTCAATGAGCTTGCGAACGGTGCGACAGTGCATATTAAAGACTAGTCTCCCGGACACTGGTGTACGAAAGAGGTAAAAAAGACAAAAAACACCCGATTTCATGGCGCCTTGCGCAAGTGAGGCATATTGTGCATAGTGGCCGCATTAGCACAGGGATTTGGCAGTCGGTCAATAAGAAGGGGGTCTAATAGGGACAGTATTTAAGCCATTAATAAATGAAACATAGTATGAAGAAATCATTCGTAACGATCGCCGCTCTCGCCGTTCTCTTCACGGCAGGCAGCGCCTTCGCCCAGTCATATCCGTATAGCTACGGTTCGACAGGCTATTACCAGCAGTATCCGAGCTACCAGCAGCCGGTATTGAACTGTGTCGTCCTCACCCGCGACCTCTCCTACGGTTCCCGCGGAACCGATGTTCGCTCACTCCAGAGCTTCCTCGTTTCTCTCGGTTATCCGGGCTCAGGTTCGTGGATGCTCACGGGTTACTTCGGTCCTGCAACACAGGCTGCAGTGCGCACGTTCCAGAGCACCCACAATCTGTATCCGAGCGGTATCGTGGATAGCAACACGCGCGGTGCGATATTGAACACTTGCGGATACTCCAATCCGACGTACCCGACATATCCGACATATCCGTCGTATCCGACGTACCCGACCTACCCCACGTACCCGACTTATCCGACTCCGTGCACCACCAATCCGTACACCTTTGGCTACCAGTACAACAACACCTGCACGAACTCCAACATCTCCATCTCATATCTCTCGCCGTCTACCGGCGCGGTAGGAACCGTCGTTACCATTACCGGTACCGGCTTCAGCTACTCCGGTAACACCGTTCGCTTCGGCAACGGCATCATCTCCAACATTAGTTCCTACAACGGCACATCGCTAAGCTTCACCGTACCGTCGTACCTCTCGGGCTACGGTTCGCAGACCGTCACGAGCGGTTACTACAATGTTTCCGTTACGAATGCGAACGGCGCATCAAGCAACTCACTCCAGTTCAATGTGAGTGGCACCGGTGCATACGGTGCCCCGACCATTACCTCGCTCACGGGCCCGACTTCGCTCACCACCAACACGACCGGTACCTGGACCATTCAGGTATACAACCCCACAACCTCCTACATCACCACCGCGGTGAACTGGGGTGACACGGGATACGGTTATGTGAATGCGGCAGCTCCGCAGACCACATACCAGCAGGGCCAGAGCACTCAAACGTTCACCCATGCGTACGCGAATAACGGCACCTACACTGTTACGTTCACCGTTTCCAATCAGAACGGTCAGAGCAACACCTCGAGCGCAACAGTGCTCGTGAGCGGAACGGGAACGGGAAATCAAACGCTCACCGTGTATCCTTCCTCGGGTAATGCTCCGCTGTACTCGACGTTCTCGATGTACTTCCCGGGCTGCAACGGCGGTAACTTCTACCTCTACTACGGCGACGGCACGAGCTCGGATTTCGTTCCGGTACCGGCAGATGCATGCAATACAACGGTAACTCGTTACCACACCTACTCGACGAACGGTACGTTCACCGCATCGCTGCGCAACAACACACAGTCGGTTACACTCGCAACCGCAACGGTTACTGTGGGCGGCGGCACGAGCAACAGTACACTCACCGCGACGCCTTCGTACGGCACGAAGCCGCTCAACGTTGTCTTCTCGGCTAACCCGGGAGGTGTATCGTATTCCGGCGGAGTCTCCATCATCTTCGGCGACGGCACACCGGGTGTATTCTGCATCGCGAACGAAAGCTGTACGCAGCGCTCTATCTCACATGTGTACACAACTGCAGGAACGTATTACGTAACCCTGCAGGGCAGCACGTACGGTTCCATTGTGAACTTGGGCAATGCGACCGTTACGGTCAACAACTGATCTCCGCTGTGCGCAATACGCAACGGACACAAACGGCGCGAGCATATCGCGCCTTTTGTGTCTGTTGTTTTTTTGGCCACTTTCATGCTGCATAATAACCCCATGTCCGCGCGTTTCGTTGTACGTGCCCTCATTATCGCGATCCTTTTTGTATTACTCATGATGATGCTCATACCGGTAGGGATGCGAGCATATGTCTCGCGCGCGATATATGAGACTCCCGACGACGTGCCGCACACACGAGCGGCGCTCGTGCTCGGTGCCTCCGTTGTGCGCGGCAAACCTTCACCGGTGTTGGAAGAGCGGGCGCATACCGCGGTTGCACTCTATATGATGGGCAAAGTCTCAAAGATCCTGGTAACAGGCGATAACGGTGCGCTGACGCACGACGAGGTCACGCCGGTGCGCAAATACCTCACCGACGCAGGTGTGGCACCTGCCGATATTTTTCTCGATCACGCCGGGTTCGATACCTACAGCAGCATGTACCGTGCGCGAGATGTCTTTCAGGCGGAGTCACTCGCCATCGTGACGCAAGACTTTCACATGCCGCGCGCGGTGTTCGTAGCTCGCGAACTCGGTATAACCGCATATGGGGTGATACCGGAGCGAGGCCAGGGTGATCTGTACGACTACGTGCGAGAAATTCCCGCATCCGTAAAAGCGCTGTACGACTTGGCGTCGGGGCGTGCACCGAAGTATTTGGGGGAGGTGATTCCCCTCAGCGGCGACGGAACCGTCACGTGGTATTGAAAGCAGGTGTTAGGGAATAGTTAGCATTAACATGCTTTATGCATCCACTACAACCTAAAACCTATTAGCTATAACCTACCCCGTGGTACACTCGTTTTCTACATGCAATTCAAAGTCGACCACAAAACCACACAGCAAGCGGCCATCAGGCGATTGAAGCAAATGATCGAAGATCAGAAAAAAGCGATCGCCGAGCATGCTACCGACGTGACAACAGAGTGGAATGATAATGTGCTTACGTTCGGTTTCACCGCGCAAGGCACCAAGATCACCGGCACCGTCACCGTGACTGAGAAGGAATTTGAGATCTATGCAAAGTTACCGCTTATGTACCGACTGTTCGAAGGCCGTATCGAGAAAATGATCGCCGCCGAAGCGGCAAAGCTCAACATTTAGCATGGCCAAGCAAACCGTCTTGTTCGACTTCGACGGCGTCATCGCAGACTCGTTCTCTGCGGCATTCGGCACCGCAAAGCGGCGGTGCGTGCATCGCACCGAAGAAGGCTACAAGCAAATGTTCGAGGCAAACATTTATCAGAAAGACCGTCCGCAGGAAGTGGGGGATCATGCAAACTGTGAACACGATATCAATTGGTGGGACACCTTTGGTGCGCTTTTTGCCGAACAGGGAGGGCTTTTTACGGGAATGGATGAGGTTGTACGAACAGTAGCAAAGCACCACCGTCTCGTGATCGTCTCGTCGTGTGTAAGCCGCATCATTGAAAGCTTCCTCGAGACGCAGGGTCTCGCGCACTGTTTTGAAGGAATTTACGATGCCGAGCTACACACCAGCAAAAGCCACAAGATCGGGTTGATCTTCGAGCAATTCGGAGTCGGGCCGAATGATTGCGTCATGATCACCGATACAAAAGGCGACATACTGGAGGCGCGAGAAAAAGGAGTGGAGAGCATCGGTGTCACGTGGGGCTTCAATTCCAAAGAAG
>CAYQQI010000068.1:0-5127 GCA_964419595.1 uncultured Candidatus Saccharibacteria bacterium
GGTCACGGGACTTCCGGCGGGGATGCGCGTAGAGCGCGACTTCATACCGTTTCTAGATACTTCGAATGGTGAGCCGATCCAGAGCACGTCCACTCTCGTCACCATTACCGATGCCGTCGACGAGGGTGTGACTCAGGTGTCTGACGCTAATTGCGACGACGATGCGGGGCCGCAGTCCAACTGTTTCAATTCATCGCACTTCATGGCGTCCTCGACTAATCTCGCACACGTAGAAAACGACGTCGACGTATCGGCTTCGACCGGCGACAACCTGACGGAAACCGTGGATGGCACGGGGGCGATTGGTACCGGCGACGCATATGCGGTAGCCAACGTTGTGAACCTCGTCAACAACAACATTGTGGGAAGGAACTGGATATTCGCACTCTTCAATGTGTTCGGTGATTGGAACGGCAACATTGCGTTTGGTCAGTCTGCACTCCAATTGGTAGCTGCAGCAACGCCGAACACAACAGTTACTCCGGGAGCGTATGTAACCTACGATTTCACTATCACAAACAGCGGGGACTCCGATGCTGAGGATATTTTGCTCAAAGCGGATTTCGACAAGGAATTGCTCGAGTTTGAATCCGTGGGACCAAGCGCTGTATCGACTGAGACTGGTCAGCAGTGGTCGCTCGGCAGAATTGCGCGTGGTGAGACGCGAACGGTAAGCTACCGAGCCCGCGTAGGATCGATAACGAGTGGCACATCAAGGAGCGTGCCATTGGTCGCGAGTCTCATAAGTAGTGGCGGCAATGGAGCGGAAGCGAGTGCATCCTTCACGATCGCAGAAGTTGATGTGGTTGCTCCGCCGGCACCCAGCAGCGGTGGAGGTGGCGGTGGTGGTGGCGGAGGCGGTGCCGCATTCGGCTCTCCAGCGGTCTGGACACCAGATCCTGCTATCACCGTGACAAAGACCGCATCTGTCGGCACCTCTACCGTACCTGCGACGATCGACTACAAGGTTGTTGTGGTGAATCCGAAAACAGCGGGTCCCGCATACAACGGCGTTCTGACTGATACACTGTACGATCCAGAAGGTAAGGTCATGTACAACCGATCGTGGAATCTCGACACCATCGTTGCCGGGGATGAGATTACGCTCACGTACTCGGTTGAGTTTGCGAGCAGCACAATGCCTGGAGAGTACCGCAACGTGGCTCGTGTGACGGGACTTCGTAACTACAGCGTGCCAGGTTCCGCCTTGGTCATGTCGCCGGTAGAAGCATCGAGTACCATCGCATTTGCGAATAACGGTCAGGTGCTTGGTACTGCAACATCGAGCGCGCCGGTGCTCATAAACGATTCACTGAAGAAATCAGATACGGTATGCTCGGCGACCATCACGACGTCGCTCGCAAGAGGTTTGAGAAATAACTCTGGAGAGGTGAAAAAGCTGCAGCAATTCCTGAACACGAGCGTTGGTGCCGACCTTCCTCTCACTGGCATGTTCGGGCCTCTGACACAGAAATTTGTCAAAGCGTTCCAGATACGATCCGGCATTACGCCCACGACAGGCAACGTATATGTACTCACGCGAAATGCGATCAATGCTGCATCGTGCGGCGGTGTAGTTACGGAAGTTCAAGCAGTAGTGCCAACAGCACCGACGAATATGCCGACAACAGCCGCGAAGAAGCCGGTCAAGACGAAGGCAACTGTCAAACCAAAGACTCCTGTCGTCGCGAGTGCTGCTCCGGTAGTTGCACCACCAGCACCCGTGTCTGAGGAAAAAAAGAAGGGATTTGGCTCGTGGATAAAGAACTTGCTCCCGTAGTAGGTGCGCGCGGGATGCCCCGCACATGTGTATGAAAAGAATCACTACAATTATTGTGGCCATAAGCACAATGGTCCCCGCGATTACAAGCGCGGTGGTGGTCAATACGAGTGCGAGCTCGCACACTGGCGGCGTTACTGCCGATCAGGGAGAAACGGTCTCAACCCAGTCGTCGGAGTCGTCCGCGCGTATTCAGACGATCATCATATCCGACGCGCGGGGAGGGACGGCTGATGTACAGGTCACAAATGTGTTGGACGGTGTGCAGAGTGTCGAGAAAAAGCACTACGATATTCCAGCAGGCGGTGCAGTAGAAATACGTGCCACTACCACCTCGACTGCGAAGGCGCGGGTGCGCGCGTCGAGCACGGTGCCCGTAGTCCCGGCCGCGAGCAGTTCGAATGCGACCACCTCGCAGGTTCGTTCAGCGAATGTGTTCATTGCGTGGCTCAACCAAGCGCCCCGGTCCCTCGCATCGATCTTTAGCAGGTTTATGTCCTTGTTTTCTAGATAATGCCTGCGGGCGGTGCTAAAATGTATCGTATGACACAGCGTACACATGTTCTCCTTCTGGCCTCACTCCTTGCGGTTGTTATAGGCACGTTCGCTTACGCTGCACTTGCCTCAGCCGCCGAAGATGCACAAGCGGATGTCATTCCCGGACAGTTTATCGTTGTACTCAATGACAATGTTGATGATGTCGACGCCGTCGAACGAGATATCGTCTCGCGAACGCGGGGTGAAAGAATCAATTCGTATCGCACTGCTATACGCGGATTTTCGGGCCGTTTCAGCGACAAGGAAGTTACAGCTATGAAAGAAGATGAGCGCGTTGCATTTGTAAGCGAGGATCATGTAGTGACTATCGCAGCTGAGCGAAGTGATCGAGAAGATCGTTCAATCACTGTAGAGTCAACGGCTCGCGAGAGTCGTCGTTGGAATCCGAAACCGTCGCCAACACCAGCGCCCACTCCGACGCCATCATCGAATACACAGGTGCTACCAAAAGGGATTGATCGTATCAATGGTGAAGGCAAGGCAAACACGGGAGAGGGCCAGGTGATTGCTGTTATCGATACGGGCGTCGATGTGAACCATCCTGATCTCAAGGCGAATATCTACGGCGGTAAGAATTGCACGACGAACAACCCGTCTGCGTATGCCGACGAGAATGGGCACGGAACACATGTAGCGGGAACCATTGCTGCTATCAACAATATGGTGGGGGTGGTGGGGGTTGCGCCGAAGGCGCGTATTGTCTCGATCCGCGTCCTCGACAAATTCGGCAGCGGCTCGTGGTCGTCGGTCATTTGTGGGCTCGATGCTGTCGCGGCAAACGGACCTTCAAATGGCGGCGTAATCACAGTCGCTAATTTAAGTCTCGGTGGCCGGGGCGTGAGCGACAATAATTGTGGACTAACTAACAATGATGCGCTTCATAAAGCCGTATGCCGTGTACGTGACGCCGGAGTAACGCTGATTGTTGCAGCCGGGAACGACGGTAGAGATTCCAACTCGTTTGTGCCTGCGGCATATGACGATGCAGTCATAACTGTTTCTGCACTCACTGACACAGATGGAATTGGTGGAGGCGCCAGCATGGGGACGTCGTACGGCGCAGACGACACGTTTGCGAGCTTCAGTAATTTTGGGAGCGCAGTGGATATTGGCGCGCCGGGAGTAAATATACTTTCTACAAAACTTGGAGGTGGGTATACGACGATGAGCGGTACAAGCATGGCATCTCCACATGTTGCGGGAGCGGCAGCTCTCTATATATCAACACTTCCGGGAGCTGCATGGACTGCTGTTCGAAATGCACTCGTAAACGGTGGTGAGGCAGTTGGGACAGGGCACTCTGACCCATCCGAGAAGCATCCGGAGCCTGTGCTTCGTGTCGATTCGTTTTAAAACCAATTGTTCAAGGGTCTGTTTTCGTATACACACCCTTATCAACACGTTGTCACCAGATTTGTACATTGCGGAGAGGACGATCAAGCAGTACCCTTACTCGCTATGTCTGTTCTCTCGAGATTTACAGCGATCATACTGATTGCAATGCTTGCCATGTCCGTGTATGCCTTTAGCCCGATAGTTGCGCGCGCCGTACTCTCACCGAACGCTGCTGCTGATTCATATAATATGCTTGAAGGTGCTTCGCTTACGATTTCCGCGCCCGGTGTGCTTGCCAATGATGACGATGGTGATGGTGGTGCTCCTGGTACGAACATTACAGCGGCGCTTGCAGAGGCACCTAGTATCCCGGGGGCGTTTTCGCTCGGTAATGACGGAAGCATTTCGTTCACACCAACTGATCCGGAATACAACGGACCGGTGACCTTTACCTACACCGTTACCGATAACGATGATTTCCTTACCAGCACGCCGGCGACCACGACCATAACCGTCGGTGCGGTAAATGATACACCTACGAGTGCGAATCAATCCGTCACCACAGGAATTGATATCGCGACCTCAAGCAGCCTCTCGGCGACTGATACAGATAGCGTCGATGTCTTAACTTTCGCGACAACAAGCGATCCGACGCACGGCACGCTCACGCTTGATGTTGCTACGGGTGCATTCACGTACACGCCGGAGGCGTCATATGTGGGCAGTGATTCATTTACATGGCAGGCATTCGATGGAGCGGCGTCGAGTTCTGATGCGACGGTGAGCATTGTGGTGCTTGCTGAACCAATGTTCGGGATTTCGTTTATTGTTGTCAGTAATAATGGTGTTGTTGCAACAACGTCAGATACGGCGCTGTTTGATGGCGCAACGACAACTGGCGCAACGACAACTACCGCTGTTGGATCTCACACACTGAGCGCAATACCGCTTGCTGGATATACCATAACAATCAGTGGCGATTGTGCTGCTGATGGCACTGTAACACTCGAAGGAGGCGAGAGTTATCATTGCGTTATCACCTACACGCAATCCGGATCCCCAGCACCAGCAGCAGAGGAAAAGAAGCCGGCAAACGGGCCAATCAGCGATTTGGGACCGTTTTTCGGCGCAATCACTAATTTCAATGGTTTAGTGCTCGGTGCATCAACTACAGCTGCAACCACAACACTCCCGGAACTCCCTGTGGGATGTACACCGCTGCTCACGGGATTTTTCCGCAGATCGATGACAGAGTACGATCCTGAACAGGTGAGAAAGTTGCAGCAGTTCTTGAACGAGAAGATTGGGGCGAACGTGCCACTTACTGGGGAGTTCGGGTCAGCGACCGACGCCGCGGTCCGTGCATTTCAGCTCAAATTTGCCGAACAAATACTCGATCCATGGGGGATACGATTGGCAACAGGATTTGTATATCTCACGACACAGCGTTGGAT
>CAYQQI010000069.1:0-5124 GCA_964419595.1 uncultured Candidatus Saccharibacteria bacterium
GTGCGTACTCGTTCGGATCATACTCGAGATCGGCATCTTGGATCAGTATATAGTCCCCTGTCGCCTTTCGCAGGCCGTCTTTTACGGCAGCGCCTTTCCCGCCGTTCTGTTGGCGGTGAATGATCTCAACCGCCAGACCCGAGCGCGCAAGTCGATCCAGCGCCTCGCGTGTTGCAGGAGCCGAGCCGTCGTTGATTACGATCACTTCGCGATCCCAACCCGGGGAGAGCGGTGCTGAAAGCACACGTGCGACAACAGCCTCGATCGTCTCGGCTTCGTTAAAGCACGGGATGATGATTGATAAGCGCATGCGAGCCCGGTTAAAACAGTGAAAATTAAAGCTCGGTCACTATAACACAATGAGTTACGGTCTTTACCAGAGCGGTATCAGCCAATGCATCCACTCCACGATGGGTGAAGTGGAGGCTTGTACGGGGGCAGGAACCGGCGGATCGATGATGACGATCATATGCTCCCCCTGACGCGCCATTTCATAATTCTCGCGAAGCATTTCTTCCTTGCCGCGCGTCGTCTGAAGCCGCGATATCTCCCCGCTCAGGTGCTCTTCCTGCATGGTGAGGTTGAAGAGTTGCGCTTCGGCCTGCTCTTTCAGAATTCGGGAGTCGCGCTCTTTTTTGTAGACGTCCCACAGCGCAGAGAATGCCGCGAGGACAATTATGAGGAGTGCGAGGAGTGCGAGCCTTCGTGCAAACAGTCGAACCGGATCGGACCGTTTACCCGCGATTGCCATTCGTCCATCCTAGCATTATATTGATAGGCATGAGTCCCGTTAGAAATAGCGGACACGAAACCGGGACCATTAACAAGCGCGTAGAGTGATTATTAATTTGTAGCAACTTCGGGTTCGGACGATGTGCGTCCGCGTCCGATTTCTAACGGGATGAGCTTCCTCTTTCATAAAAAGACCAAGAAGGTCCTGAACTTCGTGTGGGGTGTTGTTGCGGTAGTGATCATGATATCCATGGTTCTGTTCTTCGCCCCCGGTCTCGTCAATTACATCCTCGCGTAGCAGCGAACGATAAATTCGCGCACTGCTTCGTTACAGCCCGTATTCGGGTCTCTGTTACGTATCCGCAGAAACATCATGTAGACACAGCTTCGCGTGTCTTTAAGAACCCACGGTTCTTAAGTATTTCCTCCACGGGGAAACTACAGTTTCCCCGACCCCCTTCGAGCACAAGACGCGCCCTTGAAGGTTAGGATTCTCTGATAACCTTCAAGAACACGTCTTGTGGAATGTCTACTTTTCCCTTACCCCGCTCAAGCATCTTTTTCTTGCCTTTTTTCTGTTTATCAAGCAGTTTGTTCTTGCGCGAAACGTCGCCGCCGTACAGGTAGCCCGTCACATCCTTACGCATCGCCTGCAATCGGCGCGACGCAATAATGCGACCGCCAGTACGCGCCTGGATCTTGAGGTCGAACATTTGTCGGGGCAGAAGTTTCTCGAGCTTTTCCACCATGGCCTCCGCTTCGGTTTGTACCCGTCGTTTGGAAACAATACGCGCAAACGCGGGCACCGGCTCCTCCGCCACGAGCACATCGAGGCGCACCACATCCGCATCGCGCATGCCGACCATTTTGTAAGAAAGTGAGGCGTAGCCCGAAGATACGGACTTCAGCCTGTCGAAGAACCCGCGCATTAATTCTCGCAACGGCATTTTTGCGTGCGTTTCGGTCTTGCCGTCGGGGAGCGATACAGTGTCGCCCACTTCTCCTTCGTGGTCATAGAGCAGCTGCGAGATACCGCCCAGCGCTTCGGGCGGAGAGATAACAACAACATCCGCCCACATTTCGCGTAATCCCCTGTACTGACCCTCATCGGGAAGGCGCGCAGGTGCATAGATTTCTTCTACACGTCCGTCATTATGTGTCACTTCGTATATTGTCGTCGGCATCGTCACGACGAGTTCCATCTCGAATTCGCGCTTCAATCGCTCGATGATTATTTCCAGATGGAGCATGCCGAGGAATCCGCAGCGGAATCCCTTGCCCATCACGCCCGATGATTCTTCTTCGTAGGAGAGCGAGGAGTCCGATAAGCGGAGCCGTTCGAGCGATTGGCGAAGCACAATGAGGTCGTCCTGACTTTCAGGATACACCGACGCCCAGATAACGGGAGTCGGGGCTTCGTAACCTGCGAACGGCTCGGCGGAATTGCGCACCGTTGTAACGGTATCGCCCACCGACACGATGCCCGCTCGCTTAATGCCGGTCACGATGTAGCCGATGTCGCCTTCGATCAGGGACTCACGCGGCGATTCCTGCGGCTTCATCACACCGACTTCGAGTGCAATAAATTCCGCTTTTGCGGCAAGCATTATCAGCGCATCGCCCTTTTTTATGGAACCGCCAAACACGCGTGCGTACACAATAACGCCGCGGTGGTCCGAATATCCGAAGTCGAATATGAGCGCTTGTGCTGCGCTACCGCTCGTTTTCGGCGGCGGGATGCGGCTTACCACCGCATCTAAGACTTCTGCCACGCCTGCACCGGTTTTTCCTGACGCACCAAGTACATCGTCTTCGGAGCATTTCAAGAGCAACGCAAGCTCACTTTTAATGTCTTCGAAACGTGCAGCGGGAGCGTCGATCTTCGATACGACCGGAATGATCGGCAAATTCAAGGAGCGAGCCACGTCGAGCACGGAGAGTGTTTGTGCCTCTACCCCTTGTGTGGCGTCGACGAGGAGCACCACACCCTCAACGGCAGTGAGTGCGCGGGAAACTTCGTATGCAAAGTCCACGTGGCCCGGTGTATCGATAAGGTTGATGACATAGTCCGAACCTTTGGATTTCCACTCCATGCGCACGGGCTGCATCTTTATAGTGATGCCGCGCTCTCGCTCTAAGTCCATGCGGTCGAGCACCTGCGCCTGCATGTGGCGCGGTTCTATCGTGTGCGTTATCTCGAGCATACGATCAGCTAGGGTGGATTTCCCGTGATCGATGTGAGCAATGATTGAGAAATTGCGAATGTTGGCTGACATGTGCGCTTAGTCTACTCTGTATCTTTTGTTTTTTCTAAGAATGTGCCCCCGTCGGTCGTCTGACGGGGGCTTTCTCCACGCTGATGAATGCCATTGGTTGCACGGGTGTGGACCCCGCGCGAGGCGAATGATGCTGAACGGTTGGAATCGGACAGCTCCGGTTAATAAGATGCCACATTCTCGTCGACACGTCAAAGTCCCTTTAGAGCGTACTGTGCTCTTCTGCAGAAGAAACGAGTGTTGCTTCCTCCGGCGCTCCGCGCCATATGCGGGCGCGCACCGACGCCGATACTTCGGCAAGTTCCCTGCTTCCCACCCCAAAGTACGCAAGTCCTGCGAGCACGATACCAAAGAGCCCGGCACTGAATCCCTGAATGAATATGGAGACCGATGTTGATGCCACGAGGAAGGGGCTCGCAAGGTATAGAAATACATACGCGCCGGCACCTGCGGCAATTGTAGCGAAGAGCGCTTCCATGAACGGTCTTCGGATGCGCGCAACAAATCCGCCGAATCGATGTTCAAAATGAGTCACGGTGACAGCACAGCCGATTATAGTCATGAGTGCGTATACAAACGGCAGTCCCAATACCGCGGTGCCTGGCAGTTCCTGTACACGCAGCAACTTCTCCACCGTTGTGCGTATAAAGTCCGCGCTGAGCACAAAAATACTCAGCGCACCTAGGACGAGCGTTCCCACGAGCATTCCGAACGAGACAAAGAACGGCACGAATGTTTTACCGGCCGCGTAGTAGCCGCGCACAACGAGCAACATTATTCCCTGTGCAACGAGCGAACAACTGAAGAGCGCAAATGCGGCGGCAGTCAGTCGTGTGTCGGTCCAATCGAACTGCCCTGAGCCCAGAATGACTCGCACAATATGTGCGCGCAGCACAACAACGAGCGCGGTTGCCGGCAGTGACCAGAAAAGGACGTATTTGGCCGCGGTCGAAATGAGCGAAATGAATTCATCACGCTCCCCTCTCGAGATGGACGCTGCAAGCGCCGGAAACGCTGCGACGGAATACGATGCGCCGATCACAGCCAGCGGTACCGCCTGCAAATTAAATGCGAACATAAATACGGCTATGGAGCCGGGGGCAAGATAGCCCGCAAGTGCCGTAAGTCCGATGAACGTTATCTGATTCATCGAAAGAGAAAGCGCGCGCGGCAGTGAGATTGAGATTGTTTTCAAAAGAGCCGACGGCTCACGAAGCCAAGGAATTCTCCGGAAAAAACCGTCGGAGTACGCGGAGGGTAATTGCACGAGCACGTGGAGTGCCGCGCCCAGTATTACCCCAAGTGCCAGCCCCCGAATACCGAATGCAGGATAAAACACAACCACCCCGAGAATAATACCGATATTGTACAGAAGCGGAGAGAGCGAGTAGAGCGCATACCTATATTTAGCCTGCGTGATGGCGGCGAGAATATTAGAGAGGCCGAGTAGTATCGGCTGCAAAAGCATGATGCGCGTCATGCTCACAATGGTCGCTTCGTGACCGTGTGCAATAAGTTGCGGAAACAATAATTCCACGATGCGCGGTGCAAGCACAGCAGCGATAGCACACACCACAATGGCGAGAACTGAGAATCCCGCGACGACCGTATCGATGTAGTTACGCTGCAGCTCATCATTCCGCCTCGAGAGCTCCGGAATGATCATGTACACGGAAACAAGCGCCCCGGTAGCCACGAAGATCAAATCCGGAATACGGAACGCAGCGTAGTAGATATCGAGCGTGGTGGAGGCTCCGAATGCGTGCGCAAGTAATCTGTCGCGCACCAACGCGAGAAGCGAGGAGAGCAGCGCACTCATTGCGAGTACCGAGGCGGCTGCCTGCAGCCCGCGAACCTCAGTTGAGAGGAACCGTAGGGCGTACCGTGCACGGTCTGCTGCCGTACGCGCGGTTTGCGCGATCATAGCGCTATCGGGCCGTGCTCGACGTTGCAGCACCGTCAAGCGGTGTTTCGAGCGGACGACCCGCCTTCAAGTTCTCAAGTATTTGCAAAACGATCGGTTGGTTCGGATCAAGCTGGTTCAGTGCTTGGAATACCGTGAGGGCATCCTGCGCCCGGTCGAGCTGGAATAGAGCGAGGCCGAGCACATACATGG
>CAYQQI010000070.1:0-4968 GCA_964419595.1 uncultured Candidatus Saccharibacteria bacterium
CTTTTTGTGTAGTGTAAGCAAATGCAGAAAGAGGACCTCAAACAATTCGAACTACCCGATGAACCGGGTATCTACTTTTTTCGCGATAAAAAGAAGAAAATTCTCTATATTGGCAAAGCGACCACTCTGAAGGACCGAGTGCGTAGTTACTTTTCAAAAGACCTGGCAGAGGCTCGTTCCCCCGCAATAGTGAAAATGATAGAGGAGTCGGTCGTTATAACATGGCAGCAAACAGATTCGGTTCTTGAGGCGCTTATTTTGGAAGCGAATCTCATAAAGCAGCACATGCCGCCGTACAATTCGGCGTCAAAAGACAACAAAAGCTTCAACTACCTCGTTATCACTAAAGAGGCATATCCACGCCTTCAGGTGGTGCGTGGCCGTGAGCTATTTCAGAACTGGCGAGAGTCTCAGATAAAAAAACTTTTCGGACCGTTTCCGCAGGGGCTTTCGCTGCAGGATGCATTGAAGATCGTGCGAAAGATATTTCCGTTCCGCGACGCTAAGTGCACGCCGTGCGGAGAGGGTAAGAACAAAGCCTGTAAGCCCTGCTTTAACCGACAAATAGGCATGTGCCCGGGGCCGTGCACCGGAGAAATATCGAAAACTGAATATGCCGCGACGATACGGCATATTACAGAGCTGTTCTCGGGCAACTTCCACGGCCTGAAGCGCCAGCTTGCAAAAGAAATGAAGGAGGCCGCGAAAAAACAGGATTACGAGAAAGCGGAAACACTTCGTCGTCAATGTTCGGCACTCGAACATATAAAAGATGTGTCACTGATAAAGAGCGAGCGCGTTTCCGCAGGTGGGGGCGCACGCGTAGAGGCGTATGACGTGGCACACACAAGCGGGTCGGAAACGGTAGGGGTGATGACAGTCGTGGATAACGGCGAGGCGTATAAGGCAGCGTACAGAAAGTTCAAAATTAGCTCCGTAACGAACGACGATGTGGGGGCGCTTACTGAAATGCTGGAGCGTCGCCTCACGCACGATGAATGGCCGCTTCCACGTGTATTTGCGGTGGATGGCGGAAAAGGCCAGATGCGGGCGGCAGAACGGCTTCTGAAGAAGGCTGGGATTGAGATACCGGTGGTAGGCGTGGTAAAAAATGAGTTCCATAAGCCGGAGCGCTTGATAGGTGATGCGCGTGCAATAAAAGCGTACGAGCGGGATATATTGCTGGCCAATAACGAAGCGCATAGATATGCGATAACGTGGCACCGCAGTCGTTTGAAGAAGAGTCTTTTCGTGTAGTAAAATTACTTCATGATTAACGGACCGGTTGCCGGTGGGGTTTTGATAGCCGCTTCGCTCGTTGGTGCGGCAATGTATGCGGGCTCATGGTTCAGTAGTGCACTGGAATTCTCAGGGCAGCACCGACTGGACACTGCTCGCACCACTCGCCCGGTCGTTTGCTCATTCAATACCGACGAGTTCGGAGGAAAAACTACAGGCACTGTCCGTGTACGTGACGGGCTCATGCGGTTCTCAATTCACGAAGAGAAGGCGGGAGAGGTACCTACCACATGGGGAGCAGAGGTAGATATGAACGACTCAACACGCATGATGTCGCAGGCGGCCGATGGCGAGCCGTTCCTGAGCATGGATAAATATCCGGACCTGAGGGTTCAAATAATTGATAACTTGAATCTCATTATGCGGAGCGAAAAATTGCACTGTTCTCCATGGTGGTCGCACAGCTCATTTGTATTTGCGCTGCAAAGGAAAGCGCTGTGAGGCAGTGAGTTTGACAGAGGATAGGATATGTAGTCATATGCGTCCGGGCAACCCAGGGAGGGTTTGAATGCTCGATTTCTTTCGGTTTTTGTGGCGATGTCTCATGGAGACAGGCGAGGTGTGGGATTCGCTCATGCGCTGCCTTTTCATTTGGGGCAGGCCCCAGGCGCGAGGCGAACTAGCACGTGCACAGGCAATCTGCTCGTTCGCATTTTCCGACCTGACTAACGGGATGCCGAGCGAAACGAACAGTGCGATGACTGAAGCCGCACATCAACTCCAGAAGATGCTCAGTCTGCCAATTTACGCACAAGGCGAGGTGGCCCGATTGCTTCACCATCGTAAGGCGTATGTCTCCGGACAAACGAAAACGCAGGCTGAAGCCAGATGGCGCGGTGACCCGTATATCGAAACGATCGACGTCGTACTCGAACACGAGCGACCTCTCATCGAGCACGGCTACAAACGTGTCATTCCCATCGCCTATCATCCGTACTTTTGGCGAGCAGTGTGGACGCTCGAGCGGCGTGGTTTTACCGTGATCATCCCGGAAAGCATTCCGGAGCTGGTGAGCGGTGAAAAGGTTACTCCGTGGACTCACCGTGGTCTGTTCAGAAATAATTGTTACGAATTCTGCGCCAGGCTGTATTACCTTTACAAGGGATACATTTGAGCGCATGCACACAAGAGAATTCGCCGCGACCCCGCTCGCGGCGATTTTTTGCTGTTATACTTTTTACATGGTCCGAACGATCGTCGGCGTGTTGCGCGGCGGCACATCTTCTGAATATTCACTCTCGCTCAAAACCGGCGCGGCCATGATGAATGCGCTTCCGGAAGAAAAATACGAGACCCGCGATATTCTCATCGATAGAAAAGGGTATTGGCACCATCGCGGCGTTCCCACAACGCCCGCCCGTGCATTGCAACAATTGGATGTGGTCTTGAATGCGCTGCACGGTGGCGTGGGCGAAGACGGCACCGTGCACCGCCTCTTGGAGCGTACCGGAGTCCCGTATGCGGGTGCGGGCCCAATGCAAAGCGCAATATCGCTGAACAAAGTACTTGCACGAAGTGTGTTGCGAAACGCGGGTGTTCGCATACCGAACGGCACTTCATTTTCCCTGAATGACGGATTGAATACGGCTGAAATGGCACACCGGGTCCACGCAGCGGTTGCTCCGCCCTACATCGTGAAGCCGGTCAGTGATGGTGCGGCCTCAGGTGTGCGGTATGTGAAAAGCTTTGTTGAATTGCCTGACGCAATTGCGGATGTGCTCGATGCGTACGGCTCCGCTCTTATAGAAGAATATATTCGCGGAGAAGAAGCGACAGTCGGTGTGATACAAGGATTTCGCGGTCAGGATATGTATGCACTCCCGCCGGCGCATGTGCGACGCAGCGGCCATCATGTGGAGCGTCACCATCACGAAGACGGAATACTGGAGCATTATGCGCCGGGCGGATTCTCACATAACCAAAAAGAATCATTGATGGATATCGCAATAACGGCCCACAAAGTACTCGCGTTGTCGCATTTTTCCCGTTCTGACCTGATCGTTACCCCGCGAGGCGTTTATTTGCTCGAAGTGAACACAAATCCGGGATTGTATCCCGGCGCATCGTTCCCGGTGATGCTCGGCGCCGTCGGCTCATCAATTACGGAATTCCTGGAGCACGCCATTCAGCTGGCACGCTCAAATGCTTGATGCCGCAACGAGACCGATGGTCGCTATGCCGAGAAAGTTGAAACCGAAGGAAAGTGGCACGAAATACACGGTGCGCATTTTTGATAACCCGAGCAGCGATATGCCGAGCTCATCGGGAAGCGGTGAAGCGATAATTAGGCCGCCGATCAGGAACGTGAGGTAGCGAAAGAATCGGAATTTCAGTATGCGCGCCAACCGGCGTGAATTCCGTTTGTGCGGGAGAATTTCGAGCAGGTGATCCGCCATGCGGTCACGCACAAATCGGAATATGATCATGTCGCCGATAACCGCGCCGAGCGATGCCCAAAGCGCGGTCTCGATAATGCCCTGGGAGAACGATATCTCGCCCAACGCGGCGATAGCGGGAGCGGTGGTGAACGCTGAGGTAAAGAACATGCCGGCAATAAAGCTCCCGATATGACCGAACTCTTCGCTCCACGCGAGCGCATCGTTAATGACGTTCGACTTCACGAGCAATATCGCAACGAGAATACTGAGTGCTATCACGCTGATATCAAAGGAAATATGCTTGAACCGTGTATTAGAAATCCGCTTCGCCACATTGCAATTATACTGGACAAAATACCGAAGAAGATTAGTCTTTGCAGCGGGACAATAGTTCCGGACGATTCACGCAAGAAAGTGAGGCACTGCGATGACAATGATTGTGACGAGTGGAGCACTTCCCGCACCAACCACATCCGGTCCGCTCAGAAGTTCGCCGTTCAGGGTTCCGATCCTCGGAGCACTCGTATTCACCGGCTTCTTCCTGATGTTCTCCGAGATGGCGAACCCCGGTTACGGCATCGTTAGCACTCTCATCGAGTCGCCGCAGCGCATCGAAGCGGCGCGCGAACTCGATCGCGCCCGAGTTGTTTTCAACTCCGTGGCCCTGAAGTTCGAAAGCGGCTACATCTGCCCCAGGGCGGAACTCTGGGAAACGACCTCGGGCGGCTCGCGTTCTCAGTGGCACGCGCACTGGCAGGCGCACAATTTGAAGCCCTTTTACTTCAGCGATGCATGCTACTCGCATGCGGGCCTGGCCGCCGGCTCGATGCTTGCGACGGTGGAGAAGAACGCCGAATTCGCGAAGCTCGTCGTTGCCTATACGCAGATAAACTGTCCGAATCCCGAGCGTTGGGCGTCGATGAGCGGCGCAGACCACAAGCGGTGGCACACCTACGCCTCAATGCAGGGACCGGTCATTGCCGGCAACCCGCTTTGCTACGACCCGTAGCTCCGTACAACCACAATGTCCCGCGCTAGCACGTGCAGCGCGGGACATGATGTTTTAGACGGGACAGGGGGTGACCGAAACAAAAAAATAGGTATAATCTGCCGACGAGGGGTTATTCGAAACGCTCGGGACTGTATTTTGTTCACTTCGTGTAACAAAATAGGCCCATCGTTCGAAGAATGTGAGAATGTGCTATTCTCACATTGCTTCTCACTCGGGCCTTTAGCTCATTTGGTAGAGCACCTCATTTGCAATGAGGGGGTGACCGGTTCGAATCCGGTA
>CAYQQI010000071.1:0-4771 GCA_964419595.1 uncultured Candidatus Saccharibacteria bacterium
ATACAGTCTCAAAAACGTGAACGTGGATATCCCGCTCGGTAAACTTGTGGGTATCACCGGCGTATCGGGCTCCGGTAAATCAACGTTCCTTTACGAAATTCTGCACCGCAACCTGCAGGCACGTTTTGACAAACGCTTTCGCACCGCAAAGCTCTACAACCTGAAAGAATTTTCCGGGACCGAATATTTGGGGCGCTCAATTTTGATCGACCAGTCGGCGATCGGTCGCACGCCGCGATCGAACCCCGCGACCTACACCGGAGCATGGACACACATCCGCGATATGTTCGCGCTCAGCGAAGAAGCGCGTGCCCGCGGCTGGGGACCCGGACGATTCTCATTCAACGTCAAAGGCGGGCGCTGCGAAGCGTGTCAGGGCAACGGGCTTGTTGCCGTGGAAATGCACTTTTTGCCGACGGTCTACGTGACCTGCGATGTGTGCAATGGGAAGCGCTTTATGAAAGAGACGCTCGAAGTGAAATACAAAAAGAAGAGCATTCACGACGTGCTCTCCATGACTGTGGAAGAGGCTTCAAAGTTTTTTGAGGACATTCCGGCGGTTTCCGACCGACTGCAGTCACTGCTCGATGTGGGTTTGAGTTACCTCGAGCTCGGACAAAGTGCAACAACGCTCTCGGGCGGTGAAGCGCAACGCGTAAAGATAGCATCCGAGTTATACCGCCCGCACATTACAAAGAGCATCTACTTGCTCGACGAGCCGACGGTCGGATTGCACTACGATGATGTGTCGAAACTTATCGATATTCTTCAGAAGCTCGTTGAAAGAGGGAACACGGTCGTGGTCATCGAACACAACCTCGATGTGCTGAAGTCCGCCGACTATCTCATTGATATGGGGCCGGAGGGCGGTATCGGAGGCGGCAAGGTAATTGCGCACGGCACTCCTGAAGAGGTTTCAAAGACCGAGGGTTCGCACACCGGCTACTACCTCAAAAAATTGCTCAAGAAGCAAAGGAAATAACAAAAGGCCGGCACATCAGTGCCGGCCTTTCTGTTTTGCGATCAATATTGAAGATCAATGCATAACGGGAACTCTGATGCCGACATTCTTGCGAAGGCGATTGCATTTCCAGGTGTGCCCGCGCCGGCTCAAAGAATATGAGCGCGACATTTCCGGCAGGCAGCAGCCGAGCTTGTTGCTTGGGATGCCGGGAATGAATGATTCGACCAGTCGCTCCTCCAGCAGTTCCTGAAATGCCTGACGGATCAGGCCTTCGGCCGCGCCGACAGAGCATTCACAGATCACAGCGACACGCATTGATAACCACCAGGCACCGGTC
Organism: uncultured Candidatus Saccharibacteria bacterium; assembly: GCA_964419595.1. Classification (GTDB taxonomy): domain Bacteria; phylum Patescibacteriota; class Minisyncoccia; order Phycocordibacterales; family UBA2100; genus UBA10103. The sequence goes on from CAYQQI010000071.1 coordinate 1,302, forward strand.
CTCGACGTCTGCTCCAGGTGCACTCCGATGATCTCTGCAACAGCACTCAATTTGAGGTCCGAAAGTCTTGTCATGTTCGTCCTCCCCGGTTGTCTCCTAGAGAGAACTGTACTCCTTCCAATGCTTTGTTGCCAACTTCTTCCCGTGTATTTCGAACAGTGCCGTAATGAATGCTTCCGCAAGCTGGCGATTGGTAATGAGCGGAATATTCATATCGACTGCGCGACGGCGGATAATGAATCCGTCCTTCGGCTCGCGCGCAAGCGCGCGGGCGGGGATATTGATGATGAGGTCGAGCGAATCCCAGAGTTCAGAGACATTCGGACGCTGCCTGCTATGCAGTTTGTACACCTTTTTGCACTTCACCCCTTGCGCTTTCAAAAAGTCGGCGGTGTGCTCGGTCGCGATGAGGTTGAAGCCCATTTCTGAGAGTGTGCGGATAGAGGGTAGCAACTTCACCTTGTTCTCTTCCTTTCCGAGTGAGAGCAAAATATTTTTCTTCGGAAGTCTGAAGCCAGCGGCGAGCATGGATTTGATGAGCGCTTCGTAATATGAATCACCGAAGCATGCCACTTCACCTGTCGAGGCCATTTCCACATAGTGGATGGGATCGGCGCCTTTGATGCGGTTATACGAGAATTGCGGTGATTTTACGGCCACGGTGTCCAGTTCCACCGTGCGGTAGTCACCGCTCACATCAGCCCCGAGCATTGCGCGCACCGCAATGTCGACGAAGTTGTAACCGGTCACCTTTGATACGAACGGGAAGCTTCTTGATGCGCGCACATTGCATTCAATGACCATGAGGTGATTGTCTTTTGCGAGAAATTGAATATTGAAGGGGCCGGTTATATTCAATTCGCGAACGACGTCTTTCGTAATATGTTTCGCACGGCGGATCGTTTCCAGGTAGGTACGCTGCGGAGGTAGCACAACGGTGGCATCCCCCGAGTGCGTGCCTGCATTCTCCACGTGTTCCGTAATGGCATACACCACGAGCGCTCCGTCTTTTGCTACGCCGTCTATCTCTATTTCGCGGGCATTTTCGATGAATTTTGAAATGACGACCGGATGATCGGAGGATACGTCCACCGCACGTTTCAAAAATCGGATGAGTGAGGCTTCGTCATATGCCACGCTCATTGCCGCACCGGAGAGCACGTATGAAGGGCGCACCAGTACGGGGTAACCAAGTTTTGACGCGGCTTTTTTGGCCTGGGTAAGTGTGGTGAGTTCGATCCATCCAGGCTGATGTATTTCAAGCGTATCGAGTAACTGCGAGAACACGTGTCGATCCTCGGCACGATTGATATTGTCGGGCGATGTGCCGAATATCGGGACCGAGCGTTTGTGTAGCTTGAGCGCAAGATTATTGGGAATCTGTCCGCCTGTTGATATGACCACGCCTTCCGGTTTCTCAAACTCGGTAATGTCGAGTACGCGCTCCAGAGAGAGTTCGTCGAAATACAGGCGGTCCGACATATCGTAGTCGGTCGATACCGTTTCCGGGTTCGAGTTGATCATGATGGTTCCGTAGCCGGCCTTTTTAAGCGTTTTGAGCGCTTGCACGCACGACCAGTCGAATTCCACGCTTGAGCCGATGCAATACGGTCCGCCCCCTAGTACCGCCGCCTGATGAACTCCAGGAGCGATATCGTTCTCCGTGCCGTGATAGGTGAGATAGAGGTAGTTGGTTTGAGCGGGGAATTCGCCGGCAAGCGTGTCAATTTGCTTTACGACAGGCATCACTTTGAGTTTCTTGCGAAGTGCACGCACATCGTCTTCGCTCATTTTCTTGATTGCTCCGATGCGCTTGTCGGAAAACCCGTTCCTTTTCGCACGCGCCATATCCGCCTGCTCTAGTTTCGACTTACGCAATTTCTTCTCGATATCAATGATGTGCTTCATTTTATCGAGGAACCACATGTCCACCTTGGAAAGGGAATGTATCTTTTCCGGCGTAACACCGCTACGCAGTGCTTCTGCAATCGCAAACACGCGGCGAGTGGTGGGATTCTTTATCTCGTCGAGTATCGCTGCCTTGTTCTTAAATGTGATGCTCTGCGGAGTAGTTAGTCCGTCGGCACCGATATTCAGCATTCGAAGCGCCTTTTGCAGTACCTCTTCGAACGAGCGCCCGATGGCCATTACCTCGCCGACGCTTTTCATCTCTGTCCCGATACGGGGGGCGGCGTTCTCGAATTTTGCCAGATCCCATCGCGGGATCTTTAACACAACGTAATCGAGCGCCGGTTCAAAGCAGGCGATGGTTTTCTTGGTCACCGAGTTCTTGAGCTCGGTGAGCGCGTACCCGAGTGCGAGTTTAGCCGCTACGAATGCGAGCGGGTAACCGGTCGCTTTGGACGCGAGTGCTGAAGAGCGCGAGAGTCGTGCGTTGACCTCGATGACACGGTAATCACCTGTCTGCGGGTTCAGTGCGTACTGAATATTGCACTCACCGACGATACCGATGTGACGAATGGTTTTGAGTGCGACCTCGCGCAGCATGTGGTATTCGCGATTCGTAAGTGTTTGCGACGGCGCAATAACAATGCTCTCACCGGTGTGGACCCCCATCGGATCAAAGTTCTCCATATTGCACACCGTGATGCAATTGTTCGCCGCGTCTCGCACGACCTCGTATTCCACCTCTTTCCAGCCGCCCAGATATTCCTCGACGAGCACTTGCGAGACGTTACTGAACACCTCTTTCAATTTATCGTTGAGATCTTTCGCATTACGCACCACGCCCGAACCTTCGCCGCCAAGGGCAAAGCCGGAGCGCACCATAACGGGGTAGCCGATCTTCTTTGCCGCTTTCAGTGCTTCCGGAACTGAGCGGGTGGCAATAGAGCGCGCGGTCTTCACGTCGATCTGTGCGAGTCGCTTTACAAAAAGCTCGCGGTCTTCGGTATCACGAATTGCCGAAACCGGCGTGCCGAGTACGCGTACGTTGAACTCGTCGAGCACTCCGCTATCGTGCAGTGCCAGGCCGAGGTTCAGTGCGGTTTGTCCGCCAAAAGAGAGTGATATTGCGTCGGGCCGTTCACGTTCTATCACATCGCGTGCAAATTTTTCTGTGAGCGGGAGAAAATACACTGTATCGGCCAAATCGTCATCAGTCTGCACAGTGGCAATATTGGGGTTCATGAGCACGACCGCGATACCTTCTTCCTTGAACGCTTTTATCGCCTGCGAACCGGAATAATCGAATTCACCGGCCTGACCGATTTTCAGCCCTCCCGAACCCAGGAGCAGAATCTTTTTTGGTTTCGTGTCTTTATTCATGGCGGGTTTTGAGGTGGCGAATACCGCTGAGTTCATCGATGAACTTATCGAATATCCAGGCGGTGTCGGTGGGACCGGGTGCAGCTTCCGGATGGAACTGCACGGAGCGCCACGGACGGTCTTTGTGCTTGATGCCTTCCACAGAGCCGTCGTTGGCATTCTTGAACCACACACTCCAGCTG
>CAYQQI010000072.1:0-4657 GCA_964419595.1 uncultured Candidatus Saccharibacteria bacterium
ATCGACAAACTTGCGGTGGCATCGGTCGAGAAACTGACCGCGCTCACCGGAATCGGTCCGATCGTTGCACGGGAAATTGCCGGGTGGTTCAAAGAAAAACGTCATCAGACACTTGTGAAGAATTTGAAAAAAGTACTCACCATCGTTGCACCGAAGAAAGTTGAGGCATCAGCATTGCCGCTTACCGGGCGCACCTATGTGATAACCGGAACGCTGGCGAACATGTCGCGCGATGAAGCGGAAGATGCGCTCCGTGCGCTCGGGGCAAAAATATCCGGCTCCGTATCAAAGAACACGACTGCCCTTATTGCAGGGGAGAATGCCGGTTCAAAATTGGATAAAGCCGTGGAGCTTGGCGTACGAGTGATGAGCGGACAGGAGCTTTTGAAATTGCTGAGCTAGCTCCGTCTTTTTTAATATGAAATTCCGCGTATAGTATGCGGATATGGCGGATACGGTAGACATTACAGCTCTCGCAAAGCTTGCCCGATTGGAGATATCCGATGAGGAGAAGCTCTCCCTTGAGAAAGAACTACCCGGCATTCTTTCGTTCGTAGAAACCATTCAAAAGGCGGAAGTGACGAGTGAGACAAAGGGCCAAGGCCTGCACAACGTGATGCGTGCGGACGAGGGAGCGCACGAAGGCGGCATATACAGCGAAACGCTTCTCTCTGCAGCGCCCGCGCGCGAGGGTGAGCGCATTGTTGTTAAACAGGTCGTTTCGCGTAAGCCCTCTCAAGGAGGATCCGCAGGAAAATAGTATGGACCTTTCCAAGCTCACACTCGCCGAAGCGCGACGCGCACTCGACGCAAAGGATTACTCTGTGCTTGATCTTACGAATGCATATTTGAAAGCCATCGAAGAAAGGGATGGCGACATTCATGCGTACCTCGAAGTATGGGCAGAGAGTGCGCGGGCAGAAGCGAAAGCAGCGGATGAAATGATTGCGCAAGGAAAAAGTACTGCGCTCACCGGCATTCCGATGGCAATCAAAGACAACATGCTTATCGAAGGCAGACGTGCAAGCTCAGCGTCGAAAATTCTTGAGAACTATGTCGCGTCGTACGACGCGACAGTCATCCGCAAGTTAAAAGCGCAGGGAGCGGTGTTCCTGGGGCGAACAAATATGGATGAGTTCGCGATGGGAAGTTCAACTGAGACGTCCGCATACGGTACTACTAAGAACCCGCGCGACCTCACGCGTGTCCCGGGCGGCTCTTCCGGCGGCTCCGCTGCGGCAGTGGCAGCGAACCTTGCCCTTGTTTCGCTCGGCTCAGACACGGGCGGCTCCATACGCCAACCTGCGTCACTCACCGGGATCGTCGGTATGAAGCCGACGTACGGCGAGGTATCCCGGTTCGGCCTCATGGCGATGTCTTCCTCGCTCGACCAAATAGGACCGTTCGCAAAAACAGTTGAGGATGCGCGTATCGTATTTGAAGCCATACGCGGCCATGACGCAAACGACAGCACGTCACTCCCGGACGGATACGCAGCTCGCGCACGCGAGCCGAAAGTCCTCGGTGTTCCGCGCGCATTCCTCGAACGCGGCTCGGATCCGGACGTACTGCAGCGATTCGAAGAAACGCTCGATGCGCTTCGCAACAAGGGGTACGAGATACGCGATATTGTGATGCCCAACCTGCCGTATTCGCTCGCCGTCTACTACATCATTCAACCTGCGGAAGCATCCACAAATCTGGCGCGCTACGACGGCATTCGCTACGGAATGTCTGTTCCCGCAGAAACCATCGGCGACGTGTATGAAAAAACACGCGGAGCTGGATTCGGGCGTGAGGTACGACGACGCATCTTGATCGGCACATTTGTGCTCTCATCCGGCTATGCGGATGCGTACTATCGAAAAGCCCGCGACGTGCGCGCCACGATTCGCAATGAGTTTACGACGGTTTTTGATAGCGGAGTGGACGCGGTGGTAACGCCGACCACTCCCTCGCCTGCGTTTAAATTCGGAGCCAAGAATGACCCTGTTGCAATGTATGCGGAGGACGTATTCGCAGTACCGGTGAATTTGGCGGGCGTACCCGGAATATCGGTCCCGTGCGGAGAAGTGTCGCGCGACGGAGTGCAGTTGCCGGTGGGCTTCCAGATCATTACCGCACACGGCAATGACAGTGCGTTGTTCAAGATCGGCGCAGATGTAGAAAAGGGCACGGTATAATCTCTCTCATGGAGACTGCGCAGGGCGTCGGCTCGTTCATCGTCTATGTAGGCGATGTAGTGCTTCGGTTTGTGCCGGCAACGTTCATGGTGCTTACCGGGAACGCACCGGATTACGGCATTCAAAACCCCGTGGTGACACCGGTAACGCAGCCGGTCACGACCGAGCAACTGCTCAATTTCTTGAGCGCAACGGCGCAGCCGGGCAACATGGATGAGCTCTATCGATGGTGGGGCACGCTCACTGTGCTTGCGGTATTTCTGTCGCTGTTCCTCACCGCGGGAACCATTTACTGCGTGATACGAATTCTTCAGATACGAAAGCACGAAGAGGATCGGTTCGCCGCTGCGGCGCACCCGGTTGCGGCGCGCGACGTCTCGAAAGCACAGCTGCGCTGGAATCGTATCCGCGAGGAAATATCGTCGGACAACGAGCAGAACTGGCGCCTCGCCATACTTGAAGCCGATATTATGCTCAATGAATTGCTCGATACACTCGCGTACCGCGGGGAAACGATGGCGGATAAAATGAAACAGGTGGAGCGCGCGGACTGGAAAACCATCGACCTTGCATGGGAAGCACACAAAGTGCGCAATACCATTGCGCACCAGGGCACCATGGTGCGTTTGAGTGATCGCGAAGCGCGCCGCGTGATAGGCCTCTACGAACAGGTGTTCAAGGAGTTCAAGTTTGTTGAGTAAGCAAAAAGCCCCGAGAGGGGCTTTTTGCTTTCTTGTTGCGGGGGAGAGCTTGGTCACAAATAATTCGTTTGCCGTGACACAAAAGGAGGGACTTTCCTCGACATTCAATTTCCGTCGAAATTGAATGTCTCGGACCGGGATTGTGCGACCCGTTCTACTGAACGGGCCCCCGCACAATCCTGCAAGTCCCTACGTAACAGCGCCCCGCGCTGTTACTCCCGCTGCACAAATAACAAAACACTCCCCGAAGGGAGTGTTTTGTTATTTGTTGCGGGGGAGGGACTTGCACCCCCGACCTCCAGGTTATGAGCCTGGCGAGCTACTACTGCTCCACCCCGCTATCGGGGCGGATTGTACTACGAAAGAAAATTCGGGGCAAACAAAGCTATTCCGACAGTATTCCGATAGCCATCTGTGCCATCGTGGTGAGCGCGAACACAATTGCGGCCAAGAGGAAGAGTTTCCATTCAAAAAACAACACCGCACGTCCGATGGAGTACACAAGAAAGATAAGCGAGAGCGGCCAGACGAAGAACGAATTCACCGCCATGATCGAGTTCCACATAGAATGCTAGATAAGAATGCTACGCACTTTATCCACGATCTGTTTCGGCTCAAATTCCACTTTTACCATGTAGTCTACCGCGCCGAGGTCGCGTCCTCGCTGTATGTCTTCCGGCTGTCCGAGATTGCTCAGGATCATCACCGGGATTTTTGCGAGTTCAACGTCGGCTTTCAACTCCGCCAGCACTTCAAAGCCGTTCTTGCGCGGAAGGAGGATGTCGAGAAGCACGAGGTCGGGATGCACTTCTTTCGTTACCGAGACCGCCTGTTCGCCGTCGTAGGCGTTGGACACCTGGAAACCGGCGTCGATGAGTTCGCGCGACAGAATGGAAAATATCAGCTGGTCATCCTCTACGATCAATACTTTTTTCATACGTGCATACAGTATAGCCTTTCGGGCGCACTGGCCAGGGGTGGGGGTGTGCGGGTTATTGCACCGACGTGCTCGCATCATGGGACTCAAAGAACGATGCTGCTTTCGGATAGTGCTGCAATACGGGGAAATCATAAGTGTGTATCGCGTCTTTTGAATGCAGCATGTCCTGATAGACCGTGCCGAGGTAGAAGAACAGCATCGGAACAACGCCGACAAAAACAACGATTGAAAAGAGTCTGGAGAAAGGTGTTACCTCGTGCCAGTTGAACATGGGAGTAATTATATATCCTTCGGCCTCGACTGACTTGGTGTAGACAGAGGCTCAAGTTAAACTGACCGGTATGGACGAATATGTAGGGATCGGGTGGGGAGTATTTATTGTCGTTATGTTTCTGATCTTCCTCGTGCCGCTGCTTTTTGGAGTTGTTTTGCTGCGAGAAGCATACAAAACTAAGTCTGTTGCGAAGCTTATCTTAGCCGGTCTGTCTCTGGCCCTTTTTGGATGGCTCATGGTGAACGAAACAACGCGAATGTTGTTTCTCGGAGTGTTCAGTCTGGGATTGTAAGACTTTTTGGGCAAGTGACGGGCTCGGCCAAGAACATTTCTCCTTTTCGTCAAAAGGAGAAATTTCTCGGCCCTGGTTTTGCGATCCCGCCTACTGGCGGGAACCCAAGCAAAACCTTTCGAGTCCCGACGCAGAGCGCCCCGCGCTCTGCTTCACTGCGCAAATGAAAAACGCCCCGAAGGGCGTCTCTCATTTGCGCAAGTGACGGGACTCGAACCCGCAGCCTCTCCCGTGACAGGGGAGTGCTCTAACCAATTGAGCTACACC
>CAYQQI010000073.1:0-4483 GCA_964419595.1 uncultured Candidatus Saccharibacteria bacterium
AATCGAACCCAGTCTACACGCACCCGAAGCGTGCGTACTACCGGTATACTACAGCCCGGCAAAAAGACTCCACTCAGCGACATGCCGACTAGCCCGGCAAAAAATCTCATCGCTCGCCGAGTATCCTAGCAGAGAAAATGCGCATAGTAAAAAATCTCAGTGGTCACAGATAAATCGTTTGCCGTCGCAAACGATTTTCCGCGACCCCGGCTCGCGGTTCGGCCTATTGGTCTCACATCGCCCTGCCCTGCACCGGCCAGAAAACCTGCCGCAGGGCAGGTTTTCTGTGCTCGGTGCACCTTTCAGGATTCGAACCTGAGGCCTTTCGAATGTGAATCGAACGCTCTAACCAACTGAGCTAAAGGTGCGTGGTGAAATAGTACTCGAAATTGCTTTGAACTCAACGGGAGCGCAATGAAAGAGGTTCTAAAATGGTGCGTCTGATACAATACAGGCCTATGACGGACGCTGCCCCAAAAAAACAAACAAGTATAATCACGCTATTCGGAATCGCAGTTGTGCTCGCGCTTATTGCGGGGCTTATGCTCTCGCTTTCCAACATCGCCAAGCAGCAACGCATGTACACTATTTCCACGTTCCAGGAGTGCAAAGATGCGGGCTATCCCATCATGGAGTCATACCCCGAGCAGTGTTCAACCAACGACGGACGCACTTTTGTGAACGAGGTGCAGGAACCTGTCACGAGCGGCACACCGTCTCCCGATACGCCGTATCTCACAAGTAACGGTTGCGCCGTTTCCGGATGCTCAGGACAGCTTTGTATTTCAGAAGAGGAAGCACGCAGCGGTGGGGGAGTTTCCACCTGTGAGTTCCGTGCCGAGTATGCCTGCTACAAAGAAGCATCCTGCGAACCCCAGGCAAACGGCAAGTGTGGCTGGACCCAAACGAGAGAACTGAAAATGTGCCTCGCAAATCCGCCCGCACTCGATCAAACGCCACAAAGCATTTAGCATTTGTGAAATAGCGGCTCCTTCTTCATACTGCTCGGATGGAGCTGATTCGTTCGTTTGAAGTATTGGGTAAAAATGATGCCGCTATCGCCGGCGGCAAAGGGGCATCGCTCGGCGAGCTCATACAAGCAGGTATTCCGGTCCCGCCAGGGTTCGTGGTGCTTACCCACGCATTCGAGCGCTTTCTGGAGGAAGCGAATCTGAATCAGGAACTCGACACGATTTTTCATACGGTTAATCACCAGGAGATAGGTACAGTAGAGAAAGCATCCGAGAGGATTCAAAGCCTTATCATTGCCGCAAAAATGCCGGACGATATCGCGGAAGAAATTCAACGCATGTTCGTCGAGCTCGGCACAACATTCGTCGCCGTACGCTCAAGTGCCACAGCCGAAGACGGCGCAAATGCCGCATGGGCGGGACAGCTCGATACTTTTTTAAATACAACAGAAGAGACACTGCTGGAGAATGTGCAGAAGTGCTGGGCATCGCTCTTTACACCGCGAGCGATTTTCTACCGTTTTGAAAAGGGTATGCATGGGTCAAAGATATCTGTCGCAGTGGTGGTGCAAAAGATGGTGCAGAGCGAAGTCTCCGGCATCGCATTCTCCGTACACCCCGTGACCGAGGACTACAATCAACTCATTATTGAAGGAGGATTCGGACTCGGGGAAGCCATCGTGTCCGGACAAGTCACACCAGATTCGTTCGTCGTTGAAAAGGAGCCTCGTCGTATTATCGACAAGAACATCACGTTTCAAAACCGTGCGTTGTGGCGTGCAGAGATCGGCGGCAATGAGTGGCGTGAACTCTCTCAAATCGAAGGTAACAAACCCGCGCTCAGCGACGAGCAAGTGATGGAACTTGCTGAGATCGTGCTGCATATCGAATCGCACTACGGTTTCCCGTGCGATATCGAATGGGCGGTTGAAGCCGGCGTATTCTTTATTACGCAGTCCCGTCCGATCACGACGTTATCATCTCGGTCTGAAACCCACCCTCCAACCCTTAAAGAAAAATGGCATTACTGGGGGCAGTGGAAGTCGCCACTATTGGTTGACTCGCCGTATTCCACCTATGCGAATTCTCGTATTGCGCTGGAATGGCATCCATTGAAGGGTATTAAGGGCGATCAGGTTACGTATGACGGTCATTTTTTTACATTGGTATCCGATCTAGATAGTGTCAGGGAAGAGATAATGGAAGCGCTCGAGGGACGTGGAGATTTTTTCCAAGTTCTAGAGCAGTACTGTGTGAAAGAAGAGAAGGCGTTGCTTGCGCTCGAGAACGGTCGCGATCTTGAATTATTCTTCCGACAGATGGAGAACCTGATCGGATGTTCTATGACGGCACAGTATGTTGGGCAGGTGAGTCGGGACCACATGAAGGAAAAGTGCACAAGGGCCGGTATTGCGGAAAGTGATGTTTTGGCCGCAATGCGAATGCCGGCCAAGACGCGACGAGAGGAATATGAGAACGAACTAAAGGATCTGAAAGAAGAAGAGGTGAGCAATTTTGTGAAAAAGTATGAGTGGATCACAACGTATCTTTACGAAGGCGATCCACTTACTGTCGAAAAGGTGTTGGAGGAGAAGGCAATGCTCAAGAATGAGGCACACAATACATTGCCCACGACTATACCGAATGGATTCGACCCATTCATACACGGAGCATCAATGTGTGCGTATTGGCGTACACGCAATGCGGAAACAATGAACAAAGTCGCCTTTTCATACCGAGGGCTTTTGCAGGAATTTGCAGACAAGCACGGCGTTCCGTATGAAAAGGTCATCCAGATGACCCATCGAGAAATAATTGGAGTGCTACAGGGAGGATCGATTCCGTCCGACGTTCTCCAGAGAGATGCTTCGTGGGGGATGGAGTATTTGGCGGGAGAGTTCGCCATACTTTCTGCAGAAGATTCTGCGACAAAATTGAAAGATATGCCGCTCCCGAAAGCGAAAAGTGAAACGGAGGTGGAAGGTGTCATTGCTTTCAAGGGCATTGCTCGAGGGACAGCTCGTATCGTCATTACGTATCAGGAGATCGCAAAGGTAAAACAAGGTGACATTATCATCGCGAACGAAACAACCCCAGACTACATACCGGCAATGAAGCGTGCCGCGGCATTCGTAACGAACCAAGGTGGTATTACATCGCATGCAGCAATAGTTGCGCGCGAGATGCGAAAGCCCTGCATTGTCGGAACGAGTGTTGCGACACAGGTGTTTAAGGATGGCGATTTCATTGAGGTGGACGGTGATCACGGAATCATACGCATTGTAAAAAAAGTCGGCTTGCCTGTGCTTGATCGTCAGGATTTCATTCACACGTTCGCGTCAAAAGGCATGTCATTCGTATGTCTTGATACGTATTTCGCTCCGTATATGCCAGTCGGCAAAAGTATGACCCTTATGCGAGACGGAGCGCTGCGCGACTACATGGCTAAGCAGACTATGCAACGCATGCAGGAAGAAGGTCTAAAGCGCACCGCCGCCGACACGCGGCTTCAGATCGAGAAGATCGATCGCTTGCTCGCGGATCTCGCCCATGGATCGACAGTATTGGATAGAAAGGAGTATCTCTCAAAAGATCAGGTTACAAATATCGTACGGCTAATGGGTGGGGTATTTGAAGCTTATTCGTATTTCGACGTATCTTATTGGGAGCTGGTTTACAAGTCAGACACAGAAGACGCAAAGGCAAATGTACGGCTCGTCCAAGAAAACAAAAATGTATTTCGAGAAAAATTGGAACCAGTGCTTTTTGCCGACACGTGCGTGCTCAATCGGCTGACTACAAGATTGAGCGAGCAATTCAACGTACCCCCCGCAGATATTCTTTGGTACCGAAGCGAAGAGTTGACCGGTCTGTTCGACGAGGTAAGGCCAACCGCACAGAACTTTGAGGCGAGGAAAATGGCAACGTTCTTCTACAAGGAGGGAACACAGACGACGTTGTTTGTTGGCGGCGACGCACTCGCATTTATGGAGCAGTTTGAGCGCGACGACAGGAACGTGACTGAACTAAGGGGTGTAGTCGCCAATCTGGCTCGAAAGTCAGTGCGTGGCTCCGCACGCATTATCACTCGCGACTACGAAAGCGAGGAGGCTACGATACGCCTCATCAATACGATGCAAGACGGAGAAATACTTATTGCCGACGCGACTGACCCTGAATTCCTCACCGCGATGAAAAAGGCCGTTGCCATAGTCACCGACGTGGGCGGTATGCTCTCGCACGCGGCCATTACGTCGCGAGAACTTTGTGTTACGTGCATCGTCGCCACACAACTGGGAACAAAAGTATTTAAAAATGGAGACATGGTTGAGGTAGATGCACAGAACGGTATAGTTCGAAAAATATGACCACACTGTCAAAGATATATGAGAGAGAGCGGCCACTCATCTACTTCATTCTGTGGAATGAATCTGATCGAAAGGGATGCGAAAAGTTCACTGGCCAACACATCAGCCACAACCTTTTTATTGCACGACCGAGCGAGAATGTGG
>CAYQQI010000074.1:0-4461 GCA_964419595.1 uncultured Candidatus Saccharibacteria bacterium
CACCCAGTACCACAACGCTTCGCGTTGGCTACGGGGCAGGCTATAGGTTTCTACCGCCTTCGTTTTCCATGAAATTGTTTATGCACATCACGGAGGTGGCTGTCGGTAACGTGGGTGTACACCTGCGTGGTTGCGATGTTCGCGTGGCCAAGCAGCGCTTGCACACTTCGGAGGTCCGCACCGTTACTCAACAGGTCGGTTGCGAATGAGTGGCGGATAACGTGCGGCGTAACTTTGCGCGTGATGCCGGCTTTCATCGCATAGCTTTTTACCAATCGTTCAACCGAGCGGGGAGTGAGACGCGAGAGGTCTTTGGTCTTTCTCGCTTTGCTGTAGCCTACAAAAAGAGCCTCTCCGAAATCGCCGCGCTTTTTTAGGTATGCCGCAACCGCCTTTTTTGCATCATCGGAAAGAAATACCACGCGCACTTTTTCTCCCTTGCCGCGCACCGAGAATTCGTCGCGTGTAAGATCGAGATCCTGATTCAAATTACAAAGTTCCGACACGCGAAGCCCGGTAGAAAAAAGAAGTTCGAGTATCGCTCGGTCGCGAAGTACCGTGAGCGTGTCGCCCTCTGGCCCTTTCATGAGTCGTTCGAGTTCGGCTGCGGTAATAAGGTCAAGATCGCGTCCGCCGACTTTGGCAAGCTCAATGCGTTCCGGATTCAAACTCACCACATCGCGCTTGCGCAGGAACTTTAAGAATGCACGCAGTGCAATGAGATGGTAATTCTGTGTGTTCTTTTTCATGGTGCCCGAAGTTCCGGCGGAACGATTCAGGCCGATGCGGAATTCGCGCACCATCTGTTCAGTAATTGCACCGGGCGCTTTTACTTTCGCAAAATCAAAGAAACGTTTCAGATAGCGATCATAATTCTCGACTGTTTTTACACCGCGCCCCTTTTCTATTTCGAGGTATTCGAGGAACTGTGTTTTCAAAAGTCCGAGGTCCGAAGCCATAAACTGATTCTAGCAGCAATATTGTGCGACACGTCCTTGGATTGACATCTCGTGCTCGGCGAGCCATACAGGGCACAGTTCACAGGGAGAATACGCATGACGACACCCAACATATTCACCGTCTCCGGTCGCCTGAAGGAAGTGTGCAAAGGGGAGAACGGTCATCAAAAAGGCGCCGGGCTCTATTCGGTGTCGCCGGTCGTGAGTGACGATTCCCTCGCTATCCGTCGTTTTCACCATATGGCAGGGCCGGAACTCAGCTACAACGGCTACTGTGATATGGATCGGCTATTGCAGACAATGACTCATGCCGCCGCAGCACTCGAGGTAAATAAGATCGGACCGCGAGCGATTGCACTTGCCGTGAAGCACGGTAATTGCTGCGGCGGGGCTTACAACGACACCCCCGAGCGAGCTCTGCAGGACGCTGTGATTGGCGATTTACGCGCGCTCTATGGCGGCTCCGTAATGCTGAACTTTCGCGTCACGAAAGAGTGCGCCGAGATCTTGATTCACTTCCGATCTGAAGGCCGTCGACTGCTGAGTGCGGTGATTGCACCAAGCTTTGATGGGGAAGCGATCGATATTTTGAAGGGGAAGTCGAACAAGATAGCCCTGTATGCGAATCCTGCGCTAGAAAACATCGACCGATCGTCACTGGATACGTCGAAGCGCTTTCGACACGTTCGCGGGGGATTTCTCGTTCAGGATAACTATACGTTCGTTCCGCACTTGCTCGGCGCACAGTGCGTCGGACCACGTCTCATTGAGCACCTTCTCGCAGATCTCGCGTTCGCGTGGGCAATTAACGCGACGTCAAATTCGAACACAATTACGCTTGTGAAAGACGCAATGCTCGTGGGCAACGGCGTCGGACAACAAGACCGGGTCGGAGCAGCAGAACTCGCAATTAAACGCGCAAAGGATTCCGGACACACGCTCCACGGAAGCGTTGCGTGCTCGGACAGCTTCTTCCCGTTCTCAGACGGTCCTCTGCACCTGATTCAAGCGGGGATACGGACCATTCTTTCAACGAGCGGATCGATACGTGACGTAGAAGTACGCGCGGTCTGTGAAGCGCGCGATACAACGCTGCTCTTGATACCCGACAGCGATGCACGCGGATTCTTCGGACACTGAACATTCGACGGCGCGCGGAGCAATCCGCGCGCCGAATCGTTTTGCACCTATATACTGCTTTTATGATATCGGCGTGGAAATATCCGTACGCGCTTCTCGGCATTGCATTCGTACTCGTGGGATACGCACTGTGGCCGAGCCAAAAAATCCCGGTACTCATCTATCACGACATTTCAACGAGCACGTACCCGGCAGAGGCGTTCACCACCGAAGCGACCTTGCTGGAGCGGGAGCTAAGGTATCTGCAGGATAAGGGCTACACCACGCTCTCATTTGCAAACGCTGCAGTGTTGAGTGAGAGCAAGAAATTACCGAATAAGCCCGTTATCCTCACGTTCGATGACGCGCTTCGCGGTCACTCAGAACTTGCGCTGCCCCTGCTTCGAAAACACGGTTTGCACGCCACATTTTTTATTAATAGCGATATCGTCGGTGACGCAGTACACATGCGGTGGGAAGATGTGCAAAAAATATCCGAAGCGGGCATGGAGATAGGCGGGCACGGCGCGACGCACGCGCACGTGCTTCAACTCAACGACGCGGGCCTTCGGCGCGAAGTGGCGGACGATAAGAAACGAATCGAGCAGGAGATCGGTCGCGCGATATCTGTTTTTGCGTATCCGTTCCAGGAGCGCAGCGACCGCACCGATGCCGCTGTTATAGAGAGCGGGTACACGCTCCTGCGTGATACATCGAGCTTCAA
The DNA here is from genome assembly GCA_964419595.1 of uncultured Candidatus Saccharibacteria bacterium. Lineage (GTDB taxonomy): Bacteria > Patescibacteriota > Minisyncoccia > Phycocordibacterales > UBA2100 > UBA10103. The sequence goes on from CAYQQI010000074.1 coordinate 2,803, forward strand.
AAACACCGTGATGACAAATTCGTTCGACGCATTTCTCGAAGCCCTTTAAAAGCATGAGGGCCGCTACACGGCGGCCCTCACTTCGTATGCTATCCACGGACGTCTCCGAATATGGAACGGTGCATCTGATCGCGGCACCAAAACGTACGGATCCTCGACACGAAGGAACTCATCGACGATCCATTCGTAGAATTCGATGTGCTGCTCCCAGAGCCTCGACACCGAACGCTCCCACATCATGATGAGCCGCTCGAGCTCATCGTGGCAATCTCGACAAAGCTTCTGGAAGCGTCGCAATGAATGAATGTCGGGCCGATGCCGGAAGTGGCGTTTCGGATACACGTGGTGTCGTGTGAGCTTTTCGTCCGAGCGACATTTCGGGCAACTGTGCGTGATCTGTTTACGGGCAGCCTCCTCTCGGAATCGAGCCGCGACATTGCATGCTCTGCCGCCATCCTATCAGCGCAATCCTCTCTCGCAACCCGGTTTAGGATTCATCCTCCAAATATTTTTTCTTTTTCAACTTGTCGGGTAGATACGATTCTTTGTCATACAACGTGTACCCCTTGTGATAGCCGAGTTCTTTCATCAGCTTTGTCGGCGCGTTTCGCACGCGCATCGGAATAGGGAGCGCCCCGAATTCTTTTACATCGGCGAGTGCTGCGAACACCGCATCGTAGGAGCGGCGATCTTTTTTGCACTGTGCTAAGTAGGCCACGCCGTGTGCGAGGTTGATCGTGGCCTCCGGGTAGCCTATTTTGTTCACCGCTTCGAACACCGCGTTTGCAACCACAAGCGCGGTCGGTTGCGCGAGGCCGATGTCTTCGCTCGCAAAAATTACCATACGCCGCGCTATGAATTTCGGGTCTTCACCGGCTTCTACCATACGGGCTAAGTAGTAGAGCGCCGCGTCGGGTTGCGATGCTCGCATTGATTTTATGAATGCGGAGATGGTGTTGTAGTGCTCTTCGCCTTTTTTGTCGTAGCGAATGTGCGCGGATTGAATAGCTTCCTTCAGTGCATCGATGGTAATGTCGCCGTACAGTTTCTCGGCGGTCTCGAGTGCGGTTATCGCTTGTCGCGCGTCGCCTGCGGCGAGCGCGATGAGCCAGTCGCGCGCATCTTTGGGAATTCTTAATTTTGTGCGTGCGAGAATTTTCTCCATTTCTTTTTCGCTGTGCTCGTTCAGTACGAACACACGTGCGCGGGAGAGCAGCGGAGAAATAATTTCGAAGCTCGGGTTCTCGGTGGTGGCACCGATAAGTGTAATGTCGCCGCGCTCAACAAAGGGAAGTAGAAAATCCTGCTGCGCTTTATTGAAACGATGGATCTCGTCGACAAACAAAATGACGGGCTTATTCTTCAGCAGTGTTCCTTTGCTCGGCAGCACCCGCTTGATGTCATCTTTGCCGGCTTCGACGGCGGAGAGTTCGTGGAACTCCGCGCTCAGCGCATTTGCATAAATACGTGCGAGCGTGGTTTTTCCGCTCCCCGGCGGTCCCCATAAAATGAATGAGAACAATTCTTTCTTTTCTATGGCAACGCGCAGCGGTTTTCCATTTCCTGTCAGGTGCGCTTGGCCGACGAATTCAGCAAGCGTTTTCGGGCGTATCTGCGAGGCCAGTGGTTCCATGAAGGCAGTATACGCTCTTGTTGTTT
>CAYQQI010000075.1:0-4181 GCA_964419595.1 uncultured Candidatus Saccharibacteria bacterium
GGATAGCGTACGCACTCTCATCGGTTCTCTGAGTAACGAATTGAAAGAAGAGTTGGAGCTAGCGGGAACTCGTTCTGCAAAACTGAGCGGGTTGTCGGCTTTCCACGTTCGCGAGGGTTTTCTCGGAAGCATTTCAGTATTGCGACTGAGGAAAATGAAGCTCACCATTCGAAACATGGAAAAAGTGCTGCAGATGAAACGGGCGGTCATCGAGTCGTACCTGAAAGAGAATCCGGACGTTCGACTCCAGTTAATCGACGAAGTGGTGAAGAAAACTTGAGCCGGCAGATCTCGATCTGCCGGCTTTTTTGATAGCCCACGTTCGAATGGACAGCAGGAGTAAGGGCGTATACAACTAAAAGAGAACATAGGGAGACAATGATGGGTATGCAGCAGGTCAGACTCGACCTCGCGACCCGTCGCGAGGAAATTCTTTGGCACGTAGAAGTTGTGCTCAAGCGGCGTGGGCCGGACTCCACGATTGAGATCGATGTGCTTTGCACCGTGTTGGCTGCAAAGTTTCAAGTACTGCGTGCAGACATGATGTCGTTCTTGGTGGCTCACCTTTCTTCTAGTAAGCGAATCTCGTTCAAAACGCTTATGAAGAAAGATGTTCAGGAGAAAACACAGCGTATCGACCGACCGGTACTGAAGTTGAAGCCTCTGAAGAAGCAGAAGGAAGAACCTGAGTTCATTATCGAATGGATAACGGTCGCGGAACTCCGGGAGATGCATGCTGAGGCAGCTGCAGCGAAGCGGGCGGAGAAAAAGAAGGCACGGAATGCCGTTAACGACGCACGCGTAGTTCTACGCTCACTTCGGGAAAGTGAGACTTCACAGTCTCACGCGCAGCAAGAGGCGCAGAAAGCGGAAAGAGCGCTTGCACGTATCACAGCCGCTGAACAACAAGCGGCGACCCGCGCAGCGCGCACGCTTCTGAGGAATGCTGAACAGTCCGTACGTGAAGCCGAGCGTACTCGTAAAAAGCAGGAACGGGAAGCACAGAAGGAGAAAAAACTCGCGGAGCAGGCTGAGGTTGCAAAAGCACGTGCTGAAAGACGTGCGCAAGCAGCACTACCCAAACTATCGAAACCTGCAAAGCCGGTCGTGCAGAAAATCGTGAAAAAGGCGAAGCCCAAAAAAGTACGCGTGAAGCCGAGCATCGAAAAAACACCATCGACGGTCTGCGCAGCTCGGGTTGTTATGCCGTTGCCTCAGAGGGTGCCGCCGACCATTGCACAGCTGGTTGAACGTGCAGTGAAAGCGCTCAAGGGTGTTACTGATATCACGGAGTTGACTGTCTCTGTACGCGCGCTCATGTACAGAAGTGATCACGATGCAGACAAGATCAAGCGGTACGTAAAAAACCTTCCGAAAGATCTGCGGCAGAAATACGGTTTTGCCGGGACACAAAAAAAGAAACCAAGTTCTGTAAAACTGAGGCCTGTTCCGCCGAGTATAACGGCGAAAGGGATAACCTAACACCGGCGGAGCAATCTACCGGTTTTCTTTTTTTCGGAGAAATGGTAGGAATAGGGCTGCAAAGGAGACACCGCATGGTGCGATCAGTTATTTACACTGACACGACAGACGAGATTCAAAAAAGGGTAGTCAAGTCGATCAAGGTGCTAAAAGGTAACACCACGATAACGGTCGATAGTGTCGCTAACTTTGCCGCATTGCGGTTGCATTCGAGCAAGGGAATGGTAAAAAAATATCTCGAGGGGTTGACGCAACAAGAGCGCATCATACTCGGGTTCCCGGATCCGAACGAAAAACCGGCAAAGAGCGATATCCTGCTGCGCCCGACGACGAATGTCTCGGTCCGCACGCAGATACCAGGCACTCGCAGACGGTAGTATCAGTGACCGGCGCAGTGGCGCCGGTCCTTGTTTTATATGCATTGGACAATTGCACCGGAGCGGCTACTGTAGTGACGGATTTCCGCTCTTTGATAAGGGTCCACATCATGCCGCACAGGCCAAGCCTTGCGAGGTCGGCGTCACCGCCGACTAGCTTTCTGCCTACAGAGGTGCCGCTTACACGGAAGGGCGGACTGGAGTCTTCTTCGGAACCGCACATGTGTCTGTTTTCTGAGAACGGGGTCGAGCCGCGTACCTGCGGCGAGCACTCGCGTACGTACCGTCGAAATATCGAAGGCTGCTGTACTGCCAGGTGCAATTCAGCAGCACGATTTTGTCACCGGTGCCTGCTGGAGCGTGATGCGCGTCCGCTGCGTGCACGCGATCCGGTGACCGGACTGTGTACACGGCACGGCATTTTGAGTGGTGTCTTCAAACAGCTTGATGCCGAGCAATACAACGACGAACTCTACATTTTCCCGGAGGAGTTAGAGGCCATGGCGAAATCCACCGATGAAGAATGCGCGCGTTTGAGTGCGCTCGACGAAAACCAGACGTATGTCCTTTCGAGGCTTGCGTACGGTTTCGACACATCGACCATCGATCGTGAGCTTGCAAAGCGACCGGGTGCGACCGGTCTCACCGTTGCTACGGTGTTTCCGATCATCTGTGAACGTCTCGAGATTACCGGTATCGAGCGAGAGTCGGAACGGGTCCGCAAGGCCGGCAAGATCCTGATCGACGCGAAGGAGCGCGAGAGCGTTCGCGGCAGAGTGATTCTCAAGGATGGGAATCCGAGCTCACCGACGCCGACGAAAGCCGGCCGTATCTCTGACATCCTCCCGAAGCCTGCACCTGCAGCACCGGCTGCGAAAGCCGTTGCACCTGCAAAACCCGCACTGGCCGAACCTGCCAAAGCTGCACCTGCTGCACCCGCGAAACCGGCATCGGAGAGCGAACGCTGTGCTCCGGCGCCCGCACGTGTCAGACAAATGGGACAGCCCGTCCCGATGCGTATCGAAGATGCACGGGAAGTTGCGGCACGATACTGCGAGGCGCGCGCAAGCGATAAGCCGGCTCCGCATATCCATTCGGTTGTTGCTGCGGTCCTCGGAATGAAAGTGTGCGGGATGGTCGGACAGCGCATCGGTGAAGCGTTCGGATATGAGGGCAAAAGCGCCGAGGTGTGGTGCAGCTCCGTCTCCGGTCTTTCGAGGGTCGAAGGTCTGACATGGGATGCGCTTGGAACGAACAATATTTCGGTCAGTGCGATGAAGGGAATCGCTGCGCTTAACGGGGTACGGCAGATCGGCGCACTCAACCTCTGGCTCGAAAAACGTGGCATGGAGATCGCCGGAGCGGTCATCTCCGAGACATCGGATGATTCGGCACGATCTCTTCCCAGATCGATAAACGGCGACTCACTGAAAGAGGCACTGCTGAAGATCGTCCGCATCGACCTTGGTAATAAGGAAGAGTTCGTCGATGTCGACATCATTGAAGTGAAAGTAGGAGGCGAATTTGCCGACGAACGCGAACGGCTCATCATGGATCGGCGCGAAGAAGGCTACGAACCCGGAGAATTGGTCATCGTACCGACGAGTCCTCCGAGTGCGTATTTGGTGTTCACGAAATCGGCATATTGATGCCTGACATCGGGGGCCGGCTGGGAAACCTGCCGGCCCTTTTGTTTTTGCTACACCCCATGAGATATCTGTATGCACGTGTTGTGTGGTTTAGATTTGTTTTATCTCACGGGGTATACTCTCGCCATGTCTAAAGAGGCGAAACACCAAACGCTCTATCGCCGGTATCGCCCTTCCGGGTTCAACGAAGTGCGAGGCCAGGAGCAGGTGACCACTGTGCTCGAGAAGGCCATCAAAAATAAGAAGATAGGACACGCCTACCTTTTCTGCGGTACGCGCGGCACAGGCAAAACTTCGGTTGCGCGCATACTCGCTCGGGAACTTGGCGTGTCTGAAAAAGATCTCTACGAAATGGATGCCGCATCGAACCGCGGAATCGATGATATCCGCGAGCTTCGCGAAGGGGTCTACGCCATGCCGTTCGAATCACCATACAAGTTCTACATCATCGACGAAGCGCACATGCTCACCAAAGAAGCGTGGAACGCTTTTTTGAAGACTCTCGAAGAGCCGCCCGCCCATGCAATATTCGTGCTTGCTACCACCGAACGTGACCGGGTTCCCGATACCATTCAATCGCGCTGTGAAATTTACACATTCAAGCAGCCGTCGCGCGAAATGCTCGCGGAAACGGTCATGGATATCGCAAAAAAAGAAGGCTTCTCTATTGATA
>CAYQQI010000076.1:0-3955 GCA_964419595.1 uncultured Candidatus Saccharibacteria bacterium
TGCGTACTGTGATTGCAGTGCAAGAGCCTGTTGCATCGCTATGACCGCATCCGGGAAGTCGCCCCCGGCATATGCGATGGCACCCGCGTTGTACCAGGCGAGCGGATCATTCGGCGCGTAGCGGGCAGCTTCAGCCGCCGCTAAGAGCGCGTTGTTGGCGTCGCTCTTGGCAACATAGATCTGCGAAGCGAGGTAGTACGCTGAGGCAAGGTCGGGTTTCAGCGCTACAGCTTTCCCGAGATTCTCGAGTGCCGCATCGAAATTACCCTGAAGCGCATCGAGTTGACCGAGGTTCAAAAGCGGTAGCGGCGAGGTAGGATTTTCCTGTTGTGCTCGAACGTAGGCGGCTCGCGCGTTGTCGTATGCCCCTTCGATCTGAGCGCCCGCGAGTTGTGAGTAGAGCGAGGCAAGCTGCAACCAATTTTGATAGTCGGTCCCGTCGATCTCCACTGCGCTCAACCCGTGTTTGATGGTCTCTTCGAGCGTCGCCTGGAGCGCCACTTTAGCGGCATCCTGATCCGGATCTTTTGCGTTTATGAGCTGCTGTAGTTTCAAGAGCCCGAGCTCAACGGCGGAACGGTGCGCGCGGTCGTTCGAAGGCTGGATCTTCAAAGAAAGGGCGATGAGATCGGTGGATTTCTGAAGGTCTTGCGACGAGTTGTAGCTCACAATTGCGCGATTGATCATGGCATCCGCAAGCACGGCGCGAAGTACTGCAATAGAAGCAATGAGTGCAACAAGTGCGATAACACCTGCGAACACGATCTTGGTCGCATTTTTCCGATTTCCGCTGCTGAAGCTGAATGAGCGTTCTGCTCCGCGCGTCGGCATAAGCATTGCAACGAGCAATCCTGTTATGAGGAACATCAGAAGTCCTAATGAGGTGCCCGGCACCGAGGAAAGGTGGAACGCGAGCATATACACAACCCCCACCGAAATTGCCAGCACCCGTGGAGAAAGCGCCGCTTCGCGTCTGCGGACCCACAAACCGATAACAGTCCACAACAGCGCCACGATGTAGCCGAGCCATGCAAGCGCTCCGATGATTCCGAGTGAAATGAACGATGTCGGAATAGGAGCAACACCCACGTTGAAATCAGAGTTCCAAAACGGTGTCTGGTTGACCTCGATTGGCTTATGGAGTCCCCACTGCCTCGTGAATGTATTTGGTCCGACGCCGAAAATGAACGCCTTCGGATTCGAGAGGGACTGCTCGCCGATTTGGAATGTACCTTGCCAGGACGGCCGTACCTCAACTTGAACGACAGCAATACGTTCGGGCAGTACCCCGACGATCTTTGCTCCGAAGAAGACACACAGGAGCGCAATGATTGCGACAAGCAATGTGAGCCATTCGGAACGAACGTAGGAAACTGAGACGTCTGCGTGCGACTGGTACCAACGGATGAGCAAAAGTAGCACTGATGCAACGATGACCGCGATCCATACATCGGCGAAATTGCTCACTATAAGTATCGGCACCGAAAGCACACCCACGGCGATCGTGAGCCATTTCCAATTGCCCGCCGATACCGCTGAGCGGCACAGCGCCAGACTTGAAACGAGCGCAAAGCCCATGAGCATCGTGAATTCGTGCCACGTACCGAGCGCGTTCCCTGTTTCGCCCGCGAGTACGCCGCCGAGCGTGAGAGAGGGTGCGATGACGTGCGCCATGTGAATGACCTGAAGTACAAGAATTCCCGAGAAGAGTGCCCGTAATGCCCCCGTTGTATTTCGACGCACTCCGCCAAGCACGAGCGCTGTGAGTGTGAGCGCGGCAAACTCAAGACAAACGACCGCGAGCGTGTCGGATTCAACCCCGGTGCCTACGAGCGAGACTGAGGAGAAACCGTTCACGGCCGCAGAGAGCGCGTATGCCACCGGCACGAAGGCCGATGCGGCAAACAGCATGTTCCACGGCAATCTCCCGCCGCCCTCCATGACGCGCGCTACTGTCCAGAGAATTGCAACGATGCAGAGGATCACGGACGCGACGATTATTTTACTTTGGAGCGCGGTAAGCCACGTGACCGGGAAAAAGAAGAACGGGATGAGCGCAAAGAGTCCGATCAGAAAAGCGCCTGCAATGGAATCAATTAGTGAGATACGCTGGGGTGTCACCGCCACAACAGGCGTCACAGTTGCAACAGGTGCATCGGGCGGAGGCGGATTGTGAGACATCATCGTACTAATAGGCGGCATGGAGAAAAATAATTTATCAGCGTGTAATTTGTAGAGAAATTGTATCACGGTAGTAGGATGCGCTTGTGGAGAAAAACGGTTGCGACTTTCGCATTTGACACCGCTCTAATTTATACGTAAAATACTCCCGCTTGTCCCTCGTCTCAGTACCGCGTATCTGACGAAACCCGGGATGGCCGGGTGAGGGGCGTCATGGTGGCGTCCGACATCCGCTTCGCATTGAGGAGAAAAAATGCGGGGAATCTTCGTGACTGCCCTGTTCGGGCTCGTGACCGTGGCCGCGGTTGCGAGTTCTTACGGGGTCTACCAGGCCCAATCGGGCAAAGCCGACCAATGCAGCATTTCGAGCAACTGGTCGCTCGATGACTTGCCGCCGGTCGTGATGCGGGCGCGCGTAAAGTAAGCCCGCATCAGCCAACGCTTCTGCCCAACGGGTAGTCGCAGGCCGGCGGGTGGCGCAAGCTGCCCGTCGGTTGCCTGCGGGATTGTCGGAGCGGTTGCTCATTGACAATTCACACGAATTCGTTATGTTGTTTATAGCAGTGTTGTGGGAAGCTTTATCCCGGCCAGGATGGACCTCGGTCCGGCTGCCCATACTTTTTTCTCACACTGCTCTTTTTCTCTGTACCTTCGTCTACGAGGCCGTTGCAACCCGCAACGGCCTCGAAACTTTTTTCTACTTTGAAAAACAAACGCTCCCCGAAAGGGGAGCGTTTGTTTTCTGCAACCTAAGCCGGATTCTGTCTTGGGCAATCATGTATCTGGGATGTACGTTACCGCACACCTCGAGCGATTCTTTCGTCAGGTCCAATTGGTTCCCGACGAACACGATCTTGCACGTAGGTAGGATTTTAGCCGTTGCACCCTTCGACTTCGCTCAGGGCAAGCCCCAAGTTACTTCGAAGATTCATCCATTGCTGGATGCTCTCGCCTCTCGGCTTGAGCGTCACTGTTCGCATCCCTGGGATCACCCCGGCGGGCGTTACCTCCTAAATCATTGCCTTCGCAATGATCGGACTCGATCTTCGCAAAGCGAAGATGTAGAGCGCTACCGTTCTGCGTCTCTATTGCTAGACACGCACGTGTCCGGACTTTCCTCTGGCGCCTCCGCACCAGCGACTGCCTATTGCAGAGCACTATTATCCCACGCGGGTATAAATACGCAAGTTCTATGCTAGGATGCCGCTGTGAAAGAGGATATTCAATATGATGTCGTAGTAATAGGCGGCGGGCCGGCGGGCATGATGGCAGCAGGCAGAGCAGCAGAACTCGGTAAGCGGGTGGTTTTGCTCGAGAAAAATTCCGGTGTCGGCAAGAAGCTGCTCATTACCGGCGGCGGTCGCTGCAACGTGACGAACAACGAGCCTGATAATAAAAAGATACTCGTAAAATTCAAAGACGCCGGAAAGTATCTTGCATCCCCTTTTTCACAGTGGAACGTTTCTTCCACCCTCGGATTTTTTAACTCACGCGGCATGGCAACGGTCGAAGAAGCGGAGAAGCGGGTCTTCCCTATCACTCACAAAGCAAAGTCAGTCTGGGACACATTGGTTGCATACCTGCACGATACAAATGTGGAAGTGCGCGGACTTTCTGAAGTTGCCTCCATCGTTACGAGTGGCGACTCCGTGTCACACCTCGTTTTGAAAAATAAAAAAGAAGTTCGCGCAAAGTCCTACATTCTCGCAACCGGCGGCATCTCTCGCCCGGAAACCGGTTCTACCGGTGACGGGTTCAAGTGGCTTAAAGATTC
>CAYQQI010000077.1:0-3721 GCA_964419595.1 uncultured Candidatus Saccharibacteria bacterium
GGTAATGAGGTTCAACCTGCGCGCATCACGTTTACCGAAGAGCATGCCGGAGGTGAGTTCACCCAGTTTGTACACGCGACTGTCATCCACCACGAACTTTAGGCGCTGCCCGTTCGCATTTTCCACATAGACCTCACTGCCCACACTCAAATGCTGCAGATCCTCAAAGGCTGCAAACACATGCGCGTCGATAACTGCACTTCCCACATTGCCGGGGATGGTGCCGTACTTGTACCACCCGACCTCGGACGAATCTCCGGGTGGGACATCCATTTCACCCTTGCTGTTTATTCCCACACTCTCAACCGGCGCATTCAGGCCGATAGAAGGAATGATAAGCCGGACGGGTTGAGCGGTCTGTTTTGTGACTTTCTTCGGAGTAGCTTGTACTGAAATCTTTTTCTGTACCGGCGGCGAATCCGTGGTCGCAGCGAGCGGAGATACCTCCGTCGAGGTTGCGAACACCAGGATATTGGGGATCTCAACGAGTGTGATGATGTTGAGATCAAAAAAAGGGATTGCCGCGGTCGTTGTAGCAATGTCTTCGGGTGCGAGCGGCATTTCATCCGCCTCCGCGCGTACGGTTTGCACTTGTACAGTGAACGGGGAGGAGAGGTAGGCGACGACGGAGAAAGCCAGGAGAAAGGAAAGAACAAGCGAAGCAACAAATGACTTCTGTGATTTCTGCATGAACTGATGCTAAGCGACTTCATGCGCATTACCTACGATTCATGAAAAAAATCCCGACTACACGGGATTTTTCTCAAACTAGCAACAGCAATCTAGATCTGATCAGTCGATGCGTTCTGCGCATCGCCGACGCTCTCACCGCCCTTGCATGCCTTCATAGCGGTTTTGAATGCCTCCCATGTGTTCTTGCGACTGCGTTCAGCGATCTGCTTAGCACTCTTACCGGCTGTTTGGAAGTCGGTCCATGCTTTTTTTACCGCCGTTTTGACCGCTTGCGGGTCGCTGCCGGTATATGCGCTTGCGAGCGCAGTCTTACGGGCGGCATACGCTGCCGCTACTGATTGTTGATGTGTCGAAACGACAGAAGCCAGTGTTGTTTCGCGGGTGTTCACTGCCGCAGCAACACAGGTTATATCGATATTCCTCATTTGCTGCGAAGTGGAGGCCGGACGCTCCGGGCGGGGCATTTTTCCTTTCTCTTGTATGGCAGCACCGGAGGATGAGCCGAGGAGAAACATAGAACCGATTGCTGCGACGAGCCATTCTTTCATAAAAAATCACATGAAGCTTATATAGATGTAATTGTATCGTGATGCGCTAACCCGAAATGCCGTCGTGTGTATAAGCGAGTTATACTGAAGGAGCGCGCGCGAGCCATCTCCTATGACATTTTATCGTCCCGTACACGAAGAGACAGATCTTCCTGATACATTTCCGTGGGCACACACGCAGAATGAAGTGCTCGCACTCCTAAAAAGCGACGACCACGGTCTCTCCGAGGAAGATGCGCTCACGCGGCTCAAAACGTTCGGCACAAACGAAATACGGGCGCGCAGAAAGACGAGCGCCATCCTCATATTCCTGCGCCAATTCACGAGTCCGCTCATTTTCATACTGGTCGGCGCGGCGATACTTACCGTGATATTGCAGGAGTATGTGGAGACGTTCGTCATCATGCTTGCGGTCGCGGTGAACACGGGCCTCGGTTTCTACCAGGAGTACCGCGCGGAAAACACACTCGAGCGACTTGAGGTGTACATGAAAGAACGAGCGCGTGTTATTCGCGACGGCCACGAACACGAGATAGAATCGTCGTTTTTGGTACCGGGCGACGTGGTCCGGTTGTCGCTCGGGGCGCGTGTGCCCGCAGATATGCGGCTCATCACCGAAACAGACTTTTCCGTCGACGAGTCGTTCCTCACCGGGGAATCGCTTCCGGTACAGAAGCATGTCGACATGGTCTCCGAAGGAGCACAGGTGACCGAGCGAACCAATATGGCGTTCGCAGGCGCGCTCGTTGTAGAAGGTTCTGCGACTGCGGTCGTTGTGGGTACGGGAGACCGAACTGAGATCGGTCGTATCGCGCAATTGGTTTCCGCTGCAACTGACGAGGCAACGCCGCTCCAGCGATCACTCTCTTCGCTCGGGTGGCTGATACTCGGCGGAGTTTTTGTTATCGTGACTGGTCTGTTTTTCCTCGGTATTTCCCGTGGTGAACCGGTGCTGGAAATGTTGCTGCTTGCCGCGGCGACGGCGATAGGTGCGGTGCCCGAGGCGCTCCCCATTGCGCTCACAGTCATCCTTGCGGTCGGTGTGGAGCGAATAGCAAAGAAGCGCGGCATCATGCGCTCACTCGCCGCCGCAGAAACACTCGGCTCCACCACCGTGGTCATGACCGATAAAACGGGTACGCTCACACAGGCAAAAATGCAGGTGATAACGGTGCTCACCAAACAGCATCTGATAAAGGGAACGCCGGCCCCGAAAGCATTCGGACATGATGAGCATCAACTGCTCTCCGATGCACTTATCTCAACCGAAGCGATACTCGAGAACCCGGGCGACCCGAGGGAGTCTTGGCATTTCATCGGGCGACCGCTCGAAACGAATATCGCTCTCGCTGCGACTGCCGAGGGATTGGACGCACGAGCACTTACCAAGGAGCGCCGTTCCACGCTCATGCCGTTCAATTCAACCAATAAGTTCTCTGCCGCTCGCGACACGAAGAACGGGCATGTGATCGTGTTCGGTGCGCCCGATGTGCTGCTGCGCCATTCCTCGCTCTCAAAGGACGATTACCTTGCGATAGAGGAGATGATACAGAAGCTGAGTAACGAAGGTAAACGTCTCGTCGGCGTTGCCCGGCTGGAAGGCGCCGGAAAAAAGAAAATAGATTTTGCCGTCGTGAAAGACATGCAATTTTCGGGCATCATCGTCCTCTATGATCCCATCCGCCCGGAAGCAAAAGATGCGGTCGAGAGAATAGAGAGAAAAGGTGCACGTGTGGTGATGCTGACCGGTGACCTAAAGGGGACCGCAATGTCGATGGCACGCGAGCTCGGTTGGAGCGTGAACGAAAACAATGTGCTCACCGGGGAGGAGATACGCCAACTCAGCGATACGGAATTACTGGCACGACTACCGCTGATCAAGATATGCGCTCGCGTTACACCCGAAGACAAACTGCGGGTCGGTAAATTATTTCAGGAGCGCGGCGAGATAGTCGCAATGACAGGGGATGGCGTGAATGATGCCCCTTCCTTAAAAGCGGTGAACATCGGTATTGCACTCGGCTCCGGGACCGATGTCGCAAAGAGCGCGGCGGACCTCGTATTGCTCGATGACAACTTCGAGACCATCGTGCTCGCAATCGAAGAGGGTCGCCGTATTATTTCCAATATTCGTAAAACGTTCGTGTACCTGATGTCGAACTGTCTCGATGAAGTATTTCTCATCGGCGGTTCGCTCATCATGGGTCTTCCGCTCCCGCTCTCCGCGATTCAAATAATCTGGGTGAATTTCTTCACCGGGTCACTCCCTGCGCTCGCGTTCGCTTTCGAGGATAACCGTGATGTAGGGAAAGAAAAAACGCAGGGAGCCATCTTTAATTCCGAGGTCCGTTACCTGACACTCGGAGTAGGGATACTGACATCGTACCTCTTGTTCATCTATTACGCGGGACTCCTGCACTTTGGGGTGGATGTCGATATTGCCCGCACCGTGCTGTTCTTGTCTTTCGCCGGCTACATAC
>CAYQQI010000078.1:0-3548 GCA_964419595.1 uncultured Candidatus Saccharibacteria bacterium
GTATAGACGTGTCCTGCCATACACGCTGCAACAGTGCCGTTTCCGGTGCCGCTCAACGAATTTGCGATCCACGGGTTACTGACGCCCCCGATATTGCCGCACGTGTCGTTGGAGTCGACCACATTCCATGAAGTGGCACTCGCACCGTTGGTTGAAGACCAGGCAAAAGCCATTGGCGCACCCACGTCCAAACTTTGAGATGCTGTTCCGTTGATGGTGAGGACCGCGGTGGGCTGCGAAACAGTGAGCGTGGCCGGGCACGTTGCGGTGCCGTTGGGACCGGTAACCGTACCTCCGTAATTCGTAGTAGCGGTCGGGGATACCGACGTGTTACCCGAGAGCGCAACGGGGCCGAGGGTTGTGAGTGTGAGACTTGTTGCATTCGTGGTCGACCACGAAACAGTCGCGCTCCCGCCTCGCGCAATAGGATTCGGTGCAATATTCACCGTGCATGTGGGCGTAGGTAGAGGACAATTGAGCGTCATGTAGTGAGCAGGTCGCCAGCCATTGATATATGTGTACGTCTGGTACCAAATTGAGTAATCCGCGCCGGGAGTAGTCGTTATCGCATACGAACCGGTGGGTACCATAGCGGGAGAACACACATCGCCCGCTTGCGTGTCGCCCACACGTCCGTCGCAATAATACGGCGACCACACGTTGTCGGTACGATCGGCGCGCACGACGACTCTTCCGTATGTAGTTCCATACGTCGTGCCGTAGTACCACGCGTTATATTGATACGGCGGGTCGACGACGCAGCTCGCATTATTCGCACAGCTCACATATTCGATGATGGCCTGCGTGCCTGCACTATTACAACTGTATCCGAATCCTGTTGTGTACGAGCCAGTGTACGACGTTTCTGTGCCTCCGGAAGCCGGAACAACCTGGAGGCCCGAAGGTGAGGTATCGGTAAAATGTGCCTCACTCGAAACTGCGCTCGTGTCAGTACGGTTCATACTCTGCAGGTAAAGCACTCCGACGACCACGAGAAAAACCGCGACCACTATAACCTGTGACGATGGGCGCATGTTGCGGAGAAGTTTCGCCATACTATTTCACCTGGATCACGCCCACATGAGTTTGTTCTACATTGTTGCGATACCCCCATACACCTGCCTCGCTAAAGGTAAATTCCCAAATTTCGTACGGTTCGAGCCCCATGCACGTATCGAATGCACTTTGTCCGCACGAAGCGCCGTTCCCCGGATAGAGCACTCCGTTCTTCTGCACGGCTGACACCCACAATTTCTGAGACGAATTATTGGTGAACCGAACGGTTTCGCCTTTCTTGATCGATGCCTCCGCCGGTTCGAATCCGTTGTCGGTATACGAGACGAACAAAGAGAATCCCTTACTCGCTTCGAGCACGGCCTGCATGCTTGCGGTCATGGGCGGCGGCGGCGGAACAGGCATATCGGGTACGCGCTCACCCAGGTTTTCCTGCTGTTGTGCACGCGGATTCGGCACCTGATATTTCGAAAGCGCCGAAACCAATCCGAGAAGTATCAGCAATAGAACGAGCACGATCACTTGTCGTGAGATAGAGAGATTCACTCACTTATTGTACGTCTCAGGTCGCAAAGCAACGACTCCCCGATGTTGACAAGCCGACACAAAACAAAACACCCCGCATTGCGGGGTGTTTTGTATGGAGTGAGCTACCAACCGTATTCCGCGACGATCGTGCGGATGGTGCCTTCGATGGCTTTCAATACGCTCGCGAGCTGCGCACGGTGCTCCGGGCTTATCATTTCCTGATCAAGTGTCACCGATACTCCTGCAACCGTACCGGCAGACTGGCCGGTCATCGAGATGACCGAGCCGTTGTATGTACATGTGTAGTTCACGATCCAGGATGCATTCTGTGTTGCACACCAACTTCGGCATGCGCTCTGTCCACCGACGGTCGAGACTGCATTTCCCGAAGCAGGAATGCCTGATTGCACAGCGGGATCCGAGGCCGACCGATAGGTGCAAGAGCCGCTGCCCGGTGTCGGAACCGGCGTCGGGGTCGCGACACAGCGCCAATGCGGGATCTCACACTGATTTACATCGTACGTGACCGGATCGGTAATGAGCGTTTGCCCTGCCGGACAACCGGGCCGGTTGTACTGTGGGCATCCGATAACCGGAGTGACCGTAGAGACAGTAATGGTTTGTGTTGCGAGGGTCTGTATCACCTGTGCGCACGATTGTCCCGACCCGCACGGGGTACCCGTGAGTTTTGCAGTGTAGGTTCCAACATTTGGATATGTGTGAGTTGCGAGATACGAACCGGTCTCACACGTACCGCCGCCGCCCGGAAAATACGTGCAGTTCGGCGATACACTACCCGTTGTCCCGTCTCCGAAATCTATGATCCCCGAACGAAATGCGGTCGTGAAGATAACGAACAGCGGTGCCCTACCGGCAGAAGGAGAAGCAATGAAAGACATCGGTTCAGGAGTCGAGCCGCCGATCACCGAAATGTACAGTGTGTCGACGACCCAACAGTTATCACTCATGTAGCACTGCCCTTCTGTCGGCCCCGGCAAGCGCTTGAGCTTTACGGTATACATACCCGCAGAGGTATACGTATGCATGAACGTGAACTGTGCGCAGTTCGAAGTATTCGCGGGACACGCCCCTGCTGCTCCCTGATCGATCGTGGCCGTAGTGCCATCACCGTAATCAATCGATGCGAGCGTTTGCCCGATGCGCGGATTCGCATAGAAGGTGACTGCGAACGGTGCATAGCCGAAATACGAGCTCGCGGAGAAAGAACCGTTTACGGGCGTCGTATTAGGAACACATCGCGGCCCAGCCTGACAACCGTTGGCAAGCACGTCTCCACCAACCAAACGCTCGTTCGCTCCACAGAGCGGAGCATTATAAATCGGGCAGTTGAGTGGAGGGATTGGGACACAGCGTGGACCCGCCTGGCAGCCATTAGCCAACATGCCGCCGCCGACTAATTGTTCGTCCGATTTGCAGAGCGGAGCGTTATAGATCGGGCAATTGAGCGGCGGGGTCGGAACCACGCTGCTCAAAAGCTGCTGCAATATGCCTTGCAGCTGCTGCAAGAAATCACGCAGCTGTTGTATGGTTGCATTCTCAGGAATGGTCGGGAGTTCGATGGATGCTCCTGCAACCGTACCTGCTACCGGTGATTCCTCGAACGCGATGTTCGAAATATTCGACGTGCCGTTCGACATCGAGATCGCTGCGCCGTTGTACGTACAGGTGTAGTTCGCATAGGAGATCGCACCCCGAAACGCACACCATGTGGAACATGCGCTTTGACCGCCGCCAAGCGTCATCGTAACCGGTCCCCCGAGCGGGATTATCGATACATATTTGTCGCCCAACTTCGAACTGATCGGCGTAAAGACGCACGAGTCGGCGGGAGGGGTCGGGCTCGTTGTGGGCGGTGCAACGCAGCGCCAGTGAGGCACTTCGCAGTTGTTCGAATCGTATGTGACCGGATCCATCACCTGTGTTTGTCCGCCCGGACATGCAGGAATGTTGTAGATCGGGCAGGCAACCCTCGGTATGTCCTGCAC
>CAYQQI010000079.1:0-3532 GCA_964419595.1 uncultured Candidatus Saccharibacteria bacterium
TCGTTTACGCAGAGCCGTGGCGCATCATCGAGCTGCCGGTGGAAATTCCGAACGCGGTTACGGATTTCTTCCGTGGAAAAACATCGAGCGGCTAGGAAACTTCACAAATATCGGACTACGCAAGAATGTCCGCGTGAGTGCAAGCACGCGCTCGCGAAAGAGTTGGTATACTCAATCGTCTATGAATCGTACTCCTCACCTCATGAAAAAATACGTCATCACCCTCGCCCTTGCTGCAACGCTCGTTTTTCCGGGTGCGGCGGCTGCAGCATCGTGCCCGACGATAACTTCGGACCTCAAGTCCGGCTCAAGGGGGGCGCAGGTAACCGCACTTCAAGTGTTCTTGAAGTCACAGGGATATTTCAAAGCAACGAGCGTTCCCACCTTCGGCCCCGCAACCCTTGCCTCCGTTAAGGCATTTCAAAAGGCATACAAAATTTCTCAAACCGGTACCGTCGGGCCGCTCACGCGCGCAAAGATAAAAGCACTCTGCTCGGCTAGCTCATCAGCGGGCGGTGCAGGTCCCATTACAACCGAGGGTATTACGCCCACGGATGCCCCCACAAAATTCGAGGTCACCGGCTGGATACCGTATTGGCGGCAAGCTACCGGTACCGCAGATACCCTGCCCAATCTTTCCAAGCTCACCGAAGTGAATCCGTTTGTATTCACGCTGAAAAGCGACGGCACACTCATGGACAACGGCCCGCTCAATCTGGAGCCTTGGGCATCGTTCAATACTATTGCCAAAGCGATGGGCGTGCGCGTAATTCCCACAATTATGACGAGTAACTCCACGCTCGTGCACGAGTTGCTCTCCGACGATGCTAAGCGCCGCGCACTCGAAGACACCATCACAAATATGGTCATCGCCAACGGCTACGACGGCATCGACATCGACTTCGAAGGGAAGAGCGCCAACACCAAAGACCATTTCTCCACATTCCTGAAGGGCCTGAAGATGCGACTCGGCACCAAGTGGCTCATGTGCACCATCGAAACGCGCATTCCGAACTCGGATAAGTATTACGGCGTCGATATTCCGGCAGATTCAGGACTCTTCGCGAATGATCTGAAGGCCATCGGAACGTATTGCGACCGGGTGCGCCTCATGACCTACGATCAGCAGGGAATCGACCTCAAATTGCAGGCGGATGCCGGCACACGATTATATGCGGCGAATGGCGACCCGGCGTGGATAGAAAAAGTGGTGAATTTGATGTCGCAGGATATCCCAAGGAACAAAATTCTGCTGGGTGTGCCCACCTACGGCTACGAATATTCCGTTACTACCTACGAGGGCGGACAGCATCTCTACGACATCTTGTGGACGTTCAATCCCGGCTACGCCGCACCGCAAAAGGGAGTAAGCCAGCAGTCGCTCGCGGAAAAATACGGCATTACGCCGGAACGCACTTACTGGGGGGAACTGGGCTTCACCTACGTGCCGAACGATAACGCTACGAGCACCATCATTTCCGGCACTAGCAACGGTATGTCGGCCATGGCCGCTTCTGCCGCCGCATCAACCTATGCCAACACGTATCACTCAAATATGACGTATCGCTACGTTGTCTGGCCGGACGAAGTCTCCACGCAGCAGAAGATCGACCTCGCGAAGCGCCTGGGCGTGCGCGGTATCTCTATCTTCAAACTCGACGGCGGGCAGGACCCTGATATCTGGAATGTGCTCACTGGTGCGAAGCAATGAGGCAATATCCACAGCTCTAAAAAGAGGTGATAGTATAGCTCGATGGAAGACAACACACAGACTCCCGCACCGGCCGCTGCCGCTGCGGTAAAAGATTACTCAGCACTCTATGTTCCGGGCGCGATCATCGTCGCCGGACTTATTATCGGCATCTCTCTCATCGTCGCATTCAAAGGGAGCACAGGTTCCCAGGCTGCAAACGGCCAACCGCCGACCGTTGCCGTAGACATTGCAGACGTAAAGATCGAAGAAAACGATCCGTACATCGGCGACAAGAACGCCCCGGTCACGCTTGTTGTGTGGGAGGACTACCAATGTCCGTTCTGCAAAGCCGTTGAAGTCGGTCACGATCAAATTCAGGTGCCGCCCGCAATGCCGGAACTCATTCGTGATTATGTAAAGACCGGTAAACTCCGCATCGTATTCAAGGACTACGCATTTCTCGGCGATGATTCAAAGATCGCAGCCGTGTACGACAATGCTATGTGGAAACTTCATCCTGATAGGTACTACGAATGGCGCGAAGCGATGTACGAAGCGCAGGATGAGGAACACGGCGGATTCGGCAACGAAGCAACGATCGTCGCGCTCATCAAGAAAATGGGACTCGACTCCGCGAAAGTAAAAGCAGACGTAACGGCAAACGTGGAAGCATATACCAAAGAATCGGATGACGACCGCGCAGAAGGTGCGTCATTCGGCATCACAGGCACACCCGGCTTCATCACGGGCAAAGTGCTCATTCCGGGCGCAGTTGGAATAAACGAATTCAAAGCAGCGATCGACCCCCAGCTCTAGGAAGTCTTCGCGTGTTTTATTTCAGCAACCTTGAGCAAAATACGCTCAAGGTTATCTGGTACGGGGTGTTCACCGTTGAGAACCAAATCGGCGCGCCCTTCGAATATGCTGCGTCGCGACGCATATTCAGGGAACGTTATTTTTTCATACCGCTCACGTCGCTCCGGTATCCCGGTTCGGATAAGTCTGCGCTCGACTCCCACGGCATCGGGAATGTCGATATACACTGCGAGATCCAAAAGACTACGAAGCTCCTCGTCATGTAATAACAGAAATCCTTCGATGACGAGGGTATCCTTGTGCGCCACGTTCTCCTTATCGTAGACGAGATCATCCCAATTCATCTTCGTAATGGTACTTTTTGTGCCGTTCAAAAGGCCGCGAACGTCGTGTTTGATCAGGGTCCAGTCCAAGTTCTCCGGGAGTTCCCAGTTTGCTTCGTTATGCTCGTATTTCTTGACCGGGGGATCGAGGAGAAAATAATTATCAAGATTGATGAGGTTTGCATCGAGGTCTTTGCTCAAGAGTCTCGCAAGCGTCGATTTGCCGCTTCCGCTGGGACCACAAATTCCTATGGTGAGGCTCATAGATACCACTCATTGTCGCATTGTTCGATACCTGCCTCAATTTGGGGCATCTCTTTACATAATCCATAAAATACGGCATATTAGAGCCAACGGGTGACCCCCACGGGGGTCCTTTGTTTTGAAGACCGCCGAGAAATTGCAGAAATCGGGTGCAATTCGAGGCGCGGAGAAGCGGGCAACGAGCCGTACAACTGTACGGTGAGGAGCACGCTGAGGTTCCGCAACGTGGAAGTGCCCCGATTTATACAATTTCAACATGGAGATACGTAACATAGCGATAATAGCTCACGTCGACCACGGTAAAACTACCCTTACCGATGCGCTTTTGTCGCAGGCGGGTGTGGGTGGTATTTCTATGGACTCAAACGCACTCGAACAGGAGCGCGGCATCACTATTTATTCCAAGAACGCCGCAATTCAATACAAGGGAACCAAG
>CAYQQI010000080.1:0-3359 GCA_964419595.1 uncultured Candidatus Saccharibacteria bacterium
ACCCTATCCTGAAAGATCCGAATGTGTCCGTGTTCGGAACACGCGTGAATTCCGGCAATGTCGTACCGTACAGCCGCGTATATTTTTACGGCGGGCTGATGGTTACGTATATCTACAATATTTTGTTTTGGAAGCGGCTCACTGACATTGCCACGTGCTACAAGGTGTTCTCCTCATCGCATGTGCCCCGGTTACTGCAAAGTTCTCACGATGACTTCGTTTTCGATGCAGTCGATCTGACCCACACTCTGCTCTCGAGCGGCACTGTTATTGAAGTGCCGATCTCGTACACGGCGCGTTCAAAAAAGACCGGCAAGAAAATGAATTGGAATCACGGTCTGGATATTTTGATCGCTATTTTGCTCACGCGGATCGGCGTACCGTACGCACGTTTGAAGTCTGCTGCGCGTATTTTCCGCTTCCTCGTATCCGGAGTGATCGCTACTGCCGTGAACCTCAGCATCCTTTACACACTCACCGACTTGTTCGGCGTGTGGTATCTGATCTCGTCGGCGTTCTCATTCACGGCCGCGTTTGTGGTGAGTTTTGTTCTTCAGAAATTTTGGGCGTTCAAGAACGAATCCCGTGATCGTATTCGTAGTCAGATGCCGATGCACTTGACCGTGGCGCTCATCAATCTGGTCATCAACGAGATACTGCTGTACACCATGGTCGACATATTCGGCATGTGGTACATCGGCGCGCAGCTTCTTGCGGCAGCCGTCATTGCTTTCGGCAGCTTCTTCGCGTTCCGTTGGATCTATAGGTAGTTGTGCGGACACGGGGAAACTCCCTCGACTCGCTCACTTTGTGCGGACACGGGGAATCGGACCCCGATCTAATGCTTGGGAAGCACTCGTTCTACCACTGAACTATGTCCGCGTCGGGACATTGTAGCCGACGGGTGCGCTGTTACAAATACTTCTTGCCGTAGGCGCGCATCGCGTCCAGGACGCCGCTGAATGCTTCGCCTTTGCGAGTCAGTGAGTATTCCACCTTGGGTGGGTGCGTTTTGTATTCTTTTCGGGCTACGAGCCCCTCCTCTTCGAGAGTTTTGAGTTTAATACAGAGTGTGCGAGACGAGACACCGGAGAGCGATGTTTCAAGTTCACCGAAGCGGCGAGGCTTCACGAGAAGATCGCGCACAATAAGGATACTGAACGAATCGCCCAGCAAGTCTGCCGTTTTTGCAACGGGGCAGTCCTTGCATATCTCTTTGCGCTGCTTTGCTGTTCGCAACATGAGACCACGGTATCACGGAGTTATCCACTTTACAAAGTAAAGCATGAGCATACAATAGACACATATGAAACCACTCAAACTGAAGATTATTCTCGGGAGCACCCGAGAAGGACGATTTAGCGACGCTGCCGGCGCATGGGCACTCGAGCAAGCGAAGAAGCACGATGGATTTGAAGCCGAAGTACTCGACCTTCGCGATTACGAGATGCCGTTCTTTGATCAGATGGCAACTCCGAGTTCAAAAACAGAGCCGTACTCCCATCCCGCAGTTGCAAAGTGGACTGCAAAAATTGCCGAAGCGGACGCGTTTGTAATTATTGCTCCGGAATATGATCGCGGAGTACCTGCGGTGCTTAAAAATGCCTTTGACTGGGTATTCGGGGAATGGCAGAAGAAGCCCATCGGATTTGTGGGATACGGAACAACCGGAGGCTCTCGCTCGGTGGATAGTTTGCGTACATCGGCTATCGAGCTCCAAATGGTACCGGTGCGCACCGCCGTGCATATCACTGCACACTGGACGCTTCGAGAGAACTTTACCGGTCCGCTGAAGCCCGGCTCACTCGATCAATTCGAAGGCGGCGCTGCAATGATGCTCGGCCAGCTTAAAGAGTGGGGAGTAGCCACGAGAACCATGCGGAATATCGGTATTGAGGCGCTTGCTATTCCCGCGGTGGCCGTAAAAACAGCGTGATATACTAAAAAACCTTACACCAATTCAATTATTCTTTTAGACGTATGGAAACGAAAACAGTAACCATTTATTCGACTCCGACCTGCCATTTTTGCCACGCGGCAAAGGAATTCTTTACTGCGAAT
Source organism: uncultured Candidatus Saccharibacteria bacterium (assembly GCA_964419595.1). Classification (GTDB taxonomy): domain Bacteria; phylum Patescibacteriota; class Minisyncoccia; order Phycocordibacterales; family UBA2100; genus UBA10103. The sequence goes on from CAYQQI010000080.1 coordinate 2,062, forward strand.
AACGTGGCGTATACCGACATTAACGTGGCGACCGATCTTGATAGCCGCAAGCTTATGATAGAAAAAAGCGGACAGATGGGTGTGCCGGTAATTACTATCGACAACGACGTGGTAGTCGGATTTGACCAGAAGAAACTGCGCGCACTTCTCGGCGTGACAGCGTAGTCTTTATTCAAAGAGCGCTTCTATACGGAGGCGCTCTTTGTACTGGACGGTAATGTGACGCTCAGGTAACCTCGGGGTAGTCCCCTCAGACCGATGGAGCCACCATGCCCCGCTTTTCAGACGAAGCGTACAAGGGTTACGACAAAGCCCTCGCTGCAGTGCAGAAGAAGAAGGGTGAAGTGGCGCTTGAAGATCGCGCTGCAGTCACCTGGTTCGTCGAGAATACGCCCGGTGAAGACGAATGGATCGCCAGAAAGGCATTCATTGACGGCTCTCCGGCACTATTGATGCGCTCGATGCTCAGTGAACAGGGTTCCGAGGAAGAAATCGGTGTCGAGAAAGACCTTTCGCGTCTTCGTGAGGCGCTGATCGCGTTTGCCGGCGCCGTTCACGACGCAAACGACGCGTTTCCCGCGGATCTGGTTCCTGCAGCCAAGACGAGCATCAAATACTGGAAGATCATCGCTCAATGGCGTGATCGTATCGCGATGGTCGGGTAGGGCTCGTCACGTCGTGAGCCCCAATACACGCTCTACGGAAAAGCTTTTGCTTCACCGCAGAGCTTTTTCTTTTGTGCCCTTCAACGTATGCCCCCGACAAGAATCGAACTCATATCTTTCCCTTAGGACGGGACTGCTCTATCCATTGAGCTACGGGGGCGGTGCAAAATACTGTATCACGCGGGTGTTACCATTGAGGCATGCCCCCGAACAACGACATGCTCAAAGAGATCCTGCGCCTCACACAGGAGAACAATACGATGCTCCACAAAATGCGACGCGGTGCACTCATGAAAACGATGATGCAGTTCATCATCTACGCCATCCTGCTTATCGTGCCCATCTACTTTTACATGACCTACATGGCCCCGGTGGTAAACCAAATGCTTGTAACGGTGCAGCAGATACAGGGTACGGGTGCAGCGGCGCAGGCGCAGTTCGGCTCGTTCCAGGAAATGCTCAAGAACTTTGCCGACAAGTTCAAAACGCCGACGACCACGAATTGAGGAAACGAGCAGGTTTTGTTATAGTTTGCTCGCGCCGCTTGGATACACTCGTAACCAGGTTCGGTTCAGTACAGATGCTTGGGTAGCTCAGTTGGTAGAGCATTCCCCTGAAGAGGGAAGGGTCACC
>CAYQQI010000081.1:0-3090 GCA_964419595.1 uncultured Candidatus Saccharibacteria bacterium
GGGTAACAGTGGCCGAGGCGGCACCTGCGTACACACTCACCACCGGTGCAAATACCGGGGTGGCAACAGGTGCTTATACGCGCGACTTGGAGATCGGCATGAAGGGGGAGGATGTACGTAAGCTACAGAAGTATCTGAACGCCAACGGCTATTTAATTTCAAATATCGGAGATGGCTCTCCCGGATACGAAACGACGTACTTCGGCTCACTTACACAAAAGGCGCTCATCACATTCCAAAAAGCAAAAGGCATATCACCCTCGGCCGGGTACTTCGGACCGAAGACCCGCGCCTACATTTCCTCGCATTAAAAAGATCTCAGCCGCCTTCGTGTGCAATGAAGGCGGCTGATACGCGAGAATCTACACTCGTCCAATTCGGGAGGGAGCAATGTGCAGGCAGGAGAAATAGGTTACGTCATGCAAAGCCGCGATGCGTTGTGTCGTGCATGCGGATGCGTTCATACTGGCACCGGTCGCGCTTCATCCGCTGCATCGTGTCGTATTCGCCGGAGCTCTGTCGCTGCCGTTCGAGCCACAAGAGGCGGTTGTCGTACGCGGTTTGCTGTACAACCGGGTTCATCATCAGATCAAAGATCCGTCGTCGCATTTGTCGGCTGCTGGTTTCAAGCGTGAGGTATACCACCGGAACGCTAAGACCGAATTTCGTGGCTTGGTAAAGGGGTCTCCCGCTACAACCGCCCAATTTGATCTGGAACGGTATGCGGCTGCTGGCAAAGCGGGTATTCGGCCTCAGCTTGATGATGCCGTCGACGCCGCGCACATCGGCTACGTGAGATGCGCGAACGACTGTGTCCATCTCGGCGATGGGCTGGTTGTTCTGATTGTTGATCGTGTCGAAGAACCTCCACTCAACCAGATACCCAAGATACAACGGGTCGGCCGTGACGTCTGCGATCATATTCATGGCGGTGCCCCTGCGACGTTTCCTACTATCTGTGTACGCCTCATCACACGTGCCGTCAACCGTGCTCCTGTGCAGAGCGAATCTGGTACACTACCGCGATGTCTAATTTTCTCGGTGACCCGACAGTCTCACTGCGCCGCTCAATGATTCTGTCCCACGCCGAAGTGTTGATGCGCGAGCAGCAGGGGATACAAAAGAATATGAACTATCGTGACGACGGCAGACCGTCGGTCTTTTTAATTTCCGACAAAGGGGAGGAGCACACCGATGAGTGGCACGAGAAAGAGCAGCTCTTTGTGGTCGAAGGACACGACGCCTCAACCAAGGCCAACAAAAAGACAGCTGATCAGGAACTCGCGCACGAAAGCGGACAGCTCTCCGATAACGGGAAGTTTTATCGCACAGCGAATAATTTTAAGGATGGTGTGCGCAAAGATGCGATGCAGATACAGGTGTATGAGTGGTTGGACTCGGGCGTGTGGTACGACAAAGGGATATTCAGCCTGGTAGATGCGCAGCGGCACATGAAAGACAAACGACGCATCTTTAAATTCGTTCTCTCACCCTCGTTCGGCGGAGTAGACGACAATTACAAACGCGAGCGTGTAATACCGGCTCAGGTAAAGCAAATGGTGTGGGAGCGCGACTTCGGGCGCTGCGCTATGTGCGGGTCGGATAGTCATTTATTTTTTGAAACGATGCAGCACGAGCGCGACGGGGGGAGTAACAATGTAGAGAATGTGTCCTTGCGGTGCGCCTCGCACGCGAGCGGTGCGAGAACGGGCTTTCTATAGGCATTCACGCGTCATTGACGCGTAACCCTCGCCGTACTTCAATGAGTACAGGTCTCACCCCGAGACGCTTCAAAGGAGGGCCAGATGAAGCGCGTCGCACTCGCTATATTTTTCGCCGTTTGTTTTCTGCACAGTGCGGCAGCAAACGACATGTTCAAAAAGGGTTCGACGTTCTCACTCCCGGTCACGTGGGACCTTGTAGTCAAGGACCAAACGGTTTTGTACGGCCGTCGTGGTAAAGAATTCAACTACGGCGACACATGCACACCGAATCGCGATGCGAAGTACCACGTGTTGATCCGCCACGAGAACATCATCGGTGTTCGCTACGAGATCGGACGTCTGCTGAATGAAAATGATTGTCCGATGGTGATGACCACGGTGCTCGACATCACGAAACTTGAAGCGATTCTGAGCATGATCCGCGAGGAGAATGAGCTCAAGCTCACACGTGGATTTCAACAACAGCTCAAGAAGTAAGCAGGATTGAACTCAGATATGGGCGCCCCGCGGCGCCTCTTTCTTTGCTATACTTTTGAAAACTTCACTGTTATGGCCGACGAGGATCAGGATGTTGTATTTGTACCGGAGCCGGAGCCCTCTGTGCCGAAAAGCGAGAGCGATGAGCTTGCGGATGATATCGAGCAACTCGAGGAGATACAGACCGATCTGCAGGAGTTGAAGCATCTCACCGGTTCCTCAAAGGCATGGTTTTTCCGAGGCATCTTGCAGGGTGCGGGGGCGATCGTCGGCTCGATCGCTATGCTCATCCTCTTGGGCTGGCTACTGTCACTCTTGGGATTTTTCCCTGGGCTGAGTGAAATTTCAGACTACATTCGGCAGTATGCCGACAGGGTAACGAGATAGAAGAGGTGTCGAAAACCTGGCACCACTTTTTATTAAAAGTGGTGCGGGGTATACTGTCGCGCATGCTTCGGGCAACCGCACTTCCTGCACTGGTGATGATCATGGTCTTTGTGCTGTGGATGATATTCGGCGATTGGCATGCACAGCCGGCAGCCGTGAACGATGCGAAGGTACAGGCCGCGGCAGCAGTGGAATCACTCTACGGCACGAGCACTATTCAATCCGATAATTTTGCACTGCAGGGCTCAATTTCCGGCGCAGTTCCCGTTACGGGAAGCGCACCCAATCAAGTTACTACTAATAGCAATACATTTATGAACGCAACACTGCACACAAGCAAAGGAGATATCAAAATCGAATTCGACGCAGCGACGCCGAACACCGTACAGAATTTTACGAAACTTGCCGGGAGCGGCTTCTACGACGGCACGAAGTTCCACCGGGTCATCTCGGGATTTATGATCCAAGGCGGCGACCCGCTCACAAAAGACGACTCACAGGA
>CAYQQI010000082.1:0-3013 GCA_964419595.1 uncultured Candidatus Saccharibacteria bacterium
ACTCGAGATGGTGCGCTGGGCTGATGCTCGCGTTACCGAAGTGCTAAAGAAGCACGGCGTGTACCAGACCATCTCGCAGCTCGTCGTTGCGTTCGACGGCGTTAAAACTGTCGGTGTGGGCGGTGACGGTCGTTACTACCAGGGGTCAATGGTGATTCGTGCGGTGCGTACCATCGACTTCATGACCGCCGAGGGTGTGAACTTCTCCGATGCGGTCGTTGCAGACATCAAGAAGGTGCTCCGCAAGCACAACGGCTTCGTCCGCGTCTTCATCGACGTGACCGACAAGCCTAAGGGAAGCACCGAATTGGAATAAGGCATGTGCCTCACGCCGCTCTGCAGTTGTTGCAGAGCGGCGTAACTTTTTTAAGTATTATTCAATATTTCTATAACCTCCGCGATGGAAACCGGTTTTGTGAGGTGATGATTGAAGCCGGAAACTATGGCTTCGTTCTTGTCTTCCGCTTGACCGTACCCGGTGAGCGCGATGAGTACCGGCTGCGCGCTACCGTTGGCACGAATTTTCTTAGCTACGTCGTGGCCCGACATATCCGGTAAGCCGATATCGAGTAGAACCACCTCCGGCTTGAATTGGTGCATTGCCCCGATGGCACCTGCGCCGTCGTGTGCGGTCTGCACTGTATACCCGTGATGTGCGAGCAATTTGCTCATGCCGATCGCTGCCGGTTCGTTATCGTCGACCACAAGAATGCGCTTTGTCTTTACGATGCGACTACCGAAAGTCGACTCAACGATTGGCTCCGCTACATTTGGCGCCGATACGATCGGCAGCAGTATAGTGAATGTGCTACCGGCACCCGGGCCGGTTGAATGCGCCGTTATTGTGCCCCCGTGCATCCGTACAATTTCTCTCGTAAGGAACAGTCCGATACCGATGCCCGATGCTCGTCCCGGAGAAGGCGCAAGTTGCTGGAACGGCGAAAATATTTCCTCGAGGCGCTCAGGCGGGATGCCGTCGCCGTTGTCCTTTACCACGAGCAGGAAATTATCTCCGTCGACCGTTGCAAGCACTTCTATCTCACTTCCCTCTTTTGAATATTTTGAGGCGTTGTTGAGCAGATTTATAAGTACTTGTTCCATTCGTATCGGGTCTACATACAGCTGCACCGTCTGCTCCGGTAGCCACACGCGTATTTCCTGACGCTTTGCAGTGCGTAATTCAGCCGTTGCATGTACCGAACGATCAACTATTTCTTTCAGGCTCACAGCTTCTCGAACGACCTCGAACTTCTTCTCCGTAATGCGCGCAACGTCGAGCAGGTCGTCGAGTAATCTGCGCATCCCCTTTGTTTGTTGCTCAGCACGCGCAACCATCGTAGTACTCTCCGGTGCGATGGATTCTAATTTGAGTAGTTCCAATGTACTCACGACGGTAGAGAGCGGGTTACGGAGTTCGTGTGCAAGGATGGCAATGAATTCGTTCTTTGCGGCGTCGTTATGCGCCAATTGATTTGTGATGCTTTCAAGCTCTATTATTTTCATGTTCAGTCGCATTTCTGCCTGACGACGCTCTTCAGCCAGAACAAAGAACTGAAGAAAGATGGGTGCGAGCAAGATAATGAATAACTCGTCGGCAAAGAGTTGTGTGTTGAGCGACGTGTTACCCGGCTGCGCAACGATGCTGCCTAAGATGCCGAGCACCGTGAGGACAAGAAGTGCGGTCGTGTTGACGCGTGACCCGAATCGGGAGGCTATCCAGAAATGTGTGGCGCACAGCAAAAAAATGAATGCAAAGACGAATGAAGGGATACTGATCCAAAAGAGTAAATATATTGAAAGGATCAGCAGGCCGAACGCTGCAACCGATTCCGCAAGCCTCTCACGCGGTATCGGCCAGTAGGGTGAGTGGTACCAGCCGGTTACGAACGGGGTCATGATGATGATACCGAGTACTCCTCCGGCCCATGTGCGGCTAAATATGAGCCAGGGGCTATCTCGAAGCGTTCCGAATACGAGCTGTCCGAACGTGCTTATGAATGGAGCGATCGCTGCGATAACAAAAGCGAATCCCATAATGATAAGAACATCGCGAGAGCGGTGAACGGTACCGTTAGAATTCACAGCGCGGAGCAAGCGAGCTCCGATGAGCGGTTGAACAGTGTGGGCAATTGTCGACAAAACAGTACTTACAAGCGGGATGTCAAATCCGTAGCGTGTGAGAACAGCCGCGGCGTGAGCGAGCAGTATCGGTACCCACATTTTATTGCCCTTCAATAGAACTGCAGCGAGTGCGATGCCCGACGGTGCCCAGATAAGCGCCGGAGAGGTGTCAAGATTCAGGAGTATGTACTGCGCCAGTTTTGCCGTCGAAAAATACGAAATGAAAACGAGGAGGTCTGCCTTCCATTCACGGTCGGTGACCGTGCGAAGCACGTTTTGAAATAAGCCCGTTGATGCGGACATATTCATAGGTAATGCAGCATGATACACGTTCCCCTCATTAAGGCTACATGAAGTATGAAGGTGGAAAAATCCGGAAAAATACGTATAATCTGCCGCGTTGGGCCTAGATTTCGGGCCCGGGCCCTAGCATCAAGCGAGCCGAGAGAGAAGAACAACGGTTCTTATCCGAGCGAGCGCTGATGTCAGGGTCGTGAGAATACACGGCCCTATCGTCTATCGGCTAGGACACATCCTTCTCAAGGATGGAAGCGGGGTTCGATTCCCCGTAGGGTCAAAAACTGCGACAAAGGACTGGACGACTCCAGTCCTTTTCGCGTTTTTGAAGACGGAGCGATGTGAGGCTAGTAAGCCGAACCGCGAGTCGGGGCCGGCGACCAAAACTTTGCGACGGCAACGTTTTAAGTTGTGGGCCACAAAGACACAGTCAAAACGAGCTCTTGGCCGATGCCCCATGTTTCCCAGGCCGTACGGGTCAGATTCCTTTCTCCTCCTCGCGCGAAGGCTTCAAAACGGAAAACTCGCCGATAAATTTTATAAATATCTTTCCGTAGCGGGAAAGCTTGTGGTGAACATCTCTCCCCTCGTATAC
>CAYQQI010000083.1:0-2912 GCA_964419595.1 uncultured Candidatus Saccharibacteria bacterium
CGCAGGCAGGCGGCACACTCACTATTTCCGAGCGCCACCGCCACCGATACGAGGTAAATCCCGTCTACGTAAAACAGCTAGAAGCTGCCGGGCTTGTGTTTTCCGGTCGCTCACCGGACGGGCATTTGATGGAAATTGCGGAACTCCCGAAACAGGTGCATCCGTTCATGCTCGGCACCCAAGCGCATCCGGAGCTCATCGCTCGACCGCTCACACCGCATCCGCTGTTCACCGCGTTCTTGAAAGCGTCACTCGAGCACAAGGCCGAGTAGCTCTCCGGCTGCACGAGTTCAATATCAAAAGGTATTTCTGCGTGGTGTAATGCGCTGAACGATATACTAGGATTCATGGACCGCCTACAGGAGTTCGTAACGCTCGTAACAACAGCGCTTGCCGGACTATTCGGATTGCTGGTGCAGGAAGTTTCCTATATCGCAGTCCCGCTGCCTAGTGAGCCCGCACACACCGAGGTGTTGTTCGTGGGCGATATGATGTTCGATCGTTCGGTGAGACAGACGATGGATTCCTTTGGCCCCGATTTTGTGTTTTCCTGCATCACCTCCGAGCTCGCCTCGGCGGATCTTGTAGTGGGGAACCTGGAAGGTCCGATAACAAAGAATCCGTCAAAGAGTGTCGGCTCCGCGATCGGCTCCCATGATAATTTTGTGTTCACGTTTCCCGAGTATGTTGCGCCGCTCCTGCGGGCTCACAATTTTAAAGCGGTCTCGCTCGGTAACAACCACATTTATAACTTCGGCGAAGCGGGTGTTGCGGAAACCGTGCGCTCGCTCGAGCGAGAAGGGGTAGGGCACTTCGGTGAACCGGGAACGCGCTCGGTGTACGAGATCGAGAGCAGCGGTATTTTGCTCTCATTCATCGGCTACAACCAGTTCGATGCCGCGTGGTCCGCCTCTACCACCATTTCCCAGATCAGGGATGAGCGTGCAAAGGGCCGCATACCGGTCGTATTTGCACATTGGGGTGACGAGTACGTTGCGGCAAATGAATTGCAGAAAGTCCTCGCGCACCGGTTCATCGATGCGGGAGCGGATTTGGTGATAGGCTCCCATCCGCACGTTATTCAGGAGACCGAGCAGTATAAGGGTAAACATATCTACTATTCGCTCGGGAATTTTATATTTGATCAGTACTGGAATGAACAGGTCCGAACCGGGCTTACCGTGCGTGTAACATTCGACGAGCACGGTGTTACGGGAACAACTGATTCGTTCGTAACGCTCGGGCGTGATCGGCGCACTTGTCCCGCTAGCTAATTTCGGCATCCATTGCGCGTCGGACGCAAGCAAACACGGATATTGTACAGCTGATGGATCCCGATGTGAGGACGCAAACGCAACAGACTAAAAAGCAATGCCGAAATATGCTGCGGGGCGTGTCCGAAAACGCCTTCGTGAGCAGGCAATGAAAGGTTCATTGAGTTTACGCGTCGAAGGGTTATGATGGCCCGAATGAAAAAGAATACTCGTCTTGTTACCGGCGCGATCGCAGTCATTGCGATCATCATAATTACGGGGATATCGCTCTACTTCGGGCCCGCGGCGCACGATGCCAGAGGAAACGAAGCTGCTACGAAAGTGCTGCTTGCATTCGGCTCAACATTGAAGAATGTATCGCTCTTGGGCGACGATGCGGCAGTAACTCTGGCCATCGAAGAGAACTACGCACCGTATGTAACGGAGGAATTGCTTGCCGACTGGAAAGCGAATCATTCACATGCCCCGGGCCGTGTTACGTCCAGCCCGGCACCCGACAGACTCGGAATTTCCTCCCTGACGAAACAGGGAGCGGGGCGCATCGCGCTCGGAGAGGTAATTCTCACCACCGGCGGTGGTGACGAGACGGTGGACACGGTACCGTTTGTTGCACAAATAATTGAGACCGACGACGGCTGGAAGATCGCTGCGTATCAGGAGGAGACGGTGCAGGTTCTCAAAAAACTCCCCACGACCGACGAAGACATTCCGGGTGCGCGGTAGCATTGAATCAAGCGCGGTTTTCTTGTATTGTTCACCGCATTGCGGGATCGTCTAATGGTAGGACTACTGCCTCTGGAGCAGTGTATCTTGGTTCGAGTCCAAGTCCCGCAGCATGAATGAACGCAGTGAATGAATGCTGCGGGAAGAAAAGCGCCTGCGCGCTTTTCGGCTTGGACTCGAAGCCCGGAGCGATGTCGAGCCAGTAGGCGAGACCGCGAGGGCCGGGAAACGGAACCGATGAGCGCGACGGCGCGAGGAGAGTGAAGTGCGAGCCAAGTCCCGCAGCACGAAAGTTCACAACCCCCCATACAGGAATTGCTATACTAGGCGTATGCAGAAAATGCACTATTCGATAGTTATCAATGCTCCGCGAGAGAAAGTTTATAAAACAATGCTCGATGAGGCGACATACAAGGAATGGACAAGCGCGTTCGCTCCGGGCGGTTATTTTGAAGGTGATTGGTCCGAAGGCAACAGTATGCGCTTTGTCGGTTCTGATCCGGAGAACCCGGATAAGCTCAGCGGCATGATCATGAAAGTTGCCAAGAACACTCCGAACGAATTCGTTTCGCTCGAAGCCGTGGGGCAGATACTCGAAGGGGTCGAGGATACTACCAGTGAGCAGGTGAAAGGTTGGCTCGGAGCGTTTGAGAACTACACATTCAAAGATGTTGAAGGCGGTACCGAATTGTCGGTGGACCAGGATACGCACGAAGAATTCGTTGAGCAGTTCGCCGAAATGTGGCCCAAAGGCCTCGCAAAACTCAAAGAGATTTGCGAACGGTAAAACAGATATAACAAAATGACAAAAGATCCTGCTTCCGCAGGATCTTTTGTCATACGCGTATTACTTCGTTGTGTAGTCCGTCGTTGAGTAGATCTTGTCGCCGGAAACTGCAATGCCTACACCGGCAT
>CAYQQI010000084.1:0-2567 GCA_964419595.1 uncultured Candidatus Saccharibacteria bacterium
GTAGTATACCGGTAGTACGCACGCTTCGGGTGCGTGTAGACTGGGTTCGATTCCCAGCAGCCCGACAAAAAGACTCCACAAAAACGTGTAGACGGGTCTTGCGGAGCTACGCACACTCGCTCCTCACCCAATCAGCCCGACAAAAGATCTCATCGCAGTACGGGCCGTAGTATACCGGTAGTACGCATGGCTGGGGGTCATGTAGACCGGGTTCGATCCCCGGCGGCCCGAATAATTCTTTTAGAACAATCCGACTCTGCGGCATGGGGGCATGTGCAGTAGTCACTTGGGGTTCGATCCCCGGCGGCCCGATTGGAAATCCGTCGCACTTGACTCATTACACATTGTGTGGTAGGGTGTCCTCCTATGGTTATTTTGCCTGCGTGGATGCGCATCATCATATCTTCCGGACTCTGCTTTGTGGCAGGGGGTATTGCTGCGCTCTATATAACGATCAATACGGCAAGCTGGTATGCCTCACTGGAGCGCCCGATCTTCTTTGATATGCCGCTTCCGGTTATGTTCTTCGTGGCAATAGTGAGCTACGCTCTTATGTCTATCGCATCGTCACTCATGTGGATACACGACCCGAAGCCCTGGGATTTCCGAGGATGGGTGCCGCTCTTCTTTACGCACCTCCTCGTAAACTGCGCATGGGTAATTCTTTTCTTCGGTTACAACGTGGTGTTCGTTGCACTGCTTGTTGCGCTCTTACTTGCAACGTTTGCCATACTACTTACCGCCGGTGCATGGGAACGTAGCCGCCTCGCATTTTGGATACTGATTCCCTATCTCGCCTGGACGCTCTACATACTCGGCATGAACATTGCCGTGTGGTTCAGTAACTAAAACCGCTTACGCGGTTTTTTACTTGATATTCACGATCTTGTATTTCTGCGAGCCTTTCGGGGTCTCGAAGGAGAACAGTTCCCCCTTCTTTTTTTCCATCAGCGCGCTCCCGAGCGGTGAGAGATGCGATATCTTTCGCTCCTGCATATTCGCTTCAGCGGAACCGACTATTTCGTAGGTGTGTTCATCTTTCTCGCCCTGCTTCTGTATGGTCACGAAACTCCCCAAGGATACGGTGTTTCCCTTTGTGTGTTCAATAATACGGGCGTGGGAGAGCTGTTCTTCGATCACTCGGATGCGGTCCTCGGTCGCAGCCTGCAGGTTGCGCGCCTCTTCGTATTCAGCGTTCTCAGAAAGATCACCGAGCGAGCGGGCATATTCCAACTGCTCCGCGATCTCGCGGCGGCGAACGGTCTTTAGGTGTTCGAGCTCGGTCGTCAGTTCGTCGAATTTCTCCTTGCTTAAGTAATTAGTGTCTTCGTTCATAGGATTGATGTCGCGCAGTATACAGGATAAAGGTACGGGGACAATGTGGGTAACTTAATCGATATATTCCGGGTGTTCCTTTATCAGCCAGTAGAAGAACGGCTGTAATCCCGGAGCTGCTCCGGAGTTTGTACCCGCTGGAGCTTTTTCCAATACGACCGCATACGCATACTTCGGATTCTCCGCCGGCCAGTACCCGACCGACCAGGAATTCATATATTCATTGCGGGAACCGAGCTGCGCGGTACCCGTTTTTGCCGAAATTTTTATGCCGGGAATATTCAGCGCTTTCACTGTTGCATCCGGCCTGTCGGAGATCACTGCCATACGCATACCTTCTCGGGCAACTTTGAAATAGGCCTCAGGGATACCTATTTGTCGGAACTCTGCTGTGGATGAAGCAAGTAGTTGCGGTTTCAATAATTTTCCGCCGTTCGCTATCGCTGCTGTGAATCGCACCGCCTGCAGTGGCGTGATAAGGAAGCCGAATTGACCGATCGAGGTGTGGTAGGTATTTCCGATGCGCCACGGATCATCAACGCCGAAAATGCGCTCTTTCCATTCCGGTGTCGGTATCACACCTTCCACTTCCCCCTTCAAGTCGATGCCGGTGCGCTCTTCCATGCCAAATAGTTTTGAATACTGGTCGATCTTTGCGATACCGAGTCCCTTTTGCCCCCCAAAGCCGCCGCCGATGGTATAAAAATATTCATCCGACGAGACGGCAATAGCTGTACGCATATCAACCCAACCATGCACGGTCCAATCACGAAAAATAGAAGGATTCTCCGGGTCGTACGGATTCGGGAGCACGAGCTTACCGGTCGAAAGTATCCCTTGCTCCGGAGAAATGATCTTTTCCTGCAATGCGGCTATCGCAAAAACCGGCTTCACGATAGAGCCCGGTGTGTAGAGGCCTCCCACTGCACGATTGAGCATCGGTGAGCGAGGGTTTTGCGAGGTCGCCCGCACTATGTCTACGTTGCCGTCGGTGTACGCCTGATTGTCGTACTCGGGAAAACTGGTGAGCGCGATCAACTCCCCTGTACGCACGTCCATAATGATCGCCGCCCCGCCTTTGAACCCCATTTCACTCGCATGAGCGGCGAGAATTGTGTTGAGCTTGCTCTGCACATCCGAATCTATTGAAAGATACAGGTCTTGCCCTTGCACTGCAGGGGAAACAATATTTTCCCGTTCTATGTTCCCGAGTGCGTCGGACTCTATCAATC
>CAYQQI010000085.1:0-2554 GCA_964419595.1 uncultured Candidatus Saccharibacteria bacterium
CTTCGGTTCCGTGCTCCGGAGTGAAGCCATGAAAAATGTGTACGAGAGTGTTGACGATATCTGCGCGAAGTACGGAAAGCACTCGGTATTCCTCGCGTCGAGCTTTCACGCCATGACTCATACCGCGCACATGGGCGAGCGCGGAGAACTACCGACGCGCGTTGAAGTGCTCTTCAAGGGAGAAACGTTCCGTCGGAGGTTGAATGTACCTACGTTGGGAGAGGTGGGCTAGAAAATGAAGACGTTCACTCATGCTTCACTGCACAACGGGTAGCCTGTGCCTTTGGTGCCCTGCTACAGCAGCGCACCGTTATACATCTAACTCACCACATATGGCAGACACAATGATCACTAATTCCCCGGCTCGCGAAGAGGGCACGTCCGCTCTCGGGTGGATCGTCGCACTCATCGTTATTCTTGCGGTCATCGTTGCCGGATTCGTGTGGGTCCGAAGCGACGTCGGTATTCCGAACACAGGAACGAATATCAACGTAGAGGTACCTTCGGTTCCGACGGGAGCAATCGAGTAAATTCCAACGATATATGCAAAACCGGCCCATAGGGGTCGGTTTTTGCGTGTGCTACGCTGTTTTGTATATGAAGAAACTACTCGTTGCAGTCATCTTTATTGCCGCACTCTGCGGGGTTATGTGGTTTGCACTCACGCAAAAACCGGCTCCGGTTGCACTGCCCGGCACCGTGCCGGAAACCACAGGCGCTACCCCGACCGGCTCGGCGGTTTCAAAAACTATTAAAGAGGAAACATCAACCTACGCTATCGACGTTGATTACCGACTCTTCGGCAACCCCACGGTGGATGCCCACGTAGAAGCGGAGGTGCAGCGTGCAATTGAGGCATTCAAAAAAGATGCGGCAGGATTTGACCCGAGCGTTGAGAGTCGCCCGTATTCGTTCTCGGGAGAGCTTGCCGACTACTACGCAGGAGGCGACATTGTGTCTGAACGCATCAACTTGTATCAGGAAACGGGCGGAGCACACGGTATGCCCATCGTGCTTACACTGAATTACGACGCTACGACGGGCGAAACTATCACGCTCGATCGCGCGCTCTCGCTCATCGGTCTCACACTCTCTGATGTGGCTGCAAAGTCACTCGCACAATTGAAACAGGAATACGGAGAATCCGTTTTCCCGGGCGGTGCGGAAGGGAAGCGCGAGAACTATTCGACATTCGTCGTGTCACCGCAGAATGTTACGTTCGTATTCCAGGCGTACCAGGTAGTCCCGTACGCTGCCGGCATGCCGGAAATAACGTTTGAGCGAAAATAAACATGGGAATATTTCAAACCATCCGCTCTTCCGTATTTGATCCCGCGTTCTACGCGGGTATGGCTGGTCGCTCGTGGACGGAAGCAGCAAAGTATTACGCGGTCGTTTCGTTCGTTATCGTATTCGCACTCATAGCCCCCGTGTGGGCACTTCTTTTGAATGTAAACCCGGCAATGGTGGACACCGTCACTGCTGTGTATCCGGACCCGCTCGAAATTACGGTCGTCGACGGCAAGATGAGTACGAATCAGGAGGAGCCGTTCGTGATCCCGAATACGCTTAGTAAGGAGTTGGAATTGCCGGAGAACATTGCCGTGTTCGATACGAAAAACGATGAGTTCACACCTTCAGCGCTACGCGACGCGCACACGCTCGTTCTGTTCAAACAAACCTTTGCGATAACGCAAAATACCGACAATATCTCGAAGCCGAATTCCGGGGAGCAAAGAATATTTTCGTACGGCACAACGAGCGGCACCTCGACGCTCACAAAAGCAGATATAACAGAAATCGCTGAAAAAATAAAACCGTATGTGCGCCCCGTTGCGATTGTAGGCGGTGCGTTCCTCTTTGTGCTTGCGGTATTACTTGGGGGATTGGGGGTGCTCGTGTTCCATTGCATCTACGTACTGTTCCCTGCGCTGCTTATCTTTGCCTATTTCAAACTGCGTAAGCGCGACGACGTATACAAGACCGCGTACACCACCGCTCTCTTTGCGAGTATTCCGGTGACCATACTCACCGTTATCATCGGACTATTCGGAAATTTGCCGCCGTTCACCTACACACTCCTGCTGCTCATCCTCGTTATCGTGAACGATTCGCAAACGAAAATGGAAACACCGAGAGAAGCATCTGCGTCGTAGTGAGGGTATGGCATATCACGCGGCGTGGAAGATCGTGTATGCCGTGTATCCTCCGATTCTACGCGTGTTGGAATCGCTTCGGATCCATAACGAGCGACAGCCGTTTTTGCTCGGCACATTGCGCACCGATCGCACCTCTGAAGGGCTCAAGCCGATGTGTGCGTCGGTGTGCCCGAGCGAAGCGCTCTGGTACGGCACCATCGACGAGTTCCGTGAGAACCGCACCGGGTCGTTGCTGCGCGACTTCATGTTCGGCCGTCAAGAGGTCCGCACCAAGGTCTACACCGTCGTCGACGACCTCGCCGCCGGCCCGATCGACGTGATGCGCGGCCAGGCCGCCTCGTGGCTCGACGACCCGTTCGCACTCGAAAGCGGTGGCACATGACAGACCGCAGACC
>CAYQQI010000086.1:0-2232 GCA_964419595.1 uncultured Candidatus Saccharibacteria bacterium
GTACAGGGTCCCCCGCTTGAATACCTTCGGGAACTGTTCGCGTACCGCGGAGAGGATGTCCTGCGGGATACAGGTCGCGTGCGAGAGTTTTATTTCGCAGCCGTGATATTTGAACTCCTGCGTCTTCAGAAAGAAAAAAACTACGGGAGTCGCGAGCCCCCACCGCCTGGCCTTGATGCAGGCGTTCTCGATATTTTTTGAAAGCTGCGAGGCGATGAATTTCGGGTCGCGCGAAGGCGGGGTGAAGGTTTTTGTCTTACTGATGGATTGATAGGTTTCGCGACCTTCCACATCGAGCTCGAACGCGACTTCGCCGTTGAGTTCCTTCCATATTTCAAAGATGGGCTTGGTCACCATGTTTTTTACGAGCGCTTCTTCGCGCGAGGCGAACTCGTATGCGGTGCGTATCCCGAATTTCTGCAGGTACGCGGCGGTGTTCGGGCCGATGCCCCACACATTCCCTGCAGGAGTTTTCTGCAGGAACGCTTTGGCATCCTTAAGCGGTATCGGAGTGAACCCGTCGGGTTTTTTCCACTTGGACCCTATCTTCGCAAGCACCTTCGTTGCGGAGAGGCCCATGGAGAAGGTCATACCGAGTTCACGCTCAAGGTCGGCTCGTATGGTCTCGGCCATCTTTTCGTACGGCATGCGGAGTGTGCGGCGTAATCCCGTGAGGTCGGCAAAGCACTCATCAATGGAATATTCTTCGAGCGCCGGTGTGTAGCGGCGCACTATTTCGTACATACGGTTCGAGAACAAACTGTACGTTTCGTAATCCGACGGCAAAATGATGGCGTCCGGGCAGGCCTTGAGTGCATCTCCGATCGGTGCGCCTCGCTTCACACCACGCGCCTTGGCCTCATACGTGGCGGCGGAAACAATTCCGCGCTCTTTCCCGGTTATGACCGGCTTACCGCGAAGACTAGGATTCTTCGCCACTTCGCACGCCGCAAAAAAAGAGTCCCCGTCGATGTGGAGTATTGCGCGCGGATAGCTTCTCGGTGTTCCCCATGCCATACATCCATATCAGCGAATTACCCGGTCACCTTCCGAATATTCCGGCTTGCGCGCACGAAAGTATTCAGCGGTGCGGTCAGACTGCAAAAGTTTCTCGATAGAGCGAGCGAGTGCCGGGGCTTTGCGGCGGTTCCCCCACTGCATGAACTGCCAGAGCGCGTGCGCGTCGTCGAATGCACGATGACGCGATTCGCAGATGAGCTTGTGGCGGCGAATGACCGCGGAAAGATTGTGGCGTTTTGCACGGGGCGAAAGTAATCGTGACAAGCGCACGGTGCATAGGCACTGCGCTTCGAAAAAGCGATCAATGCGTTCGAACTCGCTTTTCACAAACGCGTAGTCGAACGCCACGTTGTGCGCCACAAAGATCGCTCCCTTGAGCAGGCGCGCCACATCGCTTGCAACATCTGCAAAGTGCGGGGCATCCTGCACATCGTCCTGTGTAATACCCGTGAGCCGCGTGATCCACGGAGAGAGTTCGCGTTCAGGATCGAGAAACGTTTTGTAGGTTTCGACGCATACCCCGTTCTCTATTCGCAGTATCCCTATCTCGATGATGCGATCGTCGTATCCGGTCCCGGTGGTTTCTACATCGACGATGGCAAGTGTTTTGCCCAGCAGAGTTGCTACACGTTCCATACTTCGTAGCGCGTCGGCACGTACAGATGCGCACGGAAGAGGCGGCGAATGAATGAACTAATGCGCGGCGTGAGTGTGATTGAGATTCTCATAGGATTGAATAGTGGATTAAATGTTTGTAATACGGGGCACAATGAATCGGCGGGTCTTTCGGAGAGAGCGGCTCGACTTCGCTCTGCCCCAGACTTCTACATTGGTGGTACCGGTCGGTACAGTGATCTGTGATGCTTCGGAAACGAATCGCTGAATGGAAAGCCAGTTGTCTATTTTTTTCATGTTGGTTTGTGTTTGGTCTCCCTAGTACTTACGCACGACCGCTGTGACTACCGCTTCTATCCGAAAGCTTTCTTTCGGATAGATAGGTTTGTACCGCTCATTCGCCGGTTCTAAATACACTTTGTCGCCGTTTTTGCGGTAGTACTTCATGGTGTACTCGCCGTCTACCGATGCGATCACTATTTGCCCTACCTTGTACGATGCGCGCCGCTCCACAATTACCATGTCGCCTTCGCGGATACCGGCGTCGATCATGGAATCGCCCTTCACCTTCAGGATGTAGCTCGACTCTTTATTGGG
>CAYQQI010000087.1:0-2198 GCA_964419595.1 uncultured Candidatus Saccharibacteria bacterium
CATATGTGGAGCGCAAACATTTGAAGACAAAGGTAGGGTGGTCGGCGCTCGAAGGTCGCACCATGCCGGGCTCAGTTGAAGCGGTTTTTATAGGCGGGGTGAGGCAATAAGTCTCAAAACGAACTGTATTGACTGGGAGCATGCAATCGCGCATGCTCCGCGTAGCTTTTTGAGGAGGACCGCATGATCGTGTACTTCTACGGCGCAACAGCGCTCATACTTATTGCGGCGTTCGTGATCCGCAGCTTCTATGACATACGGTATCCGTACCGGGGCAAAGATATGACGATCGGCCGCGAACAGGTCCACATGAACGTTTTTGGTGCGTGCTCGATATTGGGATTCATTGCACTACACTGGTTCCTCGATGATCTCTACATGGGCTTGAGTCCGTTGTCCGATATGGTGGTGCGGGTTGCCGGGGTTTGTATGGCGATCGCCGCGACCGTTATGATGACGTGGCCGCGGTTGCAAAAAGGTCGTCGGGAGTTCTGGGGCGGTCCGAAAGTCGAACCGGAGTGGTTTGTTTCTCACGAGCTGACCACCACCGGCGCATATCGGTATATCCGCCATCCGTACTATTTCGGAACCATGCTCTCGATGCTTGCGATCGGTCTCACGGCCGCGAGCTACCTCGTCTTCGTCGTCCCGGTTCTGTGCTTTGTTGTAATGCGGCGCAGTGCGATCGCTGAAGACGAACTGCTCTCGAATACCTACGGCGTGAAGCATGCGCGTTATCGTGAACGCACATGGCGGCTCATTCCGCTGATCTACTGATCTTCATTGACGGGGAGCATGCGAAGCAGCATGCTCCCCGTAGTCATTCACCGGTTTTGTAGGGGGAGCAGATGTGCAGTGGTTATGCCATGCTGTTCCTCTACCTGGAACAGTTTGAGTTCGTACGATTTTTGGGAGCGGGTGGAGTGTCGGGCGCGATCTTCTCGTCGATATTCTTTTCGCAGCAATTGTTCACAAAGATCCACTATCGGATCAGTTTGTACACTGCGTTCGTCCCTTCATTCATTGTTGGGTTCGTACTTCAAAAGTACTGGGCGTTCCGAAGCCTCAACGACGACGTGCTCTTGCTCCAGCTCTGGCTCTATTCTTTGAAGCGGTTCGGCTTCATCGGGGCAAACGATGCGCTGTTGTACTTGTTCGTCGAAGTTCTGGGCTGTCGTACGATCGTCGCGCAAATAGGCATCGCACTACTCGGCGCAGGATTTAGCTACTTCATCTTGAAGGCGATCTTCAGCCTTTGACCTCCGGTTCGCGCCGGAGGTTCTCGTTTTGCTATACTTCGCAGCCATGGCCACACCCAACAAGAACCAAATTACAAAGAAGGCACTCGCACTCCATAAGAAGCTCGGCGGCAAGATTCGTATTGTGCCTGCGGCACCGGTGCGCAATCGTGCCGACCTCTCACTCGTCTACACCCCCGGCGTCGGTTACGTGTCGAGTTATGTGGCAAAGAACCCCAAGAGCGCACGCGAGCTCACCATGAAAGGCCGCATGATAGCCGTTGTATCCGACGGCTCCGCGGTACTGGGGCTGGGAAATATCGGCGCGCTCGGCGCACTCCCGGTAATGGAAGGAAAGGCAGCACTTTTTAAAACATTTGCGGACGTGGATGCCGTGCCGCTCGTACTTGATACACAGGATGCCGACGAGATCGTAGAAACAGTGATACGTATTGCACCCGGCTTCGGCGGAATCAACCTGGAAGACATTGCCGCACCGAAATGTTTCGACATTGAACGCCGACTCATCGAGGCGCTCGATATTCCGGTGATGCACGACGACCAGCACGGCACCGCAATTGTCGTCTTGGCCGGACTCATCAATGCAATGAAAGTGGTGAAAAAAGATATGAACAAGGCAGGCATCGTGGTTGCCGGCGTGGGTGCTGCGGGTGTGGCCACCATGCGACTCATTAAGCGCTATGCACCGAAGGCCACGATATTTGCGGTGGATAGTCAGGGTATTGTGGGCCACTCACGCGCAGATCTGAATTCGACAAAACAGCAACTGCTTTCGGAGAAAATAATCGACGGTTCGCGTGAAGGCGACTTGGCGCATGCATTGCTCGGGTGCGATGTATTCCTCGGCGTTTCGCAGCCCGGCGTGCTTACCGTGGAGATGATCAAAGAGATGAATGAAAAGCCGATCGTGTTTGCAATGGCGAATCCCACACCGGAAAT
>CAYQQI010000088.1:0-1750 GCA_964419595.1 uncultured Candidatus Saccharibacteria bacterium
GTACGCTCTCTGCGATGGAACGAATGAGTTCTGCGTCTGCCTCGGAAGCGTTCCGGTTTAGCGGCGGCATAATGACGAGTACTTTGGAGATGGTGGCGGAACTCGCAAGGGTAAGCACGTAATACGGGCCCATCAGTACCTCCTGCACGGTGCCGGTTTTCAATTCCTTCAGTTCACCTTTGAGCATAAGCACAAATCCCGCATCTGCGAGGTTGGTGGTGAACGGCTCGGTTGAGAGCGTGCCGGTGCACGAGAACGAGGCTTCCGGACCGTCTGCGGCGCACAGATTTTGTAGCTGTACCGCGACCGCATCCTGCTGAGTTTGGCCGGCCTCGCCCTGCGCGGTAACGACGCGTATATCTACGCGACCGTCCACGGCGTCGTCAGAAACAATACCAATAGTTGCGATATCGTCGGTATATTCTTTCACATTGAACTGGGCCGGATACATGAGCGAATATCCGTAGACGCCGTTTTTATACACTTTGTCTGCATCATCGGCGGTTTGCCATACAAAGAAAGCCACGCCGAGCGCAATGACGATCAGCGCAGCAAGCGCAGAATATGTTTTCCCGTACATAACGCGCGCATAGTAACACGACAACCCCGCACCACTTTCTTGCTGAACCGATGGTGCTCAGACAAGCGTGTATCGCCCGTCTCTACGGGTGTGTACAAACAACATGTGTTCGAAAGTGGTGCGGGGTACAATCTTCGAATGGCGCAAAAGACCGCATATACGAAACTTGTGGAACAACACCTGGGCATCCTCGAGGGTTTGCAGTATGACTCCGGACTCTTTGCGGCGTCAAACAAGGGTGCGGAGACCGGCTACGATAAGGCGTGGCTGCGCGACAATTTCTACGAGTGCCTGGCATTTGAAGTTGTGGGTGACTACGAAATGGTGCGCAAGACCTATCGTGCGATCCTGGATATTTTCAAGAAGCACGAGTATAAGATAGACCACGCGATATCTAAAAAACCCGAGCATACGCACGAATACATTCACCCCCGATACCACCCGCAAACGTTCGACGAGTTCTGGGAAGAGTGGGGGAACAAGCAGAATGATTCCGTCGGGTGCATTCTATTCAAGCTCGGAGAACTCGAAGCAAAACAACCCGGCACAATAGTGCTCGACGATGATGATAGGCGCGTTGTACAGAAACTCGTGTGGTATCTTTCAACGCTCGAATACTGGCACGATCCCGATTCCGGAATGTGGGAAGAAAATCAGGAAATTCATGCTTCGTCGGTCGGCGCATGTGTCGCCGGATTGAAGTCGGCGAAACGTATCGAGGGGATAAACGTGCCGGATGCGCTCATAGAGCGCGGGGAGCTCACGCTCAGAATTATGATGCCGCGAGAGAGTGCGGGGAAGTTTGTGGACCTGGCACTTCTCTCGCTCGTCTGGCCGTTCAACGTGGTGACAGAAGAAGAGCGGGATAGCATCTTGGAGAACATCGAATATCATTTGTTGCGAGAGCGAGGAGTGATCCGCTATAAGGGTGACCGTTACTACAACGCTAATGACGACGGATGGTCGGAAGAAGCGGAGTGGACCTTCGGGCTTTCCTGGCTTTCCATCATTTATGCCCATATCGGAAATAAAGAGAAAGCACAATTGTTTCTCGAAGAAGCAAAAAAGACCGTCACGAAGGACGGTTTGATACCGGAGCTCTACTTCTCTAACTCGGAGAATTTCAACGACAATACGCCGCTCGGTTGGTCGGAAAGTTTGTTCGTGGTC
>CAYQQI010000089.1:0-1533 GCA_964419595.1 uncultured Candidatus Saccharibacteria bacterium
CCTTACTTCATCTTGCTTCATTTACTCTATGCGGAAATCCAACTGTGATTCGGGGATGCCGTGAGCTACACCGTATGCTCTCGCCTCACTCCACGTATTCGTATCTGAATGCCGCACTGTGAACTGTTTGTCTTTGAACACTACCGTTACGTCGTTCGTTCCGGGTTTCCAGTGGTGGAAGAACCATTTTGTATCGATCATATTTGTTTGAATATCGTCGATCTGTTTTGGGCTGAGTCGAATGTCGTGCAATACTCTCTCGCCCTCGGTGCGGGTGCGTATCACTCGCACGTGCTCCAGTATCTTTTTATCGAGCAAGCTGTTCTCCACTACCACTCCCTTGAGCGCGTAACGGTCGACATCGATCTGGCATTCCTCGAAGAGCTTTTTGAGTTTGTTGAATTGCTCTTCCAGTTTCTGAGCACGCACGAGTAAGTCGCCCGTTGCCGTGCCGCTCACCGCGTCTCGCATTTTTTCTTTACTCATCTCTATCATTTTCTCCTTCGCCATCGCTTTCACGTCGGTAAGTTCGCGCAGCTTTGCTTCCATCATTTCCTTAATATCTAAACACCGATTGTTGCTCCCCTCGTCACCCTTCGGCTTTCGGCGCAGCATTCCTCCCGGCAAGAATCCGAACGGCACGAGCGCAAGCGCAAAAGCCCCAGCGGCAACAAGCGCCCACAACAATGGATTTGTGCCGCCCCCATCAACCTCGGCGTTGAGAGTGGTCGTACCCAGGTTGATCACGTTCGTCGGGGCGGGATTCTGCGGTGTGGGATTTGTATTACTCGTGGTGCTCGTGCCCGGCGTCGTGGGATTCGGAGTTATTGGCGAAGTCGTTGTGGGCCGTACTGTGTTTCCTGCTGCAGGCGCAGCGGTACTCGAAGTTGCGGGCGCAACCTGTTCAGCGGGGGCAGGAACTGCCGGCTGTGCGGCGCTTCCGCTGTCTGCGGGTTTCGGGTCTGCGGGAGTCGTTCCATCCCCAGCGCTACCATCTTGTGCAAATACAAAAAGCGGTGCACACAGAAGCGCAACGACTACGATAATGTTTTTGCCGCGCATATTACTGGCCCATCATCTCCTCGTATTCGCCGTTTCGGTGATCGGCATTCCCTTTCATGGCCTCAGCACGCTTTTTCGCGTCCAGCGCCTGCATGAGCCCTTGGTCGGTCGCACCGCGCCCGAGCGGCGAATATTGCATAAAAAGGTAGAGCGCGAGCCCGGTTCCGAGGAGCAGCACAATGAGGCCGATATACCCGCCACTATACCTACGGCCATACATATGCTCAGTATACCCGCCTATTTGCCTGCTAGGCGATAGAGCACGTGCCATATGGGCGAAGCCAGCCGCTCCAGAATAACCTCGATACGGGGGCGGTGCTGCGGGCGGATAAGCATGGGCGTTGAGTCCTTGAAAACAGGTAGATTTTCGAAGAATTTCTGTCTCTGTTGTTCCCTTTCGTCGGGCGTCATTCCGCTACCCTATACCCAATAATCCCGGCTCACAAGCCGCATTGACTACCCCCTCCGTTT